>CAYGTH010000454.1:0-6180 GCA_964352745.1 uncultured Bacteroidia bacterium
CCATGATTCGGAGTGCTGGCTTTGCAGAAGTACAGCAATATGTAAACCTCACCGAGCATGTGGTAAGCTGGGTATATCCGGTCGTGGGAGAAAAACAATTTCAGGCACTGCCCCCCGATTTGCAGGAAATCTTTTTGCAGGCAGCAAAAGAGATGCAGGCCTATGAGCATTCCCTGTTTATCCAGAATGAAAAAGCCGTTCAGCAGGAATTGAGAGATAAGGGAATGGAGTTGATCGAGGTTGATAAGGCGGCTTTCTCCGCAAAATGCCGGCAGGCGATCTTTGAGAGTCTGACACCCGAGATGCAGGTCTTGTATAATGAGTTTATGGAATCCCTAGAATGAAACAGGTAGAATCGATTATTACCCGCGTCTTGAAATACGGCACGCTCCTCAGTACCTATGGGCTGATCGGGACAGTTTCTTTGCAGATATTTGCCCGTTTTTTTCTGGCCCAGGCTCCTTCCTGGACTGAAGAGGCTTCCCGTTTATTTTTCATTTATGCTATCTCTTTTGCCGCAGGTATTGCGCTCAAAAACCGGTATTATGTACATCTGGATGTGGTCTACGAAAAATTATCCGATCAGCACAAAAAATGGATGGACCTGAGCATCCCGATTCTGATCCTGATCCTATTTGCTGTCATCACCGTTTTTTCCATAGAACTGGTCGTACTCGGCTATGCAGAAACCTCCCCCAGTATGGGCATAAAAATGGCAGTTCCTTTCCTCAGCATGACGATCATGGCGGGTAGCCTCACCTACTATGCCGCACTCGAAATCAAAAAGGCCCTTAATAAACTTCGCTCATGATTGCTGCACTGATTGGCGTATTTATCGTATGCCTGCTTCTTCGTTTTCCGATTGCGTTTTCATTGGGACTGGCCTGTTTGGTATATGTTCTCCTGGAAGGGATACCCCTGATCATTTTGCCCATGAAAATGTATTCAGGGATTGATGTGTTTGTTCTCCTGAGCGTGCCGGGATTTATTCTGGCAGGGAATCTCATGAATCAAGGCGGCCTGACTGAAAAAATCATTGCTTTTTGTAACCACTTGCTGGGTCATATTCGGGGAGGTCTGGCATTGGCCAATATAGGCGCTTCCATGCTCTTTGCCGGAATTTCCGGAACAGCGGTTTCAGATACAGCCAGTATCGGTTCTGTCATGATTCCCGCCATGAAAAAAGAAGGGTATGACGCCGGATTTTCCTGTGCAGTTACGGCCTCTTCCTCCACGGTGGGACCGATTATTCCGCCAAGTGTACCGATGATTATTGCTGCGACCCTCAGTGGGCTGTCCGTTAGTAAATTATTCCTTGCCGGGGCAATTCCCGGATTTCTATTGGGAGCAGGACTCATGTCTGTCGCCTGGTGGATTTCTGTAAAAAGGAAGTATCCCAGGCTACCGCGCAGTAGTTTTCAGCAAATTCTGGGCGGCTTCATAGAGACTTTCTGGGCTTTATTGATGACCTTCATCATTCTCTTTGGCATCATCGGGGGAATTTTCACGCCTACCGAAGCCTCGGTTATTGCAGTTATCTACGCCCTCCTGGTCGGGAAATTTGTGTACAAAAAACTGACCTTTCGCAATATTCAGGTGGTCATCCTGGATTCGATGAAAACTTCCGCTTCACTTATGGTCCTGGTAGGCTTCGCCAATCTGTTTGGTTGGATCCTCATCACAGAGCGATTGCCCCAATGGATTTCGGGAGAGATCCTGGCATTCACCCACAACAAATACCTCGTACTCCTGCTGATTAACCTCTTATTGATTTTTGTCGGCACCTTTATGGAGACCATTGCAGCCCTGCTGATTCTATTTCCAATTCTCCTGAAAGTAGCCATGACCGTCGGCGTCGATCCGATTCATTTCGCTGTGATTGCAGTGCTGAATCTGATCATTGGCCTGACAACTCCTCCGGTTGGCGTTTGCCTGTTTGTCGCTTCCAGTATTGGAAAAGTTTCCATGGGCGAAGTCAGCAAGGCCAGTCTCCCCTTTTTGCTCGTCAGTTTCCTGGTCCTGATTTTGGTAACCCTGTTTCCGGAATTGAGTTTGTTTTTGCCGGGCTTGTTTATGGAGTAGGGACATCCCCGCTCGCACGAGCCGCAGCCCCTTGAAAGGGGCTTTCGCACATTCCATTTCACTAAAAGCTACTTCTTCCAGATCGATGATCTGGGATTGCGGGCGTTCCTTTGAAGGAACGGGGGCAGGCGCGGGAGGATGTCATCTGCCCTCACTTCGTCATCGAAGGCGGAGCCGCCTGTTCTCCACTCCCCCAGTCTTTGTTTGGTTCTGCTCCCATCTCCAAAATAAGGGAACCGCCATCCACCAGATCACGATGATACAACCAGGCCTGATCCAGGGTATCTCCATCCAGGCTCGCAGCTTGTACGTAGCGATTTTCGGGAGAATTATTACGTGTCTCAATGGTGAAGGTCTTTCCAGGGTAATAGGAGGGATCTAAATGCAAAGTGATTTTATCAAAAATCGGGCTGGAAACCTCATAAATGGGCACTTCGGCAGTACCACCGCGCGTTGAAAATAGTCCAATTTTGAGCAGGACTGCAAGCGATCCCATCAAGCCCTGGTCTTCGTCTCCCGAGTATCCTTTTTGAGGCGAAATACCGCTATATACCTCGTTGATCACTTCCCGGTTCCAGTATTGCGTAAGCCAGGGACTCCCCGCATAATTGAAGAGATAAATCATCTGCATACTCGGCTGGTTGCCGTAGTTGATATACGTACTGCGGTTGATATCCCGCTGTATTTTGTCTTCTACTTTTGCGGAAACAAATCCGTGCGCAACGCCGGATTCAAAAGACTGATTGAGTTTACGGCTAAAGGTATCTCTGCCCCCCACCAATTCGATCAATCCTTTCACATCATGGGGTACCCACCAGGTATATTGTGCAGCAGTTCCTTCCACCCAGCCATGATCATATTTCAGGATTTCCACAGGGGACCGCCAGTTGCCGTCCATTTCACGTACCCACATCCATCCAATTTCCTCATTCCATACATTGCGGTAATTCCCTGCCCGTTTCATCAGCCTTTCATAGTCAGCGTCTTTGCCCATACTCTTTGCCATTTGGGCCAATGTCCAGTCCTGATATGCATTTTCGAGCGTTTGGGCAGAGCCGTCTTCGTGGTATCCGTGCCGGGTAGGATAAGGAAGCGGATTGGGAATATACCCCCGCGTTTCATAAAACTCCATGCCGCCCCCAAGCGAGGTTTCGTGTTCATAGCCTGCTTTTGCCATAATTCCTTCCTGCGAATGGTTTTTCAGCATCCCTTCATAGGCCTGGTCGACATCAAAGCCCCGAATGCCTTTCATATAAGCACTGACGATAAATGGTGTAGAGGAAGCTCCCGTCATCACATAGGTGTAATTCCCACCAGATGGTCCCCGGGGAATCAATCCCCCATCTTTGTACATGAGCAGCATAGAATTCACAAATTCTTCTGCGACTCGCGGATAGACCAGATGCCACAGGGTGTTGAGGGTCCACTGAGCGCCCCAAAAGCTATCAGAATTATAATGATTAAAGGCAGGTTTACCATCTTTTTTCAACGGGATTTGACCAATTTTTCGCTCCGCTCCCGTCATGTCGCAATAGGTGCCACTTGCATCACTGATGATTCTTCGCCCCTGCAAGGCATGCCATAAATCTGTATAAAACCGACGTTGTTCAATTTCGGTGCCGCCCTCCACTTCAATTTTACTGAGCCAGGTATTCCAATCCTCTCTGGCGGCTGCCACGGTCTGGTCAAAATCCCATTCGGGAAGTTCCGCATCGATATTAGCACGTGCCTGTTCCGCACTTACATAAGAAATCCCCACTTTCATGAGCCGCTGCTCCCCTTCCTCTGTTGGAAAAGTAACGTAAGCACCTGTTTGAGCCCCTTCTATATCGGATTCCCCAGAGATGAGTTGTTGATCCTGCCACCCACCAAATTCTATAAAGGCTTTATCAAACTGCATCACATAAAACACATAGGTCGCTTTAGGTCTCCGCCGGGTAGCAGCCATCAGGGCGTACCCTTCTATTTCGGTGTCGCTTACTTTTTTGGCGTAGCCCTTTTCCGTATCGTTGGGTCCCAGGAAGGTAGAAAAATCCACATGGATATGACTCTGGTCAGATTCCGGATAGGTATATCGGTGAAAGCCTACTCGGGTAGTAGCGGTTAATTCGGCATTGATCCCGTAGTCATCGAGCATCACCTGATGATAGCCTGCCTTAACGGTCTCATTTTCGTGAGAATAGCTAGATCCATATTCGTTAGCTCCCAAATGCCCTTTAAATGTGCCAGTAGTAGGCAAAACCGGAATACCTGACAATTGCCAGGCGTGGATATGACTAAAGCATCGTATCGTATCCTGATTGTAGCGATAGCCGGAGTTCCAGGCACCATTGATGACCATATCCGGGCTGAGGTTGACCATCCCAAAGGGACGCGTCGCCGAATTGAAAAAGAACCAACGGGAATTAGCTGCATCTACGAGCGGCTCAACGAGGTCCACAGGCTGCACAGAGGCGTTAGAAGGAGGATTTTGCGAGCAACCTAAGCCGATGAGGAGTATCAGGAGGCCAATGGGAAATGGGAATTTCATACGCATGTTTGCAGATAAATAAGCGTGCTGTTAAGGTCAGCATTTTGCTAAACATCAACATTCTGTTTGAATATGTCAGAAGATTTTGCTGGGCAGACGTTTGCACAAACACAAGGCAAAAAAAATTATTTTCGCTTGGAAATGGAGGAATTCAACTCACTTTATGGCAAGTTCTGAGGCGGTAATCAATCGATAACGGAGATAGGCATTGCTGGCCAAATCATTTAATCCAGTAAGTAGGCCGCCGCAACCAACGCAGGAAATGTCAGGTCGGCATGTGTATATAAATACGACTTGATAGATTTGGAGGCTTTGACCAACTGGACCTTTACCGTATTGGGCGATATATCCAGCTCTTCTGCTATTTTTTTATAACTCAATCCTTCTTCCTGACGGAGTTTATAAATGCGTTGCCGTTGAGGGGGCAAACTGGAGATCGCCCGTTTTGCGATCAATGCATAATCATCAAAAATAATTTGAGATTCGGTACTTTCTGTACTAACAACAAAGCGGCTCAGCATTTCTGTGCGCAATTTTTCATCCCGTGCTACCTTTTTGAGATAGTCAAAAGTGAGGTCTCGGGTGAGTTTATACACAAAAGCCTGAATCGATTTTTCCGGATCAATTTGATCGCGTTTTTGCCACAGCTTGACGAATACATCTTGCAAAATTTCCTCACTCGCCAGAGAGGATTTTGTAAACCCCTGGCAATAGCTATAGACCTTCGGATGCAAGCGAGCATATATCTCCTCAAAGGCTGACATATCCCCCTTGTTGAGGCCAGCTACCAGGGTAGCAATTGGTATATGGTCGAAGAAGTCCCGGGACATGTTGAGGTCGTATTCCAACTGTGTAGAATCAAGTTAGCGAAAAAAATAATATGAAAAAAAATGAAAGGCGGATAGTCCATTTCGTTTTTTGAGTCGGATTAGTACATGAGAGGTGGATACAATACTTACTCATGGACACGAAAGAACTACTACTAGCAAAATACTTCGCAGGCACCTGTAACCGGGAAGAATTGGAACGATTGTTCCGGTTTCTCAAAACGGATACATCAGCTGACTATACGGATATTATGGCTGAAATATGGGAACAGATCGAAACTGTTCCTGAATTAGACAGCTCAGATTCTGCACGCATATTAAGCCAAATCAAAGACCAGATTGCACAATCTGAAGTCCCTGTCCCTACCCTTCATCATACTGCCAGCCCCCACGCCGCTCGCAGATATGCATGGATAGGCAGTATTGCTGCCTCTTTGCTGTTGCTGGCAGCCGTAGGAATTACCCAATTCTGGGGAAATCCGATCAAGTCGATCACCCACCATACCGAGTTTGGAGAAACCCGAACCATCGTGTTGCCAGACAGCTCCCGGGTTGTGTTAAATGGGAATTCGACCTTACGATACACTTCCTCTTTTGAAGGCGACAGCACACGCGAAATCTGGCTGGAAGGCGAGGCCTTTTTCGATGTCGAACGAAAAGCTGCACAAAACCAACGCCTCAGCCGGTTCATCGTCCATGCCGGGCAGGTACAAGTTGAGGTTCTGGGGACAGAGTTTAATG
>CAYGTH010000455.1:0-6176 GCA_964352745.1 uncultured Bacteroidia bacterium
TATCTGGAAGCTAAATAATGTTGAAAATGGCGAAAGCCAAACTTAGTGCCGGAGAATTTTTTGCAGAGCCTTGTGGTAGGCCGGAAACGCAGCCAGGTTTTTATGTCCGCCGCCGGGAATCGTAATGAATTCGACGCGATCTCCAAGTAATTGCCGGAAGCGGTACCCCTCCCGATACGGAACGACCCCATCTGCTGTGCCGTGAAAAATATGCATAGGAACTTCCACCTGTTGAATAAACAAATCAGACCGAAAAGCCCAGGTATCGGGAATCGCTCCCTGCAAAAACGACGCATAAGACCGAACGACATCTGGTAGATTGAAAAAGGGAGTCTCAAGGATAAGTCTTTTACTGGGGACCGCCGCCGCTAATTGAGTGGCAAGCCCTGAACCGAGGGATCGCCCATAGATCGTGATTTTATCAGCCGGATAACGCTTGCGCATATAGCGATAAGCGGCGAGCGCATCTGCATGAAAAGCGGCTTCGCTGCAAGGGCCGGTACTTTTTCCAAATCCCCGGTAGTCGATCATCATGACTTCATATCCGAGCTGGGTAAAATCAGGCGCATATTGCTGCCAGCGGTCGAGATTACCGGCATTCCCATGAAAATACAAAATAAGCCCTTTGGACTCGGGTATTGTGAACCACAGCCCATGAATTCGCGCGCCATCTGGCTGCTCGATCCAGCATTCCTCAACGGTACCTGATCCCGTAAAAGTGTGCTTGGCTTCCAGTTTTTTGGGATGAAGGACGAGGAGGTCCATGCGAAAGGCAAGCAAGCCAATAGCAACCGTTCCTAGTAGTAGCAGGACGCGCAATATGTGGATCAGCCAACTGAGGTGTGATGCTTGCATGAGGAATTTTGAGTCAATTTATCTGGGTAAATTAGCCTTTCAAATCGAGTCTTACCCCTTCTTCAACAAGACTTTTGCCTCTGTAAATTCATAGGCAGCTTCCAGAAACTCGACCATCAGGGGCCAGTTGGCAGCAGGTTCGTAGGCGTGTCGGTAGAATTTGGAAGTCTGGATAAGCAGTTGCCCATTGCTGATTTCTGCTTTGCTGATAAACCCGCCTGTGTCATTGTCAACAGAGAAAGTTAGTTTATCCACGCCTTCTACCGTGTAGCCTTCGGGGATGTTGATGCTGATCTCATAGTCGAAAGATCGCGCATAAGGCATATGAATGTCCCATTCCCGGGTAAGTTCTTCCTTTTCCAGACCAACCTGCCCGCCGATGAGTTTGCCGACTTCCAGGAGGTAGTTCGGGCCTACTCGCTTGATGAGGTCATTGCCGAGTTCAAATGTCTCGGTGTAGGAAAAACCCAAATCGTCTTCGTGCCTGCCCAGCGAAATGATTTGAAAATCCTCATATGCTGCTACTGCTATATCGAGCTCATCTTCTACCTGTTCCCTGAAGTCGTCCTTCTGCTCCTCTCTGTCTTTGGTCTGTTTTTCCGCATACTGCTTACGGACATCGGGTTTTCGTTTTTTGTTGATGTCAGCGCGATGGATATAGTCTGTGATTCGAAAGAGTTCATAGTCTTCCCGGAGATAATCATAGTACTGGGTGAGATTAGACTGAGTGCTGAGTTTGCTGTAGCCGGTTTGGGAGACGGTGCGCTCTACAAATAGCTTATCGATGCTTTCCCCGATACTTACCCGAATGGTTTGCTTATGGGTATTGTCCAGGTGGGTACTGCTTGGGATTTCGACCCGACTCACTCCTGAGATTTTTTCTCGATTGTCGAGTTCGAGCAGGTAGGCCTCTGTGCCTTCGAGCGATTGAGGGATTGAACCAAAATTAGTATGTAAGCCAAATTGAGATATGAAGATGGGCTTGTCCCGAATTTTAATCATGAGATCCACTTCGTCCTGTATGAGAAGCTGGTCCAGGGTCCCTAGAAACTTGGGTTCGGCTACCACGACATCAAATGGAATGCCTTGTGATTTAAGAAAACTGCCAAATACTTCTACCACATCCTCATCATCGGGAAAGTTCCCATAGGTATAGCTGGAGAGGTAGGAGATATATTCCTGCTGCAGAAACAGAATGGGTTCAATCTGGCTGACAATTAAGGAATATCGGGTATAATAATAGGCTGCTGCCATCATTTCTTCCTCCTTGCCGGAATCGAGAAGCTCTCGTTGAGAGAGGTGGCGGAGCATGGATTTGATGTCGCGATTAAATAAGAGTCTGGGCTCATAAAAGGCCCGCACTTCCTCCGCTGTAACTTTGGTTTTGACCTGCCCATCCTCTCCCAGAAAGGCATCCGCAGATGCTACGAGTTTTCCTTTTCTGGCAAATACAACCTGAAACTTGACGGTGGGCAATACCCGACGTGGGGAAAACCAGCGCAGTTGCTCAACTTTGTCCCGGTCCCGATCGATTAAGGCGTAGGTAATGGTTTTCTTCCCTTCGTCCTGGATTTCGAGTTTGGGGGCATTATTGTAGGTATTGAAGTTGACATAGAAGTCGCGCTCTACGACAAACGAAATCCGCTGCTCGGCAATAGGATAGTCGTCCGCCAGGGTCGTTACGACGGGTTCAAATTTATATTCGGCCAATGCGATAAAGGGCTCGTAGGCATAATAATAAAAGTCGATGATATCGCCGGGCTCCAGACCCGGAATGGCTATCTTTTTAACGGATTTATCGCTTTCCAGCTGAACGACATCGTCCATATCAATTCGGGTTTCAGCGCCATCGGGTTTGATGACCTTAAAGCCGGCGAGTACCTTTCCACTTTTGCCGTAGCTGCCTTTGCGGACTTTGAATTTTTCGGCGTAGGAAAACTCTGAAAACTCTTCTACTGCTGAGCGATCCAAGAGAGCTATTCGCTTGCGAAGCCGTTCCACATAGTCCACAGACCTCCCCTGATTGTGGTAAATGAATTCATAGCTTTGGTACAGCATGACCGCTGATTCCCCCTGCCACTTTTCCGGAACCTTGTGCATGTTTTTGGCCGGATCATCCGCCCCCCAAAATACCTCGTCAGCAGATTTGGCCCGCTGCCCCAGTGCAAAAAAAGAAATACAGGTTAACCCTGCCCACAGCAGGTAGGATAGTATTCGCATGATGTGAATGAATTATAAATAAGAAGATAGATTTAAGTAAATAGACAGATTTTAGTATAAAGATGAAAGACTTTATCTGACTGATAATCAACTGTATTCAATCTAAGACCATGTTTGGAACGCTAATTTCCTTAGAAAATACTGACTTCAGGAACCTGATCTTCGCCATTTTTACTCGAAATAGCTCGCTATTTCTGCGCAAAATGACTTGTCAGAACCCTAAATTCAGCATTTTCGCTAACAAATTTTCTGTCCCAAACATGGTCTAAGTACGCGATACTAAAATCTGTCCATCTACTTATGTGGTGTGTTATTGTTTGGTCAGCACGATTTGTTCCTGATAGGCACTGCTAAGTCGTTTGATCGATTCATTCCAACGAGGGAAGTCTTTGGCGCGAATGACCGCATGGTTGGACGTCAGGATTTTGGTATAAATTAATTGCTGACCTTCTAGCCGGTAGTTGATTTCCATAGAGAAATCTGGATGCGTTTCTTCCAGCTTTTGGGGTAACTGCTGTACCACATACCCTTCGGGAACTGCGAGGCTGGTTTCTGTCCACATCTTGAGTTTGTGGGGCATGAGATAATCGAGCTGGCGGTCATCCTCCATGCTATAGTCTTTCCATTCATGCCCAAACTCCAGCGTAACGTAGATGTCATCTCCAAATTCTGAAACGGCATTTTTGTGTGCGATGTCGTAGGTAATGGTCAGGGGCTGTTCGCGGTTGCCGAGGTCGGAAGTAATAACCTCTGAGGCATCAATGCTTTTTTCTCCGTGTGTGATATAGCGGTAAATGGCCTCTTCTATTTTATCGGTTTGGAGTTGGTTGATGAGGTATAACAAATAGGCTTTGCTTTCTCCATTGTAGAGGTGTTGCGCACTTCCGACAAGTTGCCCTTCCTGAATTTTGAGGTCTGCTCGAATGATTTCGAGATTGTCTTCTGCCTCCATCACTGGGACCTTGTCCAGGATGTAGGAACTGCCATCTTCAATGAGAACCTCTTTCCCCTGAATGCGTTCGGCGTAATCGGTAAAAGAGTTGAACTTCTCTGTGGGGTCAAGAAAGTAACGTTTCCCATCGAGGGTGACAGCACAGATCATGTGATTGTCGGTCGCGAGACTCGGGATCGAGTAGTCATAGGCGATACGTTTGGTGCCGATCCAGGCAAGGCGTGCATCATAGCCTGCGATTTCGAGCATGCGCTTGGTCAGGTTAGCCATACCCTTGCAATCTCCATATCGCTTATCATATACTTCCTGGCAGACTTCCGGCTTAAACCCCGCGATGCCATCTTCAAACGCAATGTATCGGATATTGTCCTGTACCCAATAGTAGATAGCGCTGATTTTTTCCTGATCGGTTTGTGCCCCCTGAATCAGCTCTGTCACCTTTTCGTTGAGTTGGGTGGGTTCATCCTCCATTTGATCCACAAGGCTTTTGTACCAGGCATAGAGGTCTTTTACCGATCCAAACAAGGGCGACGTCTTGCCATTTCGGGTATAGGATTTCGCGAGAATTAAAATATGTGGATGAATATGACTGGGGCCGGGACTTCTCCTCTCCCGAATCATAGCGGGAATATTTTTTAGGATATAGGTGTGGACCTGTGCCTTTCGCTTTTCATCGTAGGTTTTTTCATACTTGATGTCATGCCCTTCAAAGTTTAATTCCTTAAGCTCTACGTCCAGCCAATCGGGGATAATGAATTGGAACTCCCGATGCTCCACGGGGTAGGGCCGACTGAAGTAGGTGCTGGTGCAGTATTTGACATCATTATACTGTTTCTCAAAAACAACTTTTCGCTGAGCGCCGGTGCTGGGAAAATCCAGATCGTAATAGACGACTCGTGCATCGGTGTAGAAATAATCATCACTCTGATAATAGGTATCCTCTTTTTCTGCGGCAACGGGGCGATCATTTTGATTGCTGACGCGTGCCAGCTTGATTTCTGACATTTGATCATAAAACTTGACCGCAGTAAAACTTGACCGATCTGTCGTGGCAATCAAATGTTCCAGGCTGTTTTCGACTACGGTAACGGTCTTGGTTTGTGCGTCGAACCCAAATTCGTACTGTTCCCGACTCGTCAGCGCCACTACTTTTTCCTCGGGATGTGCTTCCCGGAGCGACTTGGCTTGTACGATGTCTGCTTCACTGATTTTTGCACGACGCTGGGCCGGTACCAGGGTAAATAGCACAAGGGTATAAATCACATACGCGAACAGGGTTCGATACATAGGATGGAATGATTAAATGATGTCTAAAGATAAGAAAAGTTGGGGACTGTTTGGGGGGGAGAGGAGTCAGGAGTCAGGGGAAAGGCAATTCTGGAGAATGGAATATGATGCAGGAGCTCAAGTTCAAGTTCAAATTCAAAGATTAAATACAAGTTCAAGCGCTTTAAGCTTAAAGCGATCAAACAAAACAGTGCCATTGGAACCCGCAAAAAGTGCTTGAATGTCATACACTCTCCTGCTTTGCGGCCCTTTGTGTTTGCTCAGTGTATCTCTGTGTCATAACTTCTTCACTCCAATTTCAATGTACCTGCTTGCCGTCCATGCCGCTTGCCCGCCGGATAATCTGTGCGCCGTGTCGGGATTTGAGTTGATCCAGTGCCTGATACAGATTGACTTGTTTGGGGATGGACTGGAAGAGTTCGATCTGCTGATGTCCGGGAACAAGGTGGCTGAATTTGACGCCGACCAGCCGTAGGCGTACCCGGCGATTGAATACGGATTCAAATAAGCCCAGTGCTTTGGTAATCAGGAACTCGTCAGAAGCAGTATAGGGAATGCGGGCCTGTTTGCTGACAGTCTCAAAATCAGTGTAGCGAATTTTTACCGTGATGCAGGCCGTGAGTTTACCCGATTTTCGGAGGTTAAACGCCAGTTTTTCGGTCATGTGAGTGAGGCGGGAACGGAGTTGGTTCAGGTCAATGGTATCACTGGCAAAAGTCTGTTCGGAAGAAATGGATTTTCGGTCGGTATAGGGGATAACTGGTGCATCGTCTTCGCCCCGCGAACGGAGATACAACATGCGCCCATGTTTGCCAAATGCGCGCTGTAGGAGAGGCTGAGGAATTCCGCGCAGGGTCTGCAC
>CAYGTH010000456.1:0-3974 GCA_964352745.1 uncultured Bacteroidia bacterium
ATGGTTGCTGGGGTAATGTTAGGGTCCCGGTATCGCGAAATTAAGTATTCCAAAAAACAGGAGTTTTCAGAATTAACAGAGCTGCCAAAAGAAGTAGGGGAGAGCGAAAAGAAAACTACTGATAAGGATTCTCTGGATGAAAGTCCTGAGGTATTAGCGGTGCTGAAGCAGCAAAAAGATCCTTTGATCCCCGAAAGGGAAGAGTTTGAAACCCGTGATGAGTTTTGGGACGAAAGCGAGGAGCGTGAAGGAAGCGAACAAAATGAGCAGGAAATTGCGGAACACGAAGCGAAGGAATTCCAAAAACAGAATACTGAACTGGGAATATCAAATGAACAAGCCAAGTTCGAGGACCCTATCCAACTGGATTCGCCAGTTTTGGGCCCAGAGGATCAAGCTGAATTGAAATCCGAGTGGGAAGAGGAATCAATAGAATTTCTGAAAAAAGGGGAGAGGCTCACTCCTTCTGATAAGGATAATGAACGTACCAAGGTAGCTGCATCTGAAACAGAGGATAAAAAAGACCTCCAGGTCCAGGAAGATAGAGGTGATAAAGAGACAGTTGAATTCCAGAAAAAACAAGATGCAGAAACCTCAAAAGAGTTGGGTGGAGCTGAGGAAGGGCATCTGGAGCCGAATTTTTCGGAAGAGAAGAAAGTCGAAAGCGTTTCAACTCTGGGGGCTGAGTCAAAAGCCCGGGCTGAGAATACAATATTGCCTGAGCTGGACAATTCGGAAGTTAAGGACAGGATTGGGGTAGATTCAATAACAGAAACTCAAGTGTCTGATCCCCAGCTTCCCAGGAAAACAGAAGCATGGGAGAAAGACGATGGAATTTACCTCAATTATGCAGGACTTGTATTGCTTCACCCCTTTTTGCCAACGATGTTTCAGAGCCTGAAGCTAACGGAAAATCAACAATTTGTTGATCCCAAAGCAAAAAGCCTTGCTGTTCACTTGATGCACTACCTCGCAACAGGAAAGAAAAAAGCTCCCGAGTGGGAATTAGCATTGTGTAAAGTTTTATGCGGAATGCAAGTGGGGGAGGTGCTTGAAAAGAAACCCAAGCTCTCAAAAGAACTCCGGAAAGAAGCTGAGAATTTATTACAAGCTGTTATTAGTCATTGGCCAGCTCTTAAGAATACTTCCTCCGATGGACTGAGGGAAGGGTTTTTGCAGCGGGAAGGGAAGCTCAGCCGCCGTAAAAACGGAGACCTTCTGCTTCAGGTAGAGCAAAAAACAGTTGATATTTTACTCGGTCAACTTCCTTGGGGGATATCCCTGTTGAAGTTCCCATGGATGCCTGAAATTCTGTATATTGAATGGGCCTAGCTCCCGAAGATAGAGATAGATTTGTGTTAACCATTTAACTGAAAAAAATCCTTGAAAATCATATCCATCGCCATCCTAAAAGGAGGATCGGGCAAGACCACTACTGCCATCAATCTGGCCGCTGCGCTACAGCAGGACGGAAGCCGGGTCTTACTGGTGGACATGGATCCTCAAGCCAACCTGACTCAATCCCTGGGAATCCTGGATGAGCCGAATCCCAATATCTATCACTTGCTTCGACAAACTTCGATGGGAGAGGAGGTGGAAGTAGTCCCCGCCATCCTGGAAGTAAATGGGCTTTCCCTGATCCCGGCCTCCTTTGATTTGGCGGCAGCAGAACTGGAATTGGTGAGCACCTATGGCAGGGAGCAAATGTTGCAACGGATACTTGCCCCTGTCCAGGATCAGTTTGATTATGTGTTAATTGATTGCCCTCCCTCAATTGGGATGTTGACGGTTAATGCCCTGGTGTGCAGTAACTATGTATTGATGCCTATGCAAGCTGAGTTCTTACCCTTAAAAGGCTTGGAGAGTTTTTTGAGGTCTTTCCAATTGGTAAAAAAACAAATCAATCCTAATATTGAAATTCTGGGGATCGTCTTAACGCGTTTTGATACCCGGAAAAATATGAATCGAAATGTGCACGCAACTTTAGCGGAAAGATATCCAAGCTGGGTGTTCGAAACCCGGATTCGCACCAATATTGCCCTCGCCAATGCCCAGGAAGCCGGCGTCGATATTTTTCACTTTGACCGGACTTCCAATGGTGCCTATGATTATATGAAATTGGCTGCCGAATTTACTGATCGTATCTCATGAAAGAATCCACTCATCTAGCCAGGGAATCAGGTGCGCAACAGCAACAAACTCCCTTTTTCCATAAGACAGGGGAAGGAAGCTTTTTCTCTCAGAGAAATGTTGCCATGAAGCCTTTCTTCGGAACATTTATTCAGCCAAAACTTACTATCGGTCCTTCAAATGATTCTTATGAAAGAGAGGCGAATCAGGTTGCGAAACAAATTGTTAGCAATCTTACAGGGACAGCTGATCCTTCTACGGTAGTCCAAACTCAATCTGATCTGGATGGTGAATTAGGTCCAAAGCCCACGATTTCTGCTATTCAACGAAAACCTGAAAAAGGGGCAGGGATGCCAGTTCCTGCGAGTACCTCAGCCGCTATTCAGCGAGAACAAGGAAAGGGAAAGGGACTCGATGGCAAAACTCGTACAGCAATGGAGGGAGCTTTTGGAGTAGATTTTAGTGGTGTGCGAATCCATACGGGTAGTTCTGCAGATCGCCTAAACCGGACGATACAGGCAAGAGCATTTACAACCGGTCGGGACGTGTTTTTTCGCAAAGGAGAATATCAGCAGGCTAATACTGAGGGACAGGAATTGCTTGCGCATGAATTGACCCATGTAGTTCAGCAAAGAGGGGCGGGAGATACGATCCAGCGTTTGGAAACTAAATGGGGAAAATGGGATGCAAATCCGTATGAATTAAAAGAACCCGATTGGAGGGAAGGCAAAGGGTATTATAAAGGCTTTGTTGGATTGAATATGAAGCTGGCTTTTCAGCCAGGAGAGCTTGTTGATGCAACTCATATTGGCTTGGTGCAATCCGTTCGATCCATGAAAAATGGCGAACAAATCACCAAGCCAGGAACAATACCTGATGGGGACCATGCTGGAAATCGAATTGACAGAAGCAATGCTGCAATGGAGAATAATCCTTTGTTTGGGGCTCAGATTATGCATGAGGAAGAGACTATGAAAGATTCGTGGCCCGTTTCTGCTGACATGACTGAGGCGATGAAATTGGCCAAACCCGAGCGAGAGTATTGGGAGGCTGAAAAGGCAGAACGTGGAGAACGAACTTTGCCAAAGAAGCCTCAAATGGAACTTGGAAAACGACATGAAGTCGATACCAATGTCAAGAGTAAGCCAGCTTTTTTGCATGACAGGCCTCATATATCATTTGATAAAACAAAAACGAAACAAGACTGGGCTAACTCCTATCAGCTATTCGAAACCACAGCCCTGGCAATTGAGGGAACACAAAAAGGGCAGTACTATGGTTCTGTTCGCTGGGGCTGGCAAACCGATGCTGAAGGAACGACTTCAAAAATTGAATTGGCCCAGGTCGGCGAGGACAACCCCTCAGCTACTTTTGTTGAGAGCGCGAAGGTCTGGAATGAGCTTGAATTAGAAGCTGATTTTGGGATGGTTGACAAAAAGGAGAGACAAAAATTACCAATTCCTGAATAGCAGGTAGATTATTCGCTGATAGTTGATGAGTAAATCCTATATCCATAAAAATACAACGCAAGAAGCCAGCCCTTCTGCTAAGCCATTCTTCGGAAACTCCAATAATGGGGCATTCTTTTCTGTACATAATCATACGATGGGCAGGGAAGTGAATTCCTCAAAACCTGGCGGAGTAATACAGCGGATGCCAGTGGATAAAATTAAAGATGCGCTAATAATGGCTCCCACTGAGATAGAGGAAGAGGTATTTCTTGAATTAGAAACCGTAACGGATATTTGGGAAAAAGCAGGGGCAGATTGGCGGGAGATAGGTCGAAGGAAAGAGGAAGTTGAAGGTATCTTGGAACAAATGGCGTTGGATGCAGCAATTGAAGG
>CAYGTH010000456.1:3984-6153 GCA_964352745.1 uncultured Bacteroidia bacterium
TGTTGATAAAGTTAAGGCAGAAGGGGAGAGGCGAGCCTTGGCCAGAGAAAGGCAGGAAGCAGCCAGTTTGCGGGCGTATGAAGAACAACAGCTTCGATTTAAAGCAACACGAGAAGGGCGGGATTTACTTGCGCCCAAAGACCCTAATATGCCTGAGTTTTTTGAAACAGGATTGGATGAAGGGCCTGAATATCCAGAAACCCTGGAGGCAGGTATGGGGGGCTTTAAAGTCCTTAGGCTGGTAGATGAAAAACAGAGTCTGGTAACCAACTCATTGTCAAGTTGCACAGGATTGGCCATCTATGATCCAGTAAGCAAGGTGGGTGCCTTAATGCATGTTTATACTGTGGAGGATTACCCCAAGATCAGAGGAAATATGCTGAGGGATATGGCAATTTCGGCAGAGAAAAATACTACCAAGCTAGGTCCGCCTGCTGGCTTTCAGGCAAGTCTGATGCCGGGTGCTACGGTGGGAGTAAATATGTCCCATATCCCCTCGATATTATCAGAGTTAGATGAAGCAGGCATTAGACATATTAGGAACCTTGCAGAGGAAGGGCGGGTTTCTTCTGCATTCAGGCTTATAGTTGGCGGAAAAATTACTAATGGATGATCGTGAAATCCCCTAAAACTTCACATACCGACGCTCTGCAAAAATCCAACACCCCCTTTTTTAACAAAACAGGAGGTAAGGGATTCTTTTCGGTAGGAGAAAAACCCACGCCGTTTTTTGCATCTCCTGTGCAACGAAAAGAAAGGCTGGAACCAGTCGGTCAGGCTTCTCGGGTTCCTAATAAGACAGGCTTGCCCGATGCCCTCAAATCCGGTGTAGAAAGCCTTTCAGGTATATCTCTGGATGAGGTGCGTGTGCATCGGAATTCCCCCAAGCCTTCCCAGCTGCAGGCCCATGCTTATGCACAGGGAACAGATATCCATATAGGTCGCGGGCAGGAAAAACACCTCGCTCACGAGGCCTGGCATGTGGTGCAGCAAAAGCAGGGGCGTGTCAAGCCTACCGGAAAGGTAAATGGACAGGCGCTTAATGATGATGTGAGGTTGGAAAACGAGGCGAATAAAATGGGAGCTAAGGCAAATAGTGGAGGAGGCAGTATTCAGCGAAAAGAAAATGCCTATAAAAACACAAGTGCTCCCGTTGTGCAAATGGACAAAGGAGACGAGGCGCTGCTACGACGGTTCCAAATTCAGGCAATACGAGCGAATATTGGGTATGACCTACTGGAAAAGCAAACAGATGAGGCGATTCGTCAGATGAGGTTGCTGACCGCTTTTTCAGTCAGCCTTACCGATGATCCCGACCCGGCAATCAGGAGAACGATTGACGAAGTAAAAGCCACTTCAAAAACCGTTCAGGATGCAGTAAGACCCATGCCATCAACTGTACTGGGGGACAGGAACCAGGTGGTGGGGCGAGAAAGCGGTGTGTCTATCAATACTCCGCATGATTTGTTGGTGCAGTGGACCGGGGAAGCGGTGGATCAGGTAGGGCGAATCGCAATTGCACAGGCAAAGGTGGCGGCTGTATTGGTAAGTATGCGGGAGCAATCTAGTCAGGTGGCAAGAATCGCAATGGGAATTCATGAAACGAACGTAATGAAGCGGGTTCTGGTGATTGCAGATGACATTGATGCAGTACTGGATACAGGAGACCGACAGATTTTAGCCTTAAATGGAGTTGATTCGCCCGATCTTTCTGCTAATGAAGGCTTAGCTATCTACACAACGGCAACAGACGCGCTTAATAACGCAACAACTGGTCTTGTCTTTGGGGCAATCGGAGCTTTGGATGCTGCAAACGTCTTTAGCCTCTCGTCAAATGCTTCCGGATTTATGGGAGCGTTTGGAGGTGTTTTGGGAATATTCTTTGGCGCAATAGGTACATTTTTAGGAGTGAAGAATGCGATATTGGGGGTACACAAAAAGCGCAAGCTTCAACAAGCGAAGCCCAATCTTTCAACTGAGGAGATGGAAGAGATCACGGACTATGCGATTAGTCAGAAAAATAAAAAAACAATTCGGAGTGTGGCATCCGGAGTAGGGGGCTTAGTGGCGGTTGGAGCAGGGGTGGTTGGACTAATTGCCTTGTCGGTTGCAACCTTTGGCGTTGCTGCTATAGTTGCGGGCATAGCAGCAGGTCTGATAGGACTGGGA
>CAYGTH010000457.1:0-6144 GCA_964352745.1 uncultured Bacteroidia bacterium
AAAGCCTTGCATACGCAGGAAATCGACGAGGCTGTCCAACGGCCGGGACTTCATGTTCATCTCCACTCAAATCTATGGATGCAAGGCCCTTCAGATGGGCACCCGATCCGGTACGATCTGGGAGGATGGGGTACAGAGCAGGCCCCTGGAATCAGGTGGTGGTTTGCGCACTTACAAAAGGTCCTGGAAGCACCGTGAGAAAGGTCAGGTTCCAATCAACTACTTCTCAATCGGTTCGATGCTTAGGTAGTTATCTCGTCAGGACCTCTCCTTTTTCCAATGCTCAAAATCTCTTTTATTTGCTTCCAGCGTGAGCGGATACAAGCCTATAATTGATTGGCCTTCTGAGATTTTTTCTACCACATATGCTTCGTATTGTTCCATTTTCTGGGCCTCCTCAGCGACCTGATCAGCCAGATGGGCAGGGATTACCATCACCCCATCATCGTCCCCTACAATTACATCTCCCGGAAAAACCGCCACATCACCACAACCAATCGGAACATTGATGTCGAGCGCCTGGTTTAAGGTCAAATTGGTAGGTGCAGAGGGAGCATGATGAAAGGAAGGAAAGGGTAATTTGGCAATCACAGGGGAATCTCTAAAGCCCCCATCCGTAACCACTCCCGCAGCGCCCCGAATCATTAACCGGGTAATTAATATAGATCCCGCAGAAGCAGCTCTTGCACTCTTCCGGCTGTCCATCACCAGAACAGCCCCTACCGGGCAGGTTTCTATCGCCACACGCTGGGGGTGCTCAGGATCTCTGAACACAGTAATCGGATTCAGATCTTCCCTGGCAGGTATGTATCGCAGGGTAAACGCTTCGCCCACCATATTCGGTTTTCCGGGCGCTAAAGGTCTGACGCCTTGTATGAATTGATTTCTCAGGCCCAATTTAAATAAAATCGTAGCGATGGTCGGCGTACTTGTCTTGTTAAGTTGTTCTCGGGTCGCAGGTAACATATTGATTTTGTTTGATTTAGCATTTTATCGGGGAATGTATAATATACATATTTGGCTAAAAACATGATGCAACATTACCGATTATTGATTAATATGAATGGCACGAAAACCGATGATATTACCGGCATAGTATGGCACAAAAATCGATCCTGGCAATAGCGGGAATCTTATTCATCACCACCGTTTTTTTGATTGCTTTTGGCGACATCGCGGATGCAGGTTTCCCAATGCTGGGGAGTTTTGTGGCCATGGCCTTGTATGGTTACGTCAATCGGCAATATCAGAAATTGTCTTTCACTTTTTGGGTATTTGCCTTTTTGACTGCCGCAATGTACTACCCCTTTTTATTTACCGACTGGGGATTTAATACCAAAGTACTCGTTATTCCTATGCTGCAACTTATCATGTTTGGAATGGGCACAAAATTAAGTGTTGCCGATTTCAGCGTGGAATTGAAGAAACCGAAAGGAATACTTGTCGGATCCTTTATGGCTTTCACAATTATGCCATTGCTCGCTTTGTTAGTGATACAAGTCTTCCCCTTCCAGCCTGAAATTGCTGTTGGGATCATCCTGATCGGCGCATGTCCGGGAGGAGCCGCTTCTAATGTAATGGCCTTTTTGGCTCGGGGAAATGTTGCATTATCCATCAGCGTTACTACGATAACAACCCTGCTTGCTCCCATTGTCACGCCCTTAATCATGAAAGTGTTGGCGAATGAATTGATTGAAATTTCCTTCTTGAAAATGATGTTTTCCAGTGTTAATTTGATCATTGTGCCGATTACTGCGGGACTCATTTGTCATAACATCTTATATAGCAAGGCAAGATGGTTAGTGAAAGAACGCAATATTTTGATCCTGGGATTGTTGTTCCTGACTGCGATGGTATGCACCATTTATCTGGATTTTCCTGAAGCGATGGCAGTGCTCAAACCCGGTTTTGTATTGGGATTTGGACTTTCGGCAATTGTTGCGCTTAGCAAAGTCATCGTAAAAAGAGCAAATGGCCCTGAGAACTGGATGGATAGAATTTTGCCCTCGGTTTCGATGATTGCTATCCTGCTTTTTGTTACGATAGTTGTTGCCCTTAACAGAGACAAACTGCTGGTGGTCGGTTTACTATTGGTAGCCGCTTCGGCAATGCTCAATCTGGCTGGTTTTGTTTTTGGGTATTGGGGCAGTCGTGCAGTAGGATTATCAAAACGTGATAGCAGAACGCTTTCTATTGAGGTGGCGCTCAAAAATGGAGGGCTTGGGATGGGCCTTGCGCTTGAGGCACTGGGGAGTGCAAATGCGGCATTGGCACCTATCGTTTTTGGAAAGTGGATGAATATATCCGGATCTGCTATCGCTAACTATTGGCGAGACAAACCAACGGGAGAGGAAGATAATGAATAGATAATGTTAACCTTAAAACCATGGCACAACACTCCAGGCGTTCCTTTATTGCTGCACTGGCAAGTATCTCAGCTGCAGGCATATGCACCCCGTTCGCGACATGGGCTGCTCCCGAAAGAGAAAAAGTCAAAATAACGGACATCAAAACGATGATCTTCAAAGGTCCCAAGGGCAGGGACTACACGCTGGTAAAGGTAGAGAGCGATTCCGGATTTTTTGGCATAGCAGAAGCCTACGGGTCTCCCGGACTGGGTATCAGTCAGGAAATTCATGGGTTGAAAAAATTATTTATCGGAAAAGATCCTTTACAAATCAATCGCCTCTATACAGGCCATTCATTTGCTACGTACCAATTTACGGACGGCAGTGCGCATGCCCAACAACGAGCCATGAGTGGTATCGAGATGGCGCTGTGGGATTTAGCAGGAAAGATTTTAGATGTGCCAACACATACTTTATTAGGAGGGAAATTTAGAGATCGGGTACGTTTATATGATCATCACACGCCCAAAGATTACAATGATAAAATCGCCTGTAAAGATTGGGCAGATGAAGCGAAAGAACGTGCCAATGGAATAACGATTCATAAATTGGGTGTACCCCGCACAACTGCGGCTGACGATTTTGGATATGACCCTTCGAACCGTCTGTTGTCCAGTAAAGGTCTGAGAAAACTCATCGAAGGCTATGAAAATGTCCGGGATGCCATAGGATGGGACCATGACCTTATGGTCGGTTGCCATTGGGAGTTTGATTTACGCACCTCAATTGACCTGGCGAAAGGCCTGGAATCAATTAAACCCTTGTGGCTGGAAGATCCGCTTCCTGTTTCATACAATGAGGGATGGAAGCGGCTATCAAGCATGTCGCCTGTTCCGATATGTACAGGAGAAAACTGGATGAGACGCGCAGAAGCATTGCCTTTTATCGTCAATTCCGCGATTGACATCATCCACCTTGACTTACGAAATTCCGGAGGGTTTTTGGAGAGCAAACGAATCGCAGACCTGGCAGACCTGCATTTTTTGCCAACGGGCAACCACAATACGGGAAGCATTGTAAATGGCATGGCAACGGTTACCTGGGCTTCTTCCATCAGGGATTACCTGGCATGTGAAACCGTTTATTTTGACGGAGGATGGGCAGATGATGTTATCCTTCACGATGGACCTCTGTGCAAAAACGGCTATGTAGAAGTTCCCGATAAGCCCGGCTTAGGCATTAAATTGAACCCGGATATCGTAAAAGCAAACTTGCTTCCGGGCGAAGTTTGGTGGGGGTAGGTAGACTAGCTAGGGCAGTGAAAATGCAATGTAATTGCCACCGACAGATGGTTTGCCATCTCCCCCTCTGCTACTCGCAGCGATCACCACATATTGTTTACCTCCCATCTCATAGGTGATAGGAGTGGCGAATCCACGGCCCGGCAACTGATACTCCCAGACCGTTCTACCGGTATTTTTGTCAAAGGCCCGTATTTTTCCATCCTCCGTCGCAGCAATAAAAATCAGCCCGCCTGCGGTAACAATCGGTCCGCCCAGATTGGGGGTACCTGTAATGGGAATTCCTTTTTTTGAAAGTTCTTCATATTCCCCCAGGGGTACCCGCCAGAGGTACTCACCTGTATTCAGATCAACCGCATTCAGCGTACCCCATGGGGGCTTTATTCCCGGATAACCGTTGGCGTCCACGACCCTGTTGTTTCCGGTATGCAAATAGGGAGGTTCGTAGGGGAAATCCTGGTCTTTTGGGGTTGCCAGATTTCCGCCTTCACTCCCATCATCGTTTAACTGCACTTTAGGGGCTTGATTCAGGATGTACCGGATAATGGCCTCGCGATCATTCCTTCTAATATGCTGGAACGAAGGCATACGCCCACGCCCGGTGTCAAAAAGATTGCTGATATCGGAACTTGAAAGTTTGTTGCTGATGCCTACTAAGCTGGGGATAGCAAGTCCATTTCCTTTTCTATCCAAACCATGGCAAGCAGAACAATGGGTTACATATAAGGTGTTGCCATAAGAACTGCTGGCCTTCAACTTGTCGGCCATATCAACCATTTGTATCTCTGTGGGTATTTCACTGACATTTTGAAAGAGTATCCCGCTGGGATCTACCGCATTACCGCCCCATTCGGCCCCTCCGCTGGTGCCGATGTACCAAATGCCTTCCTTGACAGGGGGAATAAACTTTTGGCCACTCCGGATTTTGAGGAATCTCGCTTTTATATATGAGTAAGCATCCGGGAACAGCAGGGAATCCGGCAAATCGGCCTCCGTAATGACCTGACGTGTGACCAGAGGGAGGGGCTTGAGTGGAAATTTCTGGGTGGGATAGGGATGCTCTCCCGCTAGCCCAGCTGTGGGTACCGGCCGTTCCTCAACCGGGAACAGGGATTTTCCCGTGTCGCGATCGAGTACATAGATCATCCCGTCTTTTGTGGTTTGCACAAGGGCATCTATCATTTTTCCCTCGTGTGTAACGGTTATGAGATTGGGGGGACAAGGAATGTCAAGGTCCCATAGATCATGGTGTATCGTCTGATAATACCATTGTAGCTTACCCGTTTCGGCTTCCAGAGCAAGGATACAATTGGCGAATAAATTTGCGCCTGCTCGGTCTCCGCCATAAAAATCGACCGATGGAGAACCTGTTCCGAGATATACAACACCCCGTTCTTCGTCAAGTACCATTCCCGCCCAATTATTGGCGCCGCCTATTTTTTTATAGGCATCCTGGGGCCAGGTATCATAGCCCAGGTCTCCGGGTTGCGGAACGGTATGAAAAACCCATAACAGCTTACCGGAACGGACATCGAAACCGCGAATATGTCCCGGAAGTGCGTCCCCACGTTCAGAAACAGCAGAACCCATGACCAACACATCTTTGTAAATCACTCCGGGGCTCGTGGAAGTGATGGAAAGATCCTGAATATCGAACCTTTCATTTTCAAGACCGGTATGGAAATCTACCTTCCCATTCTCTCCAAATCCATTGATCAGTTTGCCTGTTGTTGCATCGACTGAGTACAAATAGGATCCGGCAACATAGAAGATGCGTTTATCCTCTCCGTTTTGCCAAAAATTTAAGCCCCGGTTGGTCCTGCGGCCATCAGGCTCAAATTTCCACAGCTCCTGCCCCGTAGCGGCATCTAATGCAAATAGTTTCGATTTTGAGCCGGTTCCATATAGAATACCATCTATCATGATGGGCTGGCATTTTATCGTCCATTGTCGCTCTCCCGGGCCCACTGAATCAGTGGCTTGATACTTCCAGGCCACTTTAAGTTCATGCACATTGTCAAGGTTGATCTGCGTCAAAGGGGAATACCGGTTGCCGGCAGCGTTTCCTCCGTACGAAGGCCATTCCTTTTCAACCTTTGTCTCATCTGAAAGCAGGCTTGTACAATTTGTGAATAGCAGTATCAAAAGCCCAACCAAAATGGCACCTTGCCATTTCTTGATGATCAGCCGAATATTACTGACTCTTGATTCTAGCGTAATTTTCACCATGGCTTACAATATTTTTGAGCTTCGTCTGTTTTTCTTGCCTGAAATTCGTAATTCTTTGCTAATTGTCTATCATCCCGATCATTCTGCAACCACCTTTGCCAGATAAATCGAGGTCTTCTCTTCGTGGGAAGAATAATAACTCACCCATACGACCCCATCCCGCTCGACCAAGCCCGCATAGCTGGTATCGCCCCCTGATGGAAGCTCAAGCACTTCGGTCAATTTCCCATTTTTCGCATCAATCCTGCACAAGGAAGTTCGGGCAG
>CAYGTH010000458.1:0-6141 GCA_964352745.1 uncultured Bacteroidia bacterium
CTCTTGAGCTTTGACAAAATCTTCTGGTTTACCGATGTCCAACCAATATCCCAAAATTGGATAATGGGTAACGTTTTTCCCTGCCTGAATGAGTGTATCCATAAAATCAGTAGCATCAAAAAAAGAGTCCTTCGGTATATGCTCTATGAGTTCCCGCTTAAATAGATAAATCCCCGCATTGGAATAATACGTATAAGTAGGTTTTTCCTTAAAGGAGGCAATTCGGGCACCATCGACCTCAATTACTGCATAAGGAACTTTGACCAAAAAGGGAGTTGTTGCCACTGAGAAATCTGCATTGTTCTCAATAAATGCCTTGAAGAAATCTTCAAAATCTATATTTGTGAGCAGATCTGAATTCATGACCAGGACATAATCATTCAGAAATCCATCTACCATTCTGACCGCCCCCATTGTCCCCAGCGGTTCCTCTTCCCTGATGTAATCAATCGCGAGTTCCTTACTCCCGCCATCCCCAAAATAGTCAACCAATTGCTCTCCCAGGTAACGAATGGAAATAAAGATATTGTCGACTCCAAATGTGCTCAACCGGTCAATATTGTATTCAATTATGGGCTTACCCCCTACCTTCAGGAGGGGTTTGGGCGTATTATCTGTAAGGGGTTTTAATCGGGTACCTTTCCCCCCCGCCATGATGACCGCATCAACGGGCAAGACCGATTTCTTTTCCGAAAAATCAATTACCCGTAGAATCCGAAACTCTTCATCCAGGAAGGGCAGCAGTTTGATCGAGTCCTGCCGTGCCTTTTCAATACAGTCCAGCCCAAATTGATTCCGTTGGATATATCGAAAGGAAGCATTCATGATTTCGCTAACGGGATCTGAGAGTTGTACATTTTTCAACAAACCTCTCCGAACATCTCCGTCTGTTACCGTTCCAGCCATTCGATGGTCTTCATCCAACACAAATAAGGTCAAGACCAAACCCTCTATCTGGTTCATCTGAGCAAGTGCTTCCTTCACCGATTGGTGAGAATAAATCAAATGACTTTTTAGGTTCTTCATATGTATCTCTGGGGATTACCCACCACTTTTTTATCGTCAGGAATATCACTGATCACGACTGTACCTGCTCCAATGGTAACATGATTGCCAATGGAAACTCCTTGCTTTATTACCGAATTTGCACCCACAAAAGTACCCGAACCAATGGTTACCCCTCCACACAAAACAGCACCCGGTGCTATGTGAGAAAAGCTACCGATTTGGCATTCATGCTCTATGATACTACCCGAGTTACAGATTACGCCCGTTCCGATTTTGCTAAATGCATTCAGGATGACCTTGGGCCCTATCACAATCCCTGATTGATTTTCTAGGAGCGCCGTATTTGAAATAATAGCCGTAGCATGAATGCCATTTATAGGAGCAGGACACCCGGATGCTTTCAGGGCGTCATAAATCCGTTTTCGGGTACGATTATCACCGATTGCAATGATATAATCTATTCCACCCAGTTTTTGCTGCGCACCAGGATCTTGTTCATGGCCAAGATATTCGAGGCCCAATGGATTATCAACCCGTTCTTCTTGTTCTAAATAGGCAACTACTTCTCTACCGGACGAGGCTAAAATGTCATGAACGACATAGGCATGACCCGAGTATCCGATAAGTGCTATTTGCCTGTTTTCCATAAATCTAAGCGATTAGTGCTTCCACTATTTTGGCGGCGGCTCCCCCATTCCAGTATATATTTTCTCCTTCATAGTTCCCCATTGCTGCAATCTCTCTTGATAGGGTAAGGATCGCCTCGGCGTCAACAGGGCAGTGAAAAACATTCTCCCCACATAATCTGCCTTTTTGCCGGTCGCCCAGGTTGATCACATATTTCCCAAAAGATGCTGCTTCCAAAATCCCACTGGAAGTATTCCCCAATAAAAAGGAACAGGATTTCATAATGGAAAAATACCCAACCGTACCGAAGTTCTCTACTCCGATTACGTGGGAAGATGATGTTATCAATTCCTGGAATACTTTCCGAATCTCATTCCCCATCGTATCTGCATTCGGCATCGTAATCACCACCTGAAAGTCCGACAGGTTGTTGATTGATTCAGCTAATTCCCGTGCATAGCTTCCATTTTTTTCAAGGGAAACCGTTTCAGGATGGAAGGTGGTGAGGATCGTAGGAATAGTCAGATCAATCCCGAATGTCTCTTTGAAATCGTCATGGGCCATCAGATCAATCTCTCCCAGATTATCCAGGGCAAGTGCCCCTACATGAAATACGCGCTCTGATTCCGGGATCAACATCTTGATTTTATCGACATATGCTTCCGTGGAAACAAAATGCCAGGAGGACATCAAACTGAGAGAATGTCGAAACACATTGTCAATCGCTCCCAAGGTCGTTTCCCCACCATGAATATGGGCCACCGGAATTTGAAAAGGAAGCGAGGCTAAAACAGCTGCATACATTTCATAGCGATCGCCCAAGCACAGAATAAGATCTACCTGACCCTCCTCTGCCGCCCAAAATGAGGAAAACTTGAGGGTAGTAAGCCCAATTGCTGATGAGATTGCTTCTGAAGAATCTCCTAATACCAACGACTCAATCACCTGTTTTACTTCAAATCCGTCCGATCGAATCCGATCAAGGCTGGACCCATGAAAAACAGAGGCATGAGTCCCTAATGCAATTAGCTGGAGATCAAACCGATCATCTGCCTGTAATCGCTTAAGCAATGGCAGGTAAATACTATAATCTGCGCGAGAACTAGTCAGGACATACAGCCTCATCCGAATTCATTAAAACGTAGTAAATGGCCCTCTGGCAAATCAGTCCGTACTTCCCTTCCGATGACTTCCTCCATTCGCATAGGAGAAATTCCGCTTCCAGGACGCATCATCACCAAATCTTCTTCCTCGAGTATTTCCCCTTTGGCTACCGGTCTGGCTATATGAATGCTTTTGCGGGCAATCGGAATATTTTTAGACTCAGACGCCGTCGGGAGCTTTACTCCTGTGCCCAATGCTCGCTCTATGTTGCGGATGGACTGAATCATCTGGCTTAACTCTTCTGGCTCCAAAGATGCCCGGTGATCCGGCCCTTTCATATTCCGATCCAGCGTAAAGTGCTTTTCAATACAGATGGCTCCCATTGCTACAGCAGCAATGGGCACTTCAATCCCCAGGGTATGGTCTGAGTAGCCAATCCCTACCTGAAAGGCATCCCGGATACTGGTCATAGCCCGTAAGTTGACATCGTCGATAGGAGTAGGATACTCTGTATTACAATGAAGAACCGTAACATCCTTCCGGTCTGTTCCGGATGCTTCCAATACACGCAAGGCTGCTTCAATGTCGCCGAGCGTGGACATACCAGTTGATAAGACGACAGGCTTTCCGATTCCACCAATTTTTTTCAAATAGGGAAGGTTGGTAATCTCGCCGGAAGGAACTTTGAAAAAATCAATGTTCATTGCACAGAGCAAGTCAATACTTTCCAAATCAAATGCTGTGGACAGAAATTTAATTTCCCGCATCTTACAATGATCAGCGAGTAAATCATGCATGGCCTGATCCAATTCAAACTTTTTGACCATATCATACTGACTTTCACCCGCATTTCCGGTATTCACGGTCTGATATTTGGCCTTTTGCGCGGTTTTACTCACGAGTAACTCCGTTTTAAAAGTCTGAAACTTCACATAGTCAGCGCCTGCCCGAGCTGCAACATCAATCAGTTGCCTGGCCAGTCCGATGTCCCCGTTATGATTAACTCCTGCTTCTGCGATAACCGTTACCTTTCCTCCCATGGCTAAATACTCCCTTAGAATTAATGAATAATTACTTTGCCTGTACGGACTTCTTTTCCCATCTGGATAACCAACAGATACACCCCTGAGGGCACTTCATTTACCCATAAAGACTCCTGATGGTCACGCCCCACAATTTCGACTGTTCGCCGCATGATGACGCTGCCTTTTACATCTATCAATTGAATAAGTGCACCTTCACTCAGGAACTCTGCAAACCGAATATTCAGGACAGATTCTGCCGGATTGGGAAACACTTGAATCAGTTCAGAGAAGCTATCTCCAATCCCTACACTGGTATCGATTATATGTACGATTTGTTCCAGGGTGTCGCTACCACACTGATTCGTTGCAATCAAGCGTACGACATAGGTACCTGTATCCGCATAGGTATGACCGGGGCTGATCGAAGTACTGTTTGCACCATCCCCAAAATCCCAGAAGTAGGTACTAAACGGGAAAGACAGGTTGTTAAAAAACACCTGGAAGTCGGTAGAAAATGAGTAACTGAACTGTGCCATCACAATCGGCTCAACCAAGACGGAAATCGTATCGGAAGTCGCGCAACCGTTAGCATTGATAACGGTACCGATATAAGAGCCGGAAGCTGTTATTGTCGTCATTTGAGTCGTATCTCCATTACTCCACTGGTAACTCATCCCGGGATTTCCCAAGTCAAGGGTAGCTTGTATACACTGCGCAAAGTCAGGTCCCAGGTTGACTATCGGGAATGCGTCAAAGGCAGATATCACTACGGTATCATACAAGGTACATCCCCTTGGTTCATTCACGATGACTGAATAAGACCCTGTATTTGTAAGGTTGATCGTTGGGGTCATATCTCCCGTACTCCACAAAAAGGAGGATTCGATTCCATAATTAGTTTCGAGGGTCGTGCCACAAAGAATCCCGTCTTCTGGTAAACCCGCCCCTTGTGGTATTTCAACAAAAATGGAGTCTTCTACCAAGCAACCCGTCAGAGTAGAAACAGCGACTTCATATAATCCGGTTTCAGTTGCTACAATACTCTGACTCGTCTCCCCTGTACTCCAGGCATAGCCATCCCCTGCAGGGCCGGCATCAATCACATAATCGGTACAGGAATATACCGAATCAACCAAGTCGAGCGGGACTTCGATAATAATCTCGACAGGAACCCGATTGCTGAGGCAACTCGTACTTACCGAACTGACCTCCCAATCGAAAAAATAGCTGTAATGAGTCAAAGCTGGATAGTTACCTGTTATCGCAATGATTCCGGGAAGCGCTATGGGATAAACCGTCAGATCTACTGAAGTATTAATGATAAACTTACCTTGTGCGATTCGGGTTCCTACAATTTTATATCCACTCCCTGCCGGGACATTCCACCAAAGTGGCACCCTCGACTTCCCATCGGGAACGGTAGCTGTCATCACTCTCAATACAGAATCATTTGCATTACGAAGTTCGATATCAAAGATTGAAGTATTAAACGCTCCCCCTTCTCCATAAACGCTAACCGATTGAATGATTAATTCTTCAAATACATCGAAGATTAATCCCCTGTCATTAATCTCCAGGAAGGCACTATTTCCGCTAAAATTGTTATCCGGAGCCCCTGCCTGCTTTATGACTGTATTGACTCCCTGTAGGTATAATACTGTCGTGTCAGGAATATAAATATCAATCATTTCCTCATAATCAACCAACCTTCCCCCTGTAAGGGAATCGTACCAAAAGAGTCGATCACCAGAGCTTATCCCGGTTAATTGGATGGTGTCCGGTCCACATAAGGTCGTATCGTTGAGGACAGGGTCGGAAGGAATTGGAAAGACCGTAACAATTACAGAATCAGTAGTTACACAATTTCCGATAGAGGCCTGAACCAAAACCGTATCTGTAGCCGCAACTAAAAAGGTTGGGTTGGTTGAACTGTCTTGCCACAAGTAAGTTGCTCCGGGAAAAGTTGCATCCAGTAAAATCGATGAATTACACAAAACCGTATCATTCCCCAGCTCGATTTCCGGGTTAGGGGCAATGTTTACCTGCAAAGGGATACGCATAGCTCCTTCGCAATATTCACTTTCTGAAACCACCTCCCAGTTATAAAAATATCCATACCGGGAACCGGAAGAAAAACCATTATAAATACTTCCGAGGCCAGGAGCTACTATCGGATAAACATTCGAAACCCCTGTGTTCATATGTAGTTTCCCCTGTGTGAAATTCTTTCCCACAAGGCTATATCCGTTACCCTGTGGAATTGAGAACCAAATGATCTGTCGTGATTTCCCATCCGGCACGGTAAGCGTTTTTCGCTGAAGGACAACGTTGCTACTGTTTTTCAACTCTATTTCAAAAGTAGTCTGGCCTTCTGCGT
>CAYGTH010000459.1:0-6111 GCA_964352745.1 uncultured Bacteroidia bacterium
TCGGCCAATCTGGCTGCTTTGCGGATGGCCCTTCGACTCAGAAAAGGCAAGCAACCTGATCAATTGATTCATCATTTTGATAGGGGAAGCCATCTCCCGGATCACATCAGCCCATAGCATTTGAGCAGAGCATAAATGACAAACCCGAAGCTAACAGCCCCTTTATCATTGTTCATGCATATGATAGACCTGACTATAACTCGGTCAAGTCCCAGAAATTAATTACCTTGATCGACATGGAAAAAAACGCCGTTAAGGGCATATGCCCACTTATCAATAATCACTATCTCTTTCACCAAAACGTTCAACGCTAATCAGGGATCGACACTTCTTCTCCTTTCTTTCATCTTCTAACTTCCATCTTTTCACACTCTCTCATGTCCGATAAAATCCAAATCCCCGTAATGGCCGAGATGGCCGAGCAAGGTAAAACGCCCGAATACCTCTTTTGGGTAGGCTGTGCCGGGTCATTTGATAACCGTTACCAGCGGGTAACCCAGGCTTTTGTTCGAATTCTCCACCACATCGGCGTGGACTATGCCGTTTTGGGCCCTGAAGAAAGCTGTACCGGCGACCCCGCCAAGCGGGCAGGAAATGAATTCCTCTTTCAAATGCAGGCTATGCAAAATATTGAGGTCCTCAATATGTATCAGGTCAAGAAAATCATTACGGCTTGCCCGCATTGTTTCAATACCATCAAGAATGAATACCCAGACCTGGGCGGGAATTATGAGGTTATTCACCACTCCACCTTCCTCCAGGAACTCATTGATGGTGGAAAAATAAAAATGAAAGAAGGCGGCACCTTCAAAGGCAAAAAAATCACCTACCACGATTCCTGTTACCTGGGCCGGGCCAATCAAATCTATGAAGCGCCCCGCAAAATACTCGAAGCCCTGGATGCGGATCTCGCAGAGATGAAACGCTGCCGAACCAAAGGCTTATGCTGTGGAGCAGGCGGTGCGCAGATGTTTAAAGAAGCCGAGCCGGGAAACAAAGAAATCAACATTGAACGCACCGGAGAAGCACTGGAAACAGGGGCTTCCATCATCGCAGCAGCATGCCCGTTTTGCATGACGATGATGAGTGATGGCGTCAAACATTTTGAGAAGGAAGAATCGGTAAAAGTGTTGGATATCGCAGAATTGTTGGAACAAAGTCTCGATAAATAAGGCTTAAGCGGAGTATTTCCCCACACCTTATATGAGCAGACTTCGTTAACTTGTATGCACGCTATCCGATTTCCCTAATTAAGATGAATCATGCTTAAATCGATTTGGCTGACAGGGCTCTTTGCCCTCCTCTCCCACACAGCCCATAGTCAATCTCCTGTTTCCGGTACGTACAACCGTTGCGCCACCATGCAAGCCGACAGTATGTTGAGAGCTGCTCATCCGGAATTAGGAACCCTCGATGAATTTGAAAACTGGATGCAAACCACCATCCGGACACAGGTTCCCGGCCAGAGAAATAGAGTTGTCGTTCAAATTCCCGTGATCGTACATGTCGTTCACGACGGAGAGGCAGTTGGAACCGGCACCAACCTTTCCCAGGCTCAAATCAATTCTCAGATAGAAGTCCTGAATGAAGATTTCCGCAAAAAACTCGGCACCCCCGGCCATAATACCCATCCGGTAGGAGCAGATATAGAACTGGAATTTTGCCTCGCAGTAGTCGATCCCCTCGGCAATGCCTTACCCGAACCCGGTATTGACCGCATTAATCGAAATACGGGAGGGTATAATGCGCCTCCCTATGGCATGACTTATTTTGACAACAATATTAAAGCAGACACCTATTGGGATCCGGATTTATACATGAATATCTGGACAACAGATCTGAGTAATGACCTGCTCGGCTACGCCCAATTCCCCAATAGTTCAACCCTGACAGATTTAGGAAATTTCAATGGAACTGCCCCCACTGATGGGGTCGTTATTTGGTATCGTGCATTCGGACGGGTAGGCAATCTCCAATCCCCCTATAATGGCGGGCGTTCTGCAACGCATGAAATCGGACACTGGCTGGGCCTGCGACATATTTGGGGAGATGGCGGCTGTGGAGTCGATGACTTTTGTGCAGACACCCCCACCTCAGATACTGACCATTCTGGTTGCCCCACCAATGTAACCACTTGTGGTTCGGTTGATATGGTAGAGAATTATATGGACTATACCAACGATGCTTGCATGAACATCTTCACCGAAGATCAGAAAACACGCATCCGGACAGTTATTGACAATGCCGCTCGCCGTGATTTCACCAGCTCAACGGTGTGTTCAGCGCCCAATGCTCCCCCCACTCCTTCCTTTACTGCCAATGTCCTGTCGGTATGCAGCGGCGGGAGTATCCAGTTTTCAGATGAATCCGGCAATGCCCCTACTGGTTGGTTTTGGTCATTCCCTGGCGGAACTCCTGCCTCTTCCTCAGTCCAAAATCCGCTTATCACCTATGGTACGCCCGGTACGTACAGCGTCAGCCTGACCGCCTCTAATACCAATGGCAATGCCTCTACCACGCAAACCAATTATATCGTAGTTGGGAATGCCGGGTCTTCTGTTTTTTACACGGAAGGCTTTGAAGGCGACCTCAGTGCCTGGCAAATCGACAATCCGGACAATGCTATCAGTTGGGAGGTAAAAACAGTACAGGGCACGCTCACAGGTACCAAAGCCGTGTATGTTCACCATTACGACTACCTTTCTGTCGGACAAAGAGATGGCCTGATCTCCCCCATAATCGACCTCTCTACCAAAAGCAGTGTACGCTTACAGTTTGACCATGCACACCGCCGGTTTTCCACTAATGAGCAGGATTCTTTGATCATCTATGCCTCTATTGATGGCGGTACGACCTATCCATACCGGGTATTCAGAACGGCAGAGGATGGAACCGGAAACTTTGCAACCAACTCGATTCTCGCCGCTGACTTCACCCCTGCGACAGCCGATGACTGGTGCTTTAGCGGGTCCGTTGGGACTTCCTGTATTCCAGTTGACCTCAGCGATTTTGATGGAGCGTCTCAGTTTCGGTTATATTTTGAATCGGTCAATGATTATGGGAATAACATCTACCTGGACAACATTCAATTGAGTGGTAATTGTGCCGACGTAACAAGCATCGAACCCGACGATTTGCCACTGACAGGCCTTAGTATTTACCCTAATCCTGCACAAAACACGCTGACAGTCGAGTTGGAAAATGCAGGGAATGGGCAGGGGATTATCAGCTTACGCAATGGGTTGGGGCAAGTAGTTGACAATTGGCCTACACAAGCTAAAAATGGCCGTATCGAACAAAAAATAGATGTTTCCCGTCATCCGGCTGGCGTGTACATCCTCACTATCCGACTGGATCAAGGCTTTACATATCACAAACTCCTCATCGAATAAGGTGTTAGTTTTGACCGAATTGTGAATAGATTAGCTGGTGAGTTTTGGCTTATTTCTCCGATTATCTCTCGAAGATCGTTGCAAATGAGGAAAAATCCAGGAGCGCAACTTGCTTATTCACCTGTACAAAGGCATGTCCATTTATGGGGGATGGCAGCAATAGGCCTGTTATCAGTTGGAACAGGAATTTGGGGAAATGCTTTTTCACAGGCATCAGGTCTCCCATTTACCCTCGCTTGCATCGCAGGAGGAGTCTTGCTGGGAATTTCAGCAACACGCCTGTTCTTCTCCGGTCTGCTGACTCCGGAAACAACAAACTCCACTCATTCCGCTGATGCCTATGCTGAAAGAAGTCCCGTTCCCACCCTCGAAATCAATTTGGAGGGAGTAGTTCTCTACGCAAATGATGCATGCGAGGCAGCTTTTGTTGGCATCAATAGTCCGGATACCAAACATCGACTGGTACGGGAAACCCTGAAACATATAGATCACAAATCTCCCCGTATCCATCATCTGTTTGAATATACAGACGAGGAGCGCCTTTTTGAAGTACAGATTCATTTTGTAGCCGCTACTAATTCCTTTTTCCTCTATGTGTCGGACCGAACAGATCAAAAGGCATTTCGGCACGAGATCCAGAACCGGGAAGAAATATTCCGAAAACTGGTTCAGGGTACCAATGAGGCCCTGATCATGACAGATCGGGATAATTACATCGAGTTGGTTAATGAGCAGTTCCTCCGCCTGTTTGGATATGAAGAATCGGAAGTTTTGCATAAAAATGCAGTAGAAATCCTGATGAAAGAAGAAGATCCCAATCAGGTAAATCGCCGGCATAAGGATCGACTGGCAGGGATTTCGGATGTCTATGAGATGCAGCAAAAGCGGAAAAATGGAGAGTTTATCTGGACACTTGTCAGTGCTTCTCCTTTTCGGGATTCCAATGGGGAAGTGGTCGGTACCATCGCAGCCCTGACTGACATTACAGCGCTGAAAAAAGTAGAGAAAATGCTCAAAGAAAGAAATGAGCAAATGGACCTGTTTCTCTATAAAGCCACCCATGATCTAAAAGGCCCACTGGCCTCCATTCAGGGCATACTCAGCATTGCCCTGGAACAATGCGAACAACCTACTGTGCGGCAATACATCGACATGGCGGTTACCAGTTCAGAGCGCCTGGACAATGCCCTGGTGGACCTGATTCAGGTTACCCGCATCAATAAGGCGAAGTTTAAAATGGAAGCCGTAGAAGTGCCAAAGGTCCTGGAAGATGTGATGAATAGCATCGGCCATATGCCCGAAAGAGAAGGCGTGAAGGTAATTCCTGATATTCGCATGCATACTCCTTTTTCTACAGACAAGGCCAGCCTGACCTCAATTTTGCAAAACCTTGTCGTCAATGCGATCAAATACCGCCGCCCGGAAGAGCAAGCCCCTTTCGTAAAAATCCGTGCTTTCCCATTTGAAAAAGGAATGAAAATCGAAGTTTCAGACAATGGCGAAGGGATTTCACCTGAAATCCAGGAAAAGATCTTCAAGATGTTTTATCGGGGGAATAAGAAGTCCAAAGGAACGGGACTGGGCTTGTATATCGTCCAGCAGATTGTCGAGAAGCTAAATGGACATATTTCTCTGGAAAGTAAAGCAGGGAAAGGTAGTCTTTTCACAGTCTATATTCCCCAGGCTGCTGAAGCAGATGAGGAAGCTGAACCTGTTGTAAAACAGCAACCGACCGAAGTTTCCATTTGATCCCTCCTCTCCCTAACAATTCCCCCCCAATCCCGTTTGAAGGATAGCTCCTGCGATTGGGGGAATCCCTGATGTTTTTGTAATTTTATCTATCAGGCATTTCTCCCCTCCCTGTGTGCTAGTGAATTGACCTAACTTCGAACTACATGATCGGTTACCGATTTTCAGATTATATCCCTTCTGCCCAGGATAGCGATCCTTTTGAAAGGCTGCTTAAGATATTCCTCGACCTGCTGACCTATACTTCAGGCGATGTGTCTGAAGCCCTCAACTGGATGAACCAACTCGACCGGCAGTATAACCTGACGAATGACGAATATGGTATGGGAGACTTCATTGAAGATCTCAAGAAAAATGGCTATATCGATGATGATGAGCCGGGTTCCGGCAATATGATCATGACTGCCAAGTCGGAGCAAAGTATCCGTCAACGGGCGCTGGAGGAGATATTTGGCAAGCTCAAACGCGCGGGTAATGGCAATCACCGTATTCCGAATACGGGAAATGGAGATGAGCCACTAAGTGAGTTGAAACAGTTTCAGTTTGGAGATTCAGTAGAAAACATCGCCTTTACCGAATCCTTTCTGAAAGCCCAGATCAATCATGGCATCGATAGCTTCATACTCACCGAGGATGACCTATCCGTACGCGAAAAGGAACATAAAACCACCTGCGCCACCGTCCTGATGATCGACATTTCGCACTCGATGATATTGTATGGGGAAGACCGGATTACGCCTGCCAAGAAGGTCGCTATGGCCCTTGCCGAGCTCATCATGCGTAAATATCCCAAGGATACGCTGGATATCATCGTATTTGGAAATGATGCCTGGCAAATCAGCACCAAGGACCTGCCGTATTTGCAGGTAGGGCCCTATCACACCAATACTGTAGCGGGACTGGAATTGGCAATGGACATTCTTCGCCGCCCCAAAACCGCCAATAAGCAGATCTTCATCATCACAGACCG
>CAYGTH010000460.1:0-6093 GCA_964352745.1 uncultured Bacteroidia bacterium
GTAGTATTTTCGAAGAGGTAGCGCGCAAACTTCAAGAAGCGTTGATAGAATACCGGCATACGCCCATCTTTGAGAACGTAGATCGGATTTTCAGTAGTTTTGAGTCCCTTCAACAGAATTATAGCTTCTTCTTTACAGACATTATTGAAGTGAAACGCGCTTATCCAGTACTTTTTGAACAGACTAGTCGTTTTTGGGAATGGCAAATCCTCATGTTCATAGAGGTATTTCGGTTCAATATTGCCCGAGGTACCTTTCGTCATATTCAGGAGGAAACGGATATTCGGTTTGTTTCCCGCCTCATCGTCAGACATATTTATTCGTGGAAATCTTTTCAGTTGACAGAAGAAAACGATAAAAATCAGGAAGAAGCCCAATTGTCTGGCTATATTTGGAAAATCTTGAAACCTTATATGACGGAATCAGGAATAGCAGAGTACAAAGTGATGACAGAACGGAAGGTTCAAGTTCAGCCCAAAACGAATCCATCATGAAGGTTGGGATTGATCGTGCAGCTTATAAACTCCTCCTCGCGTACAAGCGTTCTTGCTTCGATACCGGCAAGCGTGGAAAAACGACAGACCTGGAATTTCTACATGAAGATACCTGGTTGCGGGATACGGCTGTAGTCGATTGGGTCGTGCGGATACGAGGTACCTGGCGGATTTATCTGGTTTTTGTCCACCACAAACGACCTTTTTTGTTTATCAAACGGTTTATTAAAACCCAAATTTCGGAACGCAGGGCGATCATGGAAGCAGAATACATGAAACGGCTTGCTGCCAAGGATCAACGGGGAACCCTCATATTGGAAGAACAAATATTTGAGGTCTGTGAAAATTGAAAATGTGTGCAATGGCTAACACCAAAGCAAAAATATTAGATACTTCCTTGCGCTTGTTTAATGAAAACGGACTGCAGAATACACCTGCATTGACCATTGCAAAAGATATGGGAATGAGCGTGGGGAATCTCGCCTATCACTACAAAAATATAGATGAGATTATAGCAGCCCATGCAGCCGAGTTGGAAGAGCAATTACTATCGGCACTGGCTCATTTCCGGAACTACCCCAATTTTCTCGACTTTCACATACAGCTGGAGCAGATTTTTAATGTGCTGAATACATACCGGTTCCTGTTCCGTAATCTGGGCGAAATAAAAGCGAATTATCCTATCATCTTTGAGGTCATCCGGGTATTTGACGAAAAGTTACATGTCCAGATCGAAAGCCGGGTATTATACCACATAGACCGGGGTACCCTTCTTTCAAACACTCCTGCTTCCGAGATTGCAGATATTATCAGCGACCTGATCATCAGTTCACAAATTCGCGTACTTTTTCAGGAAAACCCTTCTACATTCCACCAGTATCAGCGAATATGGCAACAGGTTTTTCCATACTTGACTGAAAAAGGTAAACAAGAATGGGCTATGCTCATTCATCCCACCCTTTCTGATTAAAAAATTGGTAAATACTTTCGACGAATTAGAAAACATTTTCTAATTCCATTTTTTTTCCTACATTTGAGAAAGTGCGAGTTACAAGATTATCTGTACTCGCTGGCTAATTGCTATTTCACTTAGTTTACTCTACTATACTACTAACATGGCAAATGTTTTATGGTTACAGGGAGGAGCATGTAGTGGCAACACTATGTCCTTTCTCAATGCAGAAGAACCCACTGTGGTTGAACTGATCACAGATTTTGGGATAAACATTCTGTGGCATCCCACTATTGGCCTGGAAATCGGGCATCAGGTAAGTGATTTATTGAATAGTTGTCTCAGTGGGGAAACTCAGCTGGACATTTTTGTATTTGAGGGCTCCATCGTACAAGGGCCCAATGGTACAGGAAAAATGAACTACTTCGCAGATCGCCCGATGATGGAATGGGTACAAGAACTCTCTGGCGCGGCACAGTTTGTAGTTGCAATCGGAGATTGTGCTACCTATGGTGGAATTCCCGCCGTCCCCCCCAATCCTTCTGAATCCACAGGGATGCAGTTCCATAAACGCGACAAAGGCGGATTCCTCGGTCCCGATTTTGTCTCTAAAGGAGGACTGCCAGTTATTAACATTCCAGGCTGCCCCGCTCACCCGGACTGGATTACTCAGATTCTGGTAGCGATTTCTACAGGCCGTATCGGTGATGTCCTGATCGACGATTACCATCGACCCAAAACCTTCTTTACAGATTTTGTCCAGACCGGTTGTACCAATGCAGTCGCATTTGGGGAGAAAATAGACGGACACTTCGGCAAAAGAGGCGGCTGCCTGTTTTATGAAGTAGGGTGTCGCGGGCCGATGACTCATGCCAGTTGTAATCGGATTTTATGGAATCGGACTAATAGTAAGACTCGGGCCAATCATCCCTGTCTAGGCTGTACAGAACCAGGATTCCCGCACCACGACCTCAAAAAAGGAAGCATCTTCAAAACAATGAAGTACCTCAATATTTTCCCGAAAGAAATCCCGGAAGGAGAAAGTAAACTTGGATACTACTTTAAAGCGGGTGTTACCAAGGTATTACCAACCAACCATGCCTTAAAGACCGCTTCCAAATAATCATCACCTCGCAACCTCAGAAAAATGACACAAATTAAAGAATTAAATATATCCCCTGTTGGGCGGGTAGAGGGCGATCTGGATGTAAAAGTGTACATGCAGGATGGCGTTGTAACCCGCGCCCATACGCAGGCAGCTATGTATCGAGGGTTTGAAAAAATCCTGGTAGGTAAAGATCCTCAGGCTGGTCTGATTGTTACCCCACGCGCCTGCGGGATTTGTGGGGGTTCACACTTATACTGTGCTTCTTCAGCATTGGATGTCGCCTGGAAAACAACCCTGCCGCCTAACGCGCTGCTACTACGGGCAATCGGCCAGGCTACGGAAACCATCCAGAGTATTCCTCGTTGGTTCTACGCTATTTTTGCGACCGATATGGCAAATAAAAAATTTGCTAACAAGCCCCTGTATCAGGAAGTCGTGAAGCGATTCGCGGCTTATGTGGGAACTTCTTTTCAGAAAGGAGTAACTGCTTCTGGTCGGCCGGTTGAAGTATATGCACTGTTTGGCGGACAGTGGCCACACTCCAGTTATATGGTACCGGGAGGAGTCATGTGCGCCCCAACCCTCAAAGATATTACCCGTGCTCATTCCATCATGAATTTTTTCCGCAACGACTGGCTGGAGACAGTTTGGCTCGGCTGCTCAATTGAGCGGTATATGGAGGTCAAGTCCTGGGATGACCTTATGGAATGGGTTGAAGAAAATGAGTCCCAACGCAACTCGGATTTAGGACTCTTTATCCGTGCCGCCTTGGAGTTTGGGCTTGATAAATTTGGGCAAGGAGTAGGTAAATACCTTGCATGGGGAACCTATTTGCATAAAGATCTGTATCAAAAGCCAACCATCGAAGGCAGAAACAGGGCAACGATTTCGCCTTCTGGCTTTTATGATGGAACTAATTATTTTCCTGCTGACCATATGCAGGTAGCTGAGCACGTCAAACATGCCTGGTACGAAGGGCAGGCCGACGGCTTACATCCATTTGATCAGCCCGCTCCTACCGGTTCGCTCAACTCAACTGTATTGGAAGAGACGGACTTCTCCGGGAAATATTCCTGGTCCAAGGCACCCCGTTTTATGGAGTATGCAGCGGAAGCCGGTCCGCTGGCACGGGTTATCATGAATGCCAACCCTGCCAACCTGAGTCATCAAATCCAGGATCCGCTATTTGGCGACATCATGGAAAAGAAAGGCCCCAGTGTATTTGTCCGGGCACTTGCTCGTATGCATGAAGCTCCGCGGATATTTACCTTTATCAATGAATGGTTGTCGCAAGTCAACCTCGACGAACCCTTCTATATCAAGCCAGAAGAAAAAGACGGTATCGGATGGGGCGCGACTGAGGCCGCACGCGGAGCCCTCGCGCACTGGATTCAGGTGAAAGACGGCGTGATCGAAAATTACCAGATCGTTGCCCCTACTACCTGGAATGTGGGACCCAATGACGCCAAGGATAATTCCGGGCCGATAGAAGCGGCCCTGGAAGGTATAGAAATCGAGGATCCACATGATCCGGTGGAAGTCGGACTTGTTGCGCGTTCATTTGACAGTTGTCTTGTTTGTACCGTGCATGCACATGATGAGAAAACAGGCGAAGAACTCGCAAAATTCAAGTTGTAAGCAATCTATTGCCTATATTTAGAAAGCCTGATCGCTGCTTTTGCAGGGCCAGGCTTTCTGCTCTATCTTATACCCGATGGAAAAGATTACCATATTAGGATTTGGAAATCCGGTACGCGAAGATGACGGGGTAGGAATCTACGTCGTCCAACGTTTGCAGGAGTCTCTACAGTCAGAACATATCGAAATCCTCGATATGGGAACTTCTGCATTTGAAGTACTGTTTCAGCTCAAAGGCAAAGACCGGATCATTTTTATTGATGCGGTTATCAATACAGGAGAACCTGTGGGCACCCTCTATAAGCTACCGGCGTCAGAAATTAAAGGCCACATCCAGGACGATCCCCTGGTATTCCTGCACAGCTTGAAATGGAGCCAGGCCCTCAATTATGCCAAGAAAATCATGCCGGAAGATTTTCCCGCTCATATTGATGTTTACCTGATCGCAATCGACAGTACCCGATTTAATACAGAGATGACCGAAGCAGCGCGGGAAGGGGGGGATCGGCTTATTTCAATCTTGCTTGAAGAGCTTCAACATCCCGTTACCTCCTGATTTTCTGCCATGATCATTCCGCCTCAACATCTGGCCAATCTGGCTTCACAGTCCGCCCCCCTAAGTGGGGTCTCCCTGATCTCCAGTCACATTTGCCTGGGGAAGGAAGTAGTAGCGTCTGTTTTTCAGGACGAACTGAATATTTACCTGGCGTATTATCCCGAAAAAGGGCACCTGGTAATGGCGCCTGTTTCTAATGCGTTCTTTACGACCCTGCACCCTGCGTCCCAGCATATACTGAAAATAAAAAGTGCTGACGGTGCGCGATCCATTGCTTTGCATGAGTTGCTGATTGATCATGAGATTGAGCGGGTGGATGGTAGCCTGAGGTATGAAATTATTGCCACGACCAACCTGCTAAAAGTCTATCTACAGTGAGATGTATATCGATTCCGATATTCCCCGCAATCAGCCCCCGGAATCACGAGGGACGACTGTTGATTTGGACTTATTACGTAATTCGGATTGGATGGCCAATACCGAGGTGAAATACCTGATCCAGGCTATGCGCGGTCGCTGGCATGTATGGATCGTATTTTTCTCAATAGACGAATTCATGAAATTGATTGTACGGCGGATCGACCATTATCCTTCTGCTGCTAAAGCTGAGACATTTGCTCAAATCTTCCAGCGTGGTATCCGAAAAGATGCCCGGGGAACCCTAAACCGAAAGAATTATGCTTACCATATTTGCAACAATTGACAAACACAACCTCATACGAGCGACTATCAATCAGGTGGATCGACTCAGTGAATTAATTGACTTGCATGAGCTCGGCCCCGATCAGGAAAAAGGAGCAATGGTCATAGACAAGAAGGGCATACATCTTCCACTTAGCTGGAACAACTCGCGCCCTCCTTATCTTCTCCCTGATCCGATTTCCTACAACGAGACCCACCTGTTGGGACTGATTTTCCATCTGCTCGAAAATGACCAGCAATCCTGGCAATATCTGAATGGTACAGCGCTATATCCCCATATAGAACTTCAGAACAAGTTGAAATATGGTATGCCTGTTCCGACGGAATTCCCTTCGACAGGCAGTTCGGCAAAGGATCAGCATAATGCTGCCATTATTCAACACTATACAGGTTCGTCGACCGGTGCGAATGCCCTCATAGCGGCGTATCAAACGGCGATTCAGGAAGCTAAAGACGATGTATATGCAGCATTCTCTATCCGCGAACTGGCAACTTTTTACCTGGACCAGGGAGCATTGGAGCAAGCAACGAATCTACTGGAAGCAGGAATCGCCCGTGGGCTTCCCGCCGAGGCAACTCATGCCCTGAAACTGGTGCTTATTCAGGTGGGTATGCAGCAATTGGTGGTACCTTATGAATCGAT
>CAYGTH010000461.1:0-6091 GCA_964352745.1 uncultured Bacteroidia bacterium
AGGTTGGTAAGGATTTGTTTGCACCGGGCTGGACTGATTACCACAAAAGAGTCTAGTAGCATATCCCAGATTTCAGCGATGCCCTGATTTTCGAGGGCGGAGCAGGTCAATACCCGAGGCTTCCAGCCCGATTCATCTTTGGGAAAGAGGCGCAATGCCTGGGAGAAGCTTGCTTTTGCAGCACGAGCGGGGTTCAGATAAGCACCGTCGGCCTTATTAACGGCCAGTCCATCGGCCATTTCGACTATGCCTTTTTTAATCCCCTGCAATTCATCTCCTGCATTGGGTAAAATGAGTAACAGGAAAAAATCAACCATGGAATGGACCGCAATTTCGGATTGCCCTACGCCTACGGTTTCTACAATGATACAATCGAATCCCGCTGCTTCGCACAGGAGCAGGCTTTCGCGGGTATGGGCTGCTACGCCCCCTAAAGAGGAGCCAGCAGGAGAGGGTCGAACAAAAGCTCGCTCGTTTCGGGAAAGACGCTCCATACGGGTTTTGTCTCCCAGGATACTCCCACGGGTACGCTGACTCGAAGGGTCAACCGCCAATACCGCTACTGAGAGCGATAATTCCGTCAGAAAAGTACCAAAGCTATCTATGAAAGTGCTTTTGCCTACACCGGGAGAACCGGTAATCCCAATTCGAAATGCACCTCCGGTATGCGGCAAACAGGCTGTAATGACTTTCGCAGCGAGTTCCCGGTCTGTAGCCAATTTACTCTCAATCAAGGTAATTGCCTGACTCAGCACACGGCGGTTACCCGCACGTATTCCAGCGACATAGGCATCTTGACTGAGTCGTTTTCTTTTCACAAGTACCAGGGGGATTGAGGGGTCAATATCTGACTATTCCTTCTCGATGGGCGTTTCGGCCTCAGTGCCAAGGCTATCGGGTTCAGCAGTTTCCTGTTGCTCTGAAACCGGCAAATACGTACGTTCGACCATACCGTGTCGCCCTTGTATGGCCAGTACGAGTTTATCATCCGTCATTTCCCGTATTTCATAGCGGTACTGCATTTCTTCGTCCACCTTAGCAACCTCCATCCCGTTCTGCTTCTCGTATACCATCGCCATCCGGGATTTTTCACGATTGAGGTACCATTTCCCAATGCTGTAGTTATCCTTGTCATATTCCTTAAAAGATCCATCTCTGCTCACAACCAGGATTTCGGGGTTCAGCGAATCCTTTACAATGGTTTTGCCTCCGTCATACGGATCATAAATGTTCACCAATCGCCACTGAACTGTGTCAATTTTTTTGCCCAATAAAAATGCAGCTGCTTTCTTTGTGGACAAGTCCGTACGTTTCCCCTTCTTACCGCAAGTAGTTGCGGAGACCATGACGGAGAGGAGGATGATCGCCAAATATTTCATTCTATAAGGATTAGCTGGAAATTACCGCGCAATATATGAAAATCCTATACATACATGGACTTAATAGTAGTCCCAACGAATTCAGAATGGGCCTATTGCAATCCCGGGGCCATCAGGTAGTAGCGCTTCATCTGGATTATCTGGAACAACCTGGCTCCTACTCGATTCTGAAAAACTATGCAGTCGCTGAAGGCTCAGAATATATCATTGGGAGTTCTTTGGGGGGCTTTCTGGGCTTTTGGTTAGCCGAAGAATTGGGCCTTCCCTGTTTGTTATTCAATCCGGCCATGTGGGTTGCCCGGGAGGAGGCAAATATCCCCTTGACAATTCCCCGAACATGCCCTAGCCGCCGCGTTGTCCTCGGTGCGTTGGATGAAGAGGTTGATCCTCAGGCAAATTGGGATTTTTTTGAAAATCCTGCGAATCAGGCGCCCTTCCAACGGGTAATCCTCTGCCAATGGCTCCCACATCAGATTGATGACGATACCTATCGGGACACCATTAATTGGGCGGGCTTATAGGCCCTGTATTTTGAGGAACAAATTCGAATAGATACGTTTTGCGATCACCTCTTTCATCCAATACCTGTATCCCATTGGGTAAAAAACACGTAGGATTAAAAAAGGCAGTCCAGACTTTTAAATGATCAATTAATTCTGTTAATTTAGACAAGCAAGTTTTGAACGGCTACACATTCAAAGGCGGCTTGGGCATTTCTGATCTTCATGAACAAATCTGATCGTCATACAGCAAACCTGCAGGAAGCCGGTAACAGCGACCGGTATATATTTCGTCCCCGAAAGCATTATGCATGGGCGAAGGGAGCGTTGATCCTGTTATTCCTGGTAGGTTGGGCAGTTGCGGTTGTGTATTATGCAAATCAGACACAAGAGGTACCGGCAGATGCTTCTGAAACCAAAGAACGCCAACTTGACTGGCGACAGCGCCCTGGCAGCAAATATCCTACTTCCTATAAACTGCCTTCTTCTTAATCCATTTTGTTTATTACGCATCTTCACTGGGTTGTTCCAATGTGAAACATAACCCTGTTTCATCCTGGAACAGAAATGACGTAACCAGCCATCACAAATACAGCCTAACAAGCTAACTATCAACCCCTTACAAGCCTCGGAACACTTATTGACGCGAGGTATATAAGATTCAAGGTAATACGCTGTACACAAGCCCCTCAACCGACATGATAGAACTCAAAAACATTTCTCGTTTTTATCGTTCAGGCCTGCAAAAGACCTATGTGCTTCGAAACATCAACCTCCAGGTAAAAGAAGGTGAATTTGTCACCATTATGGGCCCGAGTGGTGCCGGAAAATCTACCCTATTGAATGTCCTCGGCCTATTGGAAAAACCGACAGAAGGAGAGTATTTCTTTGAGGGGAAGCCTACCCATAAGTTCAATGAGCGTCAGAAATCGGAATTGCACAAACACAAAATTGGTTTTGTATTTCAGGCCTATCACCTAATCGATGAACTCACGGTATATGAAAACATCGAAACGCCCCTCCTCTATCGTAAAATCAAATCAGGGGAGCGCAAGAGTATGGTTGCTGAAGTGTTAGACCGCTTCCAAATGGTTGCCAAAAAAGACCTATTCCCACATCAACTCTCGGGCGGCCAGCAGCAATTAGTTGGGGTAGCGCGCGCCATTATCGGAAAACCCAGTCTCCTGCTCGCTGATGAGCCTACCGGAAACCTTCATACCAAGCAAGGAGAAGAAATCATGGATCTCTTCACCGAGTTAAATAAGGAAGGGATTACCATTATTCAGGTTACGCATTCAGAGAAAAACGCAGAATACGGCAACCGGATCATTCGCCTTTCAGATGGCTGGATGGATTCTAATGAAGAAACGGCTCGCGCTGCAGAGACTTCCTGAGGATGATTCAGAGGTTATAGATCAGACTAGAGTCATCAGATAGTAGACATAATTTCGGAGCTTCCGCTTAGTTAAGCCTCTGTGTCCTACGTGGCTGAGTGGTGAAAAAGTACCCAGTCTCCATACCCACTTCTACAATCTATCCATCTCCTTATTATCTGGCTATCTTCTTTTGTAAATTGAGGCATGGAAGTTACCCTCACCGAATCTCGATTTGTCGCCACTCCTGAAAAGGGAGAGGTTTCCGCCCTATTGTGTATGCCTGAAGCGGCACGTGCTGTACTGGTGCTGGGCCACGGCGCAGGCGCAGGAATGCGGCACCTTACCCTTGAGACCCTCTCAGCAAAATTAGCGCAAATAGGGATTGCGACCTTCCGATATCAATTTCCATTTATGGAGCGCGGTGGCGGGCGTGATAGCCTATCGGTAAGCCTGGCTACCGTGCGGGCTGCTGTTCATTCGGCTCGTGAGCTTACAGGTGATCTTCCTTTACTGGCAGGAGGGCATTCCTTTGGGGGACGCATGACTTCCCTTGCTGCTGCGGAAACGCAACTTGAAGGCGTTGAAGGGCTGATTTTCTTTGGATTCCCGCTGCATGCCCCCGGCAAGCCCGGAATCGACAGAGCGGGTCATCTCCCGGATATCACAGTTCCAATGTTATACCTATCCGGAGACCGGGATGCGTTGGCCCAGCTGGACTTATTCCAACCCCTGATTGAAAACCTGGGAAAGCGAGCACACTTGCACCTGCTGGAAACAGCGAATCATGGATACAAGATTTTGAAGCGAGGTCGCCAAAATCCCGAAGATGTATTTGATGAAATGGTGAGGGTTATTCAGGAATGGCTCCCAAACGTCCTCACAAGCTGAGCCTTATTGCTTCTTCACTTTTTCGGTAAATACCCGACCCTTCTCATCCTGAATCCGCAACAGATAGATACCTGCTGGCAAGGAACTCACCTCTATATAGGTATTTGGGTTAATAAGCTGAACCGGCTGAACTGGCCTTCCAAACATATCCAACAGACTCATCTCCAGATTCCCGGATATTCCATTTTCTGCACTAAGCTCAATTCGGAGCACGTCTGATACAGGATTCGGATATATGCGTACGGCAATGGGAAGCTTATCGCCTATCAAACCCGTAGTTCCCACACTCGCCCATCTGCAAAGTCCATCATTGGAAGGATCTTCGTCCGGCATGAGGTTGCCATCAGTCGTCAGACAGATAATCTCAGCCCCAAATCCCGTGGGTACCCATACACTATCATGCGTAACCTGTACGGTATCATTAGGAGCGATTACAAAGCTTTTCTGAATAGTGGACACCTTGGGATCGCCGCTACCTACCCGGTAGGTCAGGATCAGCGTAGAATCAAAACGAAGGGTATCTGAACCATAGTTCCGGACAGCTGCCCGAATAAATACTTCATCCGATGTATCGGCAATAATGGGAGAGAAATCCACAATCCCTATATCCTGATTGGGAACGGACGAAATTCGCATATCGTCGAGTACCAGAATAAATTTATCTTCCGAAGTATGACGGAAAGCGATATACACATCCATCTCCGCATAATTGGCAAGATTAACAGATCGGTAATTGAGTTCATAGCCTTCTGCCTCTACTACCAGCAAGGGATCATTCGCAAAAAAACCTGCCGTATCCGGAGTGGTGGTTGAAATGAGTACTTCGTAGCTTTCCCTAAAATACTGATCTTGTGAATAGGCTGTCCATGAAAGGCAGGTATTCCCCCCCAAACTAACCTTAGGACTAATCAGAAAGTCATTACTGGGGCCAGTAGTATCCGCATACCAGGATGGAGAAGCTACCGAACGATTCATTCCCTGGGGAGACCGAAAATCCAATATAGATTGCCATCCACCGCCATTTACCAGGAAATTATTGATATTCGTATCCGGCATAAACCCGTCCATATCCAGACTTAGCCATCCAGCCGGAAGGTCCGTATCTGAAAAGGTCTCTTCTGTAATAACGGAACCTCCACAGGGAAAGAGTCGGAACTGACTGATATCTATCTGCGGCGCAGGAAATCCCGAGCGGCTTGTTACTTGTGCTTGTAGTGGCTGAAAATAAGCGAATCCTGCTAACAGGATAAGCCAAATAATATTGCGATGCATAAAATCCAATCTGAAAGTGTTTGTGGAAAAGCGCCCCATTTCTAAGCAGTATGACTCACTTGGATATATCTCTCTTTTGCACGAATGGGTTGCCTGATAAAGCGGAAAGGAAGTAGATAAGAAAAGGCTCAAATCACCTCACAGCAATTTGAGCCTAAATATCTTCATCATAGACAGGCATGAAACGTCAACATTAGACTACCTTACCTTCTGCACGCATTTCTTTCACTACGGCAGTAATACCTTTCTTATTGATGGTACGGATCGCATTAGTTGTGAGCTTCAGCGTGATCCAACGGTCTTCTTCAGGAAGATAAAACCGCTTTTTTTGTAAATTCGGGTAGAATTTACGGCGTGTTTTATTGTTCGCCTTAGAGACATTGTTTCCAGATATCGTCCGCTTTCCAGTTACTTCGCAAACTCTTGCCATTTTCTTGAATTTGTTGCTATTCCAAATGAGAGCACAAATATCTGGATTTATCTCGGAAAATCAAATCCTCAAAGACTTTTTCCATGATTTTACGTAGTTTTGCAGGAAATAATATTTCCATCTCGTATGGCAAAACTGAAAAGAAAAGGAGGATTGGGTCAAAGTCCACTAGATGCAATTCTCCCATCGAATGAATCTGTAGGAGAGCAATCCAAAACTGCTGCCCCTGTTAATGCCGTCAATTTG
>CAYGTH010000462.1:0-6083 GCA_964352745.1 uncultured Bacteroidia bacterium
CATCAGGAGAGAAGAAACCCGAGTTCCATAGGATTCCCCCTGGATAAATATAGCCGATAGCATGCGTTCCCATTCCATTGAGATGCGGGTGTCTGGCAACTGAGAATCAGGCGCTAAGTCCGGATTTTGCAGCATTTCAAACCACTGATCAATTTCCCGTGAGCCTTTTAACAAGCTCTTTAGTGTTGACTTTCCGCTCCTCACCTTGGGCCAGGGGGTATCCAGAATATGATTACTCAAACCATAAACTCCAGGTTCCAATTTTCTGGGTTCACCGGCTCGATTGCTATGATAATACAATGCATCTGGTGTGCCTGTCAATAAATTATATCCATTATACTGACTGCCTTTGGAATGAAGATTGGCAAGATAGGCTGTTGGCGTTTCTGTCCCTGTGAGGAAATCTGTCACAAGCGCGCCACGGGAAGGCGCATTAGGAATTAGATTTCCAGGTTCCCGATAATTTGTCAGGGCTGCTATTCTACCTTCTCTGCTCACCCCCATCCAGGTGCCACTGGCCTGCAAATCCCTTCCCGCAAGGATATTAGGCTTGTCTTCCCACCAACTAACCCGGGCAGCGGGTCGCTGATAGAACTCATCCCGATTTGCCGCCATGATCAATTTCATTTCCGGATGCGCCTTGTATGCAAAAAGTATTAAACACATGTTAGTTTTTCTTTTTTAGTCTTGCCCAGCCAGCTGACTTGTCTTTGTCTTTGTTATTTTTTGCACCAATACTTGCCCGTATTCCACTCAAGGTTGCATTGGCCCAATAATTAAATACGGATCTCCGGGGATTTCTGGCAACATGAATTTTACCCACTCGCAGGAACCGGCGGGTAGGATTATCCGACTTAACCACGAAGGCATTCGCGAGAAAGGAAGCAAACCTTCTGGGATCCGACCCTTCCTGTCCTTTCCGACTATCCCTAAGGAAAGCAACATTTAACTCATTATAATAAAACCGCATTTTGCCCCTGGCAATCTCCTTGTCTGCTTCAACCCAAAAATCGATATGATTCAACATTCCTGAATTCACCTTCAAAAATGCCGTATGGGTAATCATGGGATTAACTACTGACAAATCCATAGAGTCAATATCACCTTCAAACCGGAAGGATTCATCGGGATCTCCCATCGGTAAATGAAAATACATGCGCATCCTCCCTGCCCCCATCAGGCGGGCTTGCAGGTTCATGTTCATGGTTACATTATTCTGAACGATTTGTGGGTCATTGCTGATCGGATAGGCTTTTACAGACAATTTATCCATCTGGAAATACCCTGGCTCATCGGCTTCGGGTACATGCTCAGCATATTCGAGGAAAGAGTCGGTCAACTCCACGGTATCCACTCGTACATAAAAAGGAATTTTTCGAATGCTTTCCCGCAGCATTTCAGGAGCAAGAATTTCGGGTTCCGGAAGCCGTTTATCCTTAAACACCTTCATCTGCATCCCTGTAAGATCTACTTTCTCGATTCGAACTTCCTGCCTAAACAGCAATCGTTCAATGTCTATTCCCCGGGCATGAACCTGCCTAAGCTGAACGTCCATCCTGTCAATCCATTCTCCTTTTTTCTGTGAAAATTCATATTGAGGGTATCGGGGAATCAATTGGATCGAATCTGCAAAAGCCTCTTTTTTTCCTGTAAGCAGGCTTAATTCTTTGATTCGAATATAATACATACTATCGGCAGTAGGGAGGTCGTAGTTGCGCATACCCACCGTCCAGTTTTGGGCAAAAAATAGAGATCCTGTTGAGTCAGGTCTCAGTGAGTCCACCTTGAAATATTGTCCATTGGCAAATAATCGGGGGAACCTGGCTGTCAGCAGGCTATCCTGATCCGTCTGGATTTGGTTGAGTTCTCCGGATTTTAGTTCTACCTCCTGAAGGGAAACAGATTTCCAGCTCTTGGTTATCGCTTCAAATAATTGCCGATGCATTTCTTCCCGGGTTGGGAGGATTTGCTGATTATCTGTATTCCCAAAACGGTATTGCGTCAGCGAAGGCCGCCTTATTTCAAGCTTTCTCGCCTCAATTTCTTCCTCGAAATATGCCTTCTGGATATCCAGGCCCTCAAGTACGACCCGGGGGATAAATACGCCCCATTGCACTCCCGAACTATCAGAGTTTTGGTCAGCAAGTGGAGTCAGGTATATAGAATCCGCAAACACTTGCTCTGTAGAGGCCGAAGCACCAATATTCCCCACTTGTATCCGATAAGCGCTATCAGGCGTCATAAAACTGTAGTCGCTGATATTGATTCCTACATTCATGGAATCTGCGTAAAAATACCGATCCGTTCGGGCTTCAGCAGTCGAGTCGATGACAAAATTCTGAATATCAACTGTAATATTTTTTGCTGTAAAGGCATTTTCAGAAACTTCATTTTGGTTGTTGAATTTAAAGGCACCATTGCCCAGGAAAAAACGCCCTACAACCAACTCATCCAGTAAGCCCGATATGGGGCTATACAGGTCGGGGCGCTCAAAATCCTCCAAGGCGTCAATCGAATCTATAATAGCTTCCTGGAATTCAGGAAAGCTATTCAACTCAAAATCCGGAGCATGAATAAATACTTCTCCCACCTCCAGCTTTCGTTCCGTTAACAAGGTAAAGGGATTCACTTCCTCCAGGCTAATGAGCGGAATTTTTCCCTTATATAAATTGGGAAGTTGGGCGCTGCGCATGTTTTCCATTCCGGACACATCATAAGAAAGGTCAATTCCTGCTAAGTAAATCAACCGCGCGAGACTTGAAATCCCCATTTTATTAATGCGAACTGTATGAATTCCGTCACCAAATGGGATGGTGTAGCCTCGTAGAGCAAGGAATATTTCTTTGAAATAAGAGGGTATGGTAGGATCTGCATGTCTAGCTGAATCTATTCGGATATCCCCTAGCCTCAGGTCAAAATCGGGTAACTCTATTCTACGGGTATCTGTTTCCCGATGTCTTACATCCAGATAATACCCTGCTTCAATTTCTAATTCCTGAAGAGATATTTGAGCCAATATCTGCTGAATCAGCGGATAAATTGCCTTTCCCGCTTGCCGGTGTTCCAATACAGAATCAAGTGGAATTGGTTTTGGGGGATAAGAATTCATTTGCACATGTGGCTGCCGCAGAGTAAGGCGTTTAGCCAGTAGTTTTCGGTAGTTCAGTAAGTCAACCGGCCTAAGCCCCAATAATTCCCAGGCAGGGAAAGAGGCGTGCAAATGCTGCGCACCTAGCGTATCCCTGGATCCGATCCCGAAGGGGAAAGTCTCGAACCACAAAGTATCTCCCTGTATAAGCGAATCAAGACTTTTCATTCGAAAGGCGTTTGAATGAAGTAAATAACTGCTATCCGGAGCCAGATAGCGGCAGGACTTTATATTCATCGCCACTTCCATTCCTTTGATTCCGAGTGACAGGATTTGTTCCGTGTCACGACTATCGCCAAGCCGCAACCCATAGATATTCACGGATTCCAGGACAGAACTAAACTGAATCTGGCCTGCCAGCAGGCTCTTACGGGTGGTATCAGCGGTTCTGATTTTCCCTGACCTTACTTTTATTTCGCCAATTTCAAGACCTCGGCCCTTACCTTTATGGCCTCTTTTTCCGCCTGGCGGTTCAAATATATTTCTTCCAAGTACCCATTCAGGCCCATCCAATACCAGGCGATCCAGATGTAGTGGCCCTTTTTCCCACAGTTCGCCGGGGAAAAGCCCCTCTATCAGTACCGCGCCTAGTTTAAGGTCCCCAACGTCCAGAGATTTTCGGCTTGATCGGCCAGGTGATTTCAGGTTCTCGATATTCAGAACTGAAGCATTTAGCCTGCCTGTTTTGCTTGCATAAGAAAACGCATCCCCATTCACCCAAAGATCATTATCCGGAATAGAAAGGGCAAAATGCTCCATTCGCGCGACAAAGCGAGAATTTAATAGCTGCTGGATCAACTGGCGAGGTCCCGCCTTTTTCAGGTTCAAGCGCTCCCCTTCAATGGCAAATTTGCGGAATTGTATTTGCCCGATTGAATCGCCAACTCCTGAATACCATACAAAATCTCCCTCTTCAATCGCCCAGCTTTCAATAGAAATCCGTGGGAGAGAAATCCCGGGAATAGAATCAGGTCTCGGAACAGACCTCCTCTTTGGAGTTTGCCTGCTTCCAAATACCCGAATATCCGGCTGTTTTATCTGTATTTGGCGGATGGCAATTTCGTCCTCCGTGATCCAACTTAAGGGATTAAGTCCCTGTACATTTACCTCCTGAAGATGTATCTCCAACTGAGGTCTTTCGAGGATTTGCTTGTTTGCAGTATCTGCACGTGGAAACCAGGCGACCTTCCTTAGAGTTAGCTCTTCCTTTTCAGCGGAAAAGGTAAGACTCCCGGCATGGAGACGGCTTTCATCCCCGGGTAGTAAAAAGGAAAAGTCATTATCCCCAATACTCATTTCGACTTTGCCCAATACCTCCTCCCAGGAATGGGTGAGTGAATCGATTTTCCAGTCATTTGTACTCAGGCTAATCGCTTTTAAATGCAGTCCTCGGGGAGCGAGTGGGTGGCCTTCAGCGAGGCTAACTTCGGTATTCTCAATATTGATTTTGTCGATCCGTATCGCGTTTACAAATCCCTTGATTACATCTGCTGGTTGTAGTTTTTTCGGCCTGGAATTCCCGGATGAATCGGATTCACTTATCGGCTTTCCCAATTCGATGATTGCATTCTGAATATCAATTCGATTGAGAATCAATTCGCGGTCAGTATATATATCAAAAGCATTGATGCCGGACAGTTCCAAAAGCGGAATATGGACCTGAATAGGATTGGAGTCAGTATCTCTATTTGTACGAATTACGAGGTCGGTGAGGGAAAGATTCCCTTTCAGGAAGTCGGAATCTACCTTAAGGGTTTCTACGACAAATTTGCCTTTGCTTTGTCGGTCCACATGATCCCTAATGACTTTTTCCAGCAAGGGGACCATGCATGTCCAGGCAAGGGTTTGCAGGACAATGATTCCTAACAGGACGGACAGAATCAGCTTTTTCAGCCATTTTCCACCACCTTGATTTTCCATATCCGGGCTATTCACCGAAGGCAAATTACGAAGGCATCTTATTACATCCAAAAGTGAACAACTACGCCTGGCTCTTATTTTCCGGCAACCGCCCGACTTAAACTATCCGGGCTAAAAGAATCTACTTCCGGGTGCAAGCGCGCTGCACGCATATGCGCTACCATCACCTGCTCAGCAAAATCCGCAAGTCCTCTTTCCATGCGCGCGCCTAATGAGGCATCCAATACCAGGCCTCGGTATTTTCCCAGAGGATATTTCCCCAATTGCGTGGTCAGGGCTAAGGAAACCCTTGTGCGTTTCCCCACTTCCTCAAATCCAATTTCAGGGAAGCGGTCTTCTAAATATTCTTCACTTGCTACCGGATTCAGATGAGGTGCATATTGCTTTACTGAATTGAGCGGAGCATCTACCCAAATGTCTCGCTCAACCCGCACTTCAGATGGAAGGAAAAAAGAAAGTGCCGCCAGGAAGGCTATCAATATTAGGATTCCAGTAAGTATATTTCTGAATATCTTCATAATTGACGGATTTGAAAAATGAGCAGAATCAGGGACTAAAATGACTCAAGTGAATATACAAAATATTCTACTCTTATTATTTAGTTTTGGAATAGTCGATATTCTGAAATAAAAATGAGTCATGCTTATATCGCATGACTCGTTTTTATTCCATGTGAAGGAAGAAGACAAATCGTATTAGCCAAGTCTCCCTTCCTAGTGCATTGGGAACAAAGTTCTAAGCCATTTTTAATTTTACTTTCTTCCCACTTTTTTACAAAAAGTGGGTTCTCGACCAATTTTGGCGGAAAGTAGAAATTCCGACTTCTAAGTAGGATCAAAAACGCTATTTAAATCGATTTTCCGCAGTTTGCAGTAGAGCCCAAAACCAAGCTCCGCCAAAATTGGTCGAGAACCAAAAAGTGGGGCAAAAACCGCAGCCAATACCAGCCACACACGTCGCCCCCGCACCTCGATGCGGGGGTCGGAATGCGGGAGGCCTTAGGCTGCGAGGGTGC
>CAYGTH010000463.1:0-6082 GCA_964352745.1 uncultured Bacteroidia bacterium
GGGATTACAAATCCCGCTAAGCTATTGCTTTTTTTGTGTTGCTCTTCGGGATTTGCAATCCCGAACCGCTACGCGGCTGTGCCTTCGGCCATATGTAATCGGGGCGTAGCCCAGTTTCCCAGCGGGAAACGATATGTGTAGCAATCATGCTCCCCTTTTTTTTGCTGTCGGGCGCTGATGGCGCAAGGGATAGTTTTGTTTGAGAGAGTTTGAAGGTTCGATTGTTCGAGGGTTTTTCCCTAACGCTCAAACTCCAAACATTCAAACGGTCAAACAGAACCGCGCCGCGAATGTAATTGGGGATTTGTTGAGGAGATTTGCACCTCAAATTCCCAAATTCCCAAACTCCCGAATTCTCGAACTCCCAATCTCAATCACGCACGTATTGGGCGTCGATGACGCTCGATCTCCAAAATGGGGCTGACATCGACTCAAATAAGTGAGGTGCGATGATACAGTAGGAAAAAATCTTACATGATGGCTCCGTCAAAGTATGAGTCGATCTAACCTAATCAGGAATTTCCGCCACTTTCTATGCTAATTTTATAGGAATCAATCAGGATTCCTATATGAATATTCGATTCTATTTAAGTGTGTTACTTGCCGGACTCATTGCTTGCGATTCTGCCCCGAGAGAGGCAGGCGCAGACGAGGCGGATAGGGCTGCCGGGGTCATCGAAACCATTGATTCCAATAGCCCTTTCAGTCAACTCCCAACTGATAAGGCAGCCGCACATATTCAGCATATGCAGGACCTTCTCACGCAACTCGATAGGCGTGAAGAAAAAGGAGCCTTAACAACTTATTCTTTAGCACTCACTGGCATCAACAGCCCGGAAGTTTCCTTTTTTGAAGGGAAAATTCAGCGCGTACGATGGAACGATATGGAAGCCGGAGTCAATGGGAGTTATACCGTTGTATTCGAGGGCGATAGAATTCCTTTCTGGTATAGCTCTGACCACGGGAATAACTGGTTCATGCATCACTATTCCTATACAGATTATGATCTGGGCTGTATTCCCTATATCTGGAATGGAGAACTTCCCGGAGAAGAAGGCCCCTCTTACCAAATGGCGGTAGATGAGAAAGTAACAGAGTTTGCCTGCCAAAATCAGGTCGAATACCTCGCTCATAAACTCTATCAGGTCGCCCTGCACACCTATGGGAATACTGCCCGCTTTTATCAGGGAAAAATCGATGGGCAATATTTAATTCACCTCAAATGGGAACGATCGGACGAAAAGTTGACTGGTACCTATCATTATGATCAAAAAGAGCAGGAACTCACCCTTTCCGGTTATCAGGTTCGGGATAGTGTGTGGTTGATTGAAACCTGGAAAGGCGACACGACCGGATTCGTCGAAGGGAGTCTGGACGATAAGGAAGCGTTGAGTGGTTATTGGTACAATGCAGATCGGACGAAGAAGATGCCGCTGAGCTTACAGCGTCAATCGCAATATGTTGGACCTGACGGCAAGATTTCTTACCCGGCAGTATATGGTGAACTCCTTTCTGGTCTCATCAGGATCGATGACCGCTATTTGTCCCATGAAGGATACAAGTTCTTGCGAGACACCTATCAGTTTCGAACGACTTCTGCTGTAGAAATGGGCAATAATGACTTTCGGGCTTTGTATGATTATTTTGAATATGCGATGCTCAATACCATTACCCCAGATGATATCACCCTGGATGATGAGCATCCACGGCCCTCGACTAATTACCTGTATTATATCAACCTTCCACAGCCGGATTTTGTGCCTGAGAAGGAGCGAAATGATGGCTATTACAGCCACCTGGCTCCTGATTTCGACATGAAGAGAAAACTATTTGCCTATCTTATTAAACATGTCAGTCGGGATCCGAAGACTATTCAGAATTTGTTTAAGCAATATGCAAACTTCATCTATGACGGCCTGAATCCTTTTTACTATGAGCAAATGCAAGTAGGCCCCTATTTGGAAGAGGTGCTGGCTGGCTATGATAGTATATGTACTTTTCCGCAGTATGAGGAAAGATTGGCTACCGTTTGGCATAAACTGGATTCCCTGGATCAGGAACGTCTCCAGTATGACAAGGGGGCATATGGCCGGATAGATAATTTGGAGCGGAGTATGTGTTTCAAAGGATTTGAAAAACCAGGAGATACCTCTTTCTACATTCCTCATCTCGACTTTTGGGCAAGGCGTCAGCACGAAGGAAATATGCGTACCGTCCACAGTATTTTGGTCGAGATTAAGTCTGTATATGATGAAGAGAAGTGGGACTGGGGGCATTGAGGAAAGGTGGCAGGGATTGTCATTTCAGTGCCTTTTGGCTAACTTGAATTAAATTCAGTGCCATGGGTGATCCCGAGGAGAAGAGGACCAATTATAGTTTTGAAGAATATATAGAAATGGAAGCCGCAAGAGAGGAACGGCTGGAATACCATTTTGGGGAGATATTTGCATTGGCTGGAAGTACGAAGCGGCATTACCGAATTGCTAAGCGCACGATTGACCTGCTAGAGGCGCAGCTAGTAAGTAAACCGTGTGAAGTTTTTGGTTCTGATATCAAATTAGAGTTGGTTGAAAGAGGCAAATATGTGTATCCTGATATTACCATGACGTGCGAACCGTCGGATTTATCGGATGATTTGCAGATGATTATCAACAGACCTGCTTTGATTGTCGAAGTCTTATCCGATTCCACAGAGGCATATGACCGGAATGATAAATTCAAAAGTTATATCAAGATCCCAAGCCTCAAACATTATGTCCTGATTTCTCAGTATCAATATCAGGTAGAGTGCTATTCCCGCCAATCCCATGATTTTTGGCATTATCGATCCTTTACAAAGGGAGATGCGGTAATTGATTTTCCTGATTTGGATTGCAAGTTGAATCTGGACAACATATATGAGGGAATATCTTTGGCAGAACCAGATTGAGGTTAATGCTCCTGTCCGGAAACTACCTCGGTTTCACCAGATTTGCACAGCTTCTCCAAAACCGTCCGTAATCTTCCCAAAAGACAAAGTTACAGGCCCAATGAGGAGCGGGATCTGAAGTATAGGCGAGTACCTTCCCTTTTCCCAGAGATCGAATCGCTACGGCTGGATCTCCGGTTTCCGCAAAACGCATCAATACATCGCCTTCCGGGATTTCAGTAGTTTGATTATACCCAAGAATAGGAGGACAGGTGCTCAGGTCCAATCCCCCGAATGCAGCTTTTCCGATTTCTGTATAAACAGGCTGATATCCCTCCGTACTTTCGATCAGGTCTTCTATCGGCAAGCATTCCACCGGCAGCATATCCCGCAAGCGCGTACGTCCCCAGCCGCCTTTTCCCAATTCGCCTGTGAAGGAATACCAGCCTCCGAGGAACATGAAGCCTTTGCCGGCTTGCGCAGCCTCTACCGTCAGGCGAATCCGGTCTGGAAAAGTCAGGATTTCTTTCCCAAACTTTTGGCGATCAAAAAAGGAAGGCGCAAGCTGAAAGAGCTTGGCATCGACATCACTAAAAATGAAGATGTCATATTCCTCCAAAATTCGCTCATAATCGCCAGGCCCGAGCCTATTATAAAAATCCCAGGAGGGCACGGAGTTCACTTCATATTCGCCAGTTTCCTCCAGCGCATCTTTCAGCCATTTTCCATAGTTGAAAATATCGAGGCCTTTGTGAGAAAAATGAAAAGGCGTTTCGGCGAATACAGGGCCGGTCAAAACGGCCCAGTCGCCTACATAATACACTTTGGTCATGGGAATAAGAATTTGTGAGTGTGTGAAGATTGAGGAGTATCAAGTTGAAGAAAATAGATGCCGGATGCATAACCCGATACCGGAATCGGATCTCCCTGTGGCTGCCAGGTGCCTCGATCGACTACCTGCCCCCTTGTATTCAAAATACGATAACTGAGGGAATAAGGATAGGGAGATTCGATACATAAAAGGCTGTCTGAAAACCGGACCCGGAAAGGACTGGTGCCTAAATCGTCCAGCCGGGTTTGAAAGGGGTTAGTATAGGTCAATATAAAGCTACGCTTACTTACCTCGGGGCCGACCGTCATACCCCCTGCAATCATAAACTGATGAACATTTAATGGGGCGACTCCCCGCAGGTCCATAACCGGAAAGATCGTCTCTGGAGAAGTGAATATGCTTTGCGAAGGCAGGTCATAGGTGACGACACGGCTAAGGGGCGGAACAGGAGCGGAATTGGTGTATGCCAGCCCATCATAGTTATAGGAAATCTCTGACCCGCCTGCAAAGATGGCCTGCCGCCTAAAAGCGTATGCGCCCATGCGGTAGCCCCTGGCCAGCGGATGGCTAAAGGAAGTCCAGCTGATGGAGGCCGGGTTGTTGGGATCAATAATTCCGATTCGGAAAACCTGTCCTAATGGAAAATTTGAGGCAATCCGGGCACCTCCGCTGTAAAAAATCGTGTCGCCAATGATGATGCCTGACCCGCCAAATACTTTGTAGTCTGTCGTATTGGGAACCGGGGTCCCAACAGTCCATTGGTCTTGGGTGGGATCGTAAATCTGCACATTGGGGACATTGGTAGTTTCACTCCACCCCGTAATCACATAGATCAGGCTGTCCCGCCATACGGCTTGCACATGGTCATCAATGGGGACGGGCACAGCAGCTCCATCCGGTAAATACTGATCCGTTTCCGGGTTATAAATATGGACGCGATCCGAGGATTTTTCCCCGCCATTTGCAAAAACATGATAGCCTCCGATGATGTAGATTTTGTTCCGAACAGTACTGGCACCTGCTGCAACTTTTCCGAGGGTGTCGGGTAGGGGAACGATCGTGATCCATTCGTCATTGGCAGGATCATACCGGTAGGCATTGAGGTGAATACCGGAAAAGGAGCGGGTAGAATCTATTCCGGCAAACGAAAAAACAAAAGGGTCGCCATCGATGTTTCCAGTAGCGAGCGCATGATTTGCGGTTGCAGCTGGCATTTCTGCTACTTCCTGCCAGGAGAGAGAATACGGCTGAGCTCCTGATGAGACAGGAGTTATCAAAAGAGATAGGATCAAACAGATGGTTTGAAGGAGGTAAATCATACCAATTTGATCTGAGATACGTTTTTTAATCATTAGGGTAGGTTTTTTGAAATTACATATAAATGAACATTCTGATTCACCCCGATACTCCTTTTAGTGAAATTATTGATCAATTTAAGGGAGAATATCCATTTCTCAGTCTTGCTTTTTATTCCAAACCGCATTGGCCGCAACATGTTAGCCGGGAAGATGATCGCTTATCAGACTCGACTACCCTGGCTGCTCTGGGACCTCACTTGACATCTCCGATTACCCTTTCAATAGATCAGGATACCCGAGTGGTTGAATTAGAGCAGATGTTTCAAGATCAATGCGGAATCGGTATCCAGGTATTGCGATTGCTGAAAAACAAATACCGACAGGTGACGCTAAATTCAGATTGGACCCTGCACCGCGTCAATATTGAAGCAGAAGGCGACGCAAAAGTATTTGGCTAAGGTGGAGAAGAGTCATTCAGCAAACTGATACACGTCATTCCATTGGATAAGCGGAAGGGATATATTGAATCATTATCCATTTAATCACGGAATAATGACTATTACGATAGCTCCCAACCAAAGCCTGGAAAGTATTTCAGCAGCATTTTCGCATAAATTCCCTTATCTAAAACTGCGCTTTTTCTCTCAGCAGCATGAACCCGGTACCCTCACCCCCAATGAGTTTGCCCTGGATGAATCTCTTGCCATTTCGGAAATCGCAGAGCTTGATCACACGGAAACCCTGAGCATAGACGGACATACTCAGGTGCGGACATTTGAGCGAAAATTCCAGAAATTATTTGGAATCGGCATGCAGGTCATGCGGCATTCTGGAAGTGTCTGGCTTCAAACTTCTGCGACTGATGCATGGACGCTGAGTAAGCAGAACCTGGAAGGAGAGATGGATAGTACTCCGGTTTAGGCCGTAGGATTATTACTCCGTTGACCTCTTAGTTTGACTTTCGCCAATTCGATCCATCGTCTCCTGTGGAGCTATATTGAGATGGGGTGAAACCCAGTTTCCCAGCGGGAAACAATATTTGTA
>CAYGTH010000464.1:0-6061 GCA_964352745.1 uncultured Bacteroidia bacterium
TCCATGCTAAAGGTTACCCAGCCCGGCATATCGCTGAGGGGCAGGGTCGTAAGTTGTTGATAGGGAGCAGTTGCGCTGAAAATATGCATGCGCATATTATGACCATCACTGATCCAGACTTCTGTTTCATCGGGTGTCAGGCCGATTCCATGACTCGGATTTCCATGCCGGCGAACGGGGCCTTTGTCCCAGCCGAGTACCTTGATACTTGCGAGCTTTTCACCCGTTTTCAAATCTCCTACTTCAAATCCCAGCAAATCATTGACATTCACATAGACCAGTGATTCGTCGCTATTGATCGTAAAAGGCCGAATTCCTGCGCTAAAAGGGCCGACTTTCTTCACGACCGTATGTGTTTTGGTATCGGCTACGTGCAGCAGAGGCGAACCAATATCGGCCATATAGGCCCGCGCTCCGGAAGGCCCGTAAATGGTATTATGGGCACGGGCATGCACCTTGATCGTCGTAATAATATCACCCGTCTCGCAATTCACCACATTCCAAAAATCCTTTTCGAGTGAAGGTAAATACATCGTCAAGCCATCAGGAGAGATAGACATGCGATCACATCCGCCTTCAAATGGGATTTCCCAGACCAGTTTTTCAGTCCCCAAATCAATGCGCTGTAACGATTCCAGGGTGCTGATATATGCACTATTCAACTGCGCGCTGACAGCGATGCCTTTGACATTCGAGGGCCTTCCGTCGGGATGATAGCCCTGGGTGCTGATTCGTTTCACAAATTTGTGGTTGTTATCAATGTCAAATACCAGTAATCCGTGCCCGCCATAGCCCAGATAGTCGCGGATACCGGGCGTGGCGACATACAGGAAATGGCCCGTTGCAGTGGAAAAGACCTGAGGTGAATCGACTTCAGGTTGGGCAGTGGGTATGATCCACGCCGTGCTCGCAATCAGCAATACGGCGGATAGAAATAAAATGGCGAGTGTAGATGATCTGTTCATACTAATTTGTTTTCCAGGGAGAATGAATTGCTGGAGCGAAGACCTGACACGGGGATAGGGTTGCCAAATGCCTTCTCAACAATGTATATAAAAAATTACACAAAATAGTAGTATCTTAATACAATGATTCGAGCAGAGTCGATTTTGCTTTGTGCGGAGAAACTTTGTTCAAGTTGCTGAATGTCAAATTTTTATCCCTAATGATTCAAAAGAAGTACATTTCCACTATTGCCCGAGAAATGCTTTTCCAAGCATGGATTTCGCCGGAGATGACCATCGCACCCATTACTCAAATTGATTGTGATCCGGTAGTAGGGGGCGTATTTAAGTTAGTTGCCGAATCGCCAGAGGCTACTGGCGTAATGGAGGGCGAGTTTTTAGAGATCATTTGGAACCGAAAACTTCGCTATACCTGGGCTTGGGAAGGGGCCGCAGAAAACTGTATTGTAGAGGTTCGATTTAAAATGGAAGAGGGCCAAAGTCTGGTCGAGCTAGAACATTCAGGGTTTCTGAGTGATGACAGTGAAGACAGACACGATGAAGGCTGGGATCTCTATTTTCAAGGCCTGGAAAGCAAGCTTAAAGAGCGACTGGAACAGGGGAAATAGCTTATATACCTAATTCTACTTTGCCAACGGAGCGGTCAGGCGAATCCCAATCGTCTGACCGCTATTTTACCTATGATTTATGTCGGCACTAAAGACCTGTTTATCTTGACGTTATGAAACTCTGCACAGCTCAAATACGACCCATTTCTGGCGATATCGCCCGAAGCATCCGCAAGCATGAAGCCTTCATGTTAAAAGCTGCTGAGCAGGGAGCTGATCTGATTCTATTTCCGGAATTGTCATTGACAGGTTATGAACCGGAAAGGGCGCAGGAATGGGCAATGGATCTGCATAATCAGCAATTGGATGGATTTCAGGTATTGAGTGACACACACGACATCACAATTTGCCTCGGCATTCCTGTAAGGAGTGAAGCGGGTGTACAGATTGGGATGTTGAGTTTTCAGCCCAATCTGGCCCGAAGGCTCTATGCAAAACAGTACCTTCATGAGGATGAGAAGCCTTGGTTTGTGCCGGGTAATAGGGCAGGGACCTGGAAGCAAAATGGAGATGTCCTGACGCCTGCGATCTGCTATGAATCGCTCCTACCCAAGCATGCCGCAGCTGCTGCCGCCGAGGGAACCTCGGTCTATCTGGCGAGTGTAGCCAAATCAGCACCGGGCGTTGAGAAAGCACGTATTCATTATCCCAAAATTGCCCGGCAATACGGAATGGCCGTCGTCCTATCCAACAGTATCGGGTTTTGCGATAATTTTGTCAGTGCAGGCGGCTCTGCAGTTTGGGATGAAAAGGGCATATGTAAAAGTCAATTGAATTCACAGGAAGAAGGTATGCTGATTTTCGATACGAAAACAGGAGCAGTCGTCGCTATATAATCCTTGCTCAAATCCATGGGGAGGCTTTTTTTTCATAAAACTGATAAAATTTCAATACCTTCGTAATACAATCGCTACACCAGCACACACATACACCCTCATTTTATCCTACATGAAAGCGCTCACTTTTCCGATTAAATTCGTCTTTAAAGTTTCGACCCTTTCCAATGATTTTACGGCTACAGATGCAAATGGGCAGACCCTTGCCTATGTAAAGCAAAAAATGTTCAAGCTCAAAGAGGCGATTACCATCTATTCGGATGAAACCAAGTCGCAGGTCAATTTTATGATCAAAGCCGATCGTTGGTTAGACTTTTCAGCAGCTTATAGTTTTACCGATAACCAGGGGGCAGAATTAGGGAAAATTGCCCGTAAAGGATGGGCTTCCATCTGGAAAGCGCATTATGAGTTGATCGATCAAAACCAGCAACTGCAGTTTAATATTCGGGAAGAAAATGCCTGGATCAAGGTATTGGACTCTCTGATAGGGGAAATTCCGGTTCTGAATTTCTTCACCGGGTACTTGTTCAACCCTACTTACATCGTAACCAATATTGCTGGCGAAATCGTAGCCCGTCTCAAGAAACAAAAGTCCCTGCTGGGTCGCGAATTTGAGGTGGACAAAATCGGTACAATTGATGGAGACGATGAACAACGCATCATGCTCGGCCTGATGATGATGATTCTCCTGGAAAGACGAAGAGGATAAAGACCAGGCATTCTCTTTATTTCCAGCGTCTCAAATTACTTCGGGGTAGGGAAACGCAAAATTGTTGTAGGCAGATCGGGGTCTGCCAACAACAATTTAATCCAAGGATTCCCATCGAGGCGGGTCGACGATGCAGAAGCCATTGGGAAAAAGGGGGAAGCCTGCCCCGCACTCGATGCGGGGGCCTGCGCGTTGCATTGGCTTCTGCGCTTTTTGCCCTGCTTTTTCTAAAAAAGTAGGATCAAGGTAGTAAGTGCAGGGGTATCCAGAGCGAAATCCGAAGTATTTGAGCGGATACGGAACTGCTGAAAAACAGATAGATACTTCTTGTTGGATACACGAGTCAAAATCTTCGACACGAATAATAAACCAGCCGACACGCTCGAAAGAACCTGATTGGAAAGGCAACGCAGAATCATAATTTGGGTAAAAATCTACGCCTATGAAATCTGTACCTTTCCTCACCTTCGTATGTGCATGTATCATGTGTTTGAGTAGTTGCCGCCCCGGTTTCGACCTCGCCCATTTACAAGCTCCCCCTCAGCAAGCAGAACTCCTGCCCCGATTGGAATTGGTGCTGGACCCAGTCTCCTTTGGAAACCTCTATCCGGCTTCTTTTATGGAAGGAGAACGGACGGATGAATCCGGTAACATCATTTACATCAGTAAACCTGTCGCCCAAACTTCTTATCAGGATGTGCATACCCTGGCGAGCCGGACCCTGAATCAAAGTATGTGTTTTCCTGGAGGAGAATATTTTGGAATAGCCCAGCTACGGGTAACCAGTCAGACAGTGATGCCACGGGCACAAGGACTCATATTCCTTTCTACGATTAGTGCTTTTCTCCTCAATGTGGTAGGCATGCCTTTTGGGAAAACAGAAGGAATCATTGAATTTGAACTGGACCTTATTGACTCTCGCAATCGAGTCCTGAAAACCTATAGGGGACAGGGATATGCGAATCAATGGCAAGGCCTGTATTATGGGGGAGGAGACGCTCGCCGTACCGTGCATGCTAAAGCAATAAAAAGTGCCCTGGAAGATATACAGACACAGATTACGGCGGAAGTCAGCACGCTTAGAAAAGTTCTGATAGAGATCGGTCCGTTGGGGGAAGAGAAATTAAAACCTTAACCTTTAATAATTGATTAGTGGTTATTTTTTACTTTAAATTATACGAATGTAGCATTTTGGGGAACAGGATTGTGACAAAGATTGTCTGATTATGGCTCAGTTAAGTATAAGCCCCTCTGAAAGATGAATTCAGAGGGGCTTATTTGATATTTTTCTAAATTGCTACTGGAAAACGGCTTGTGTATTGCGATCCAAACCGTCAGCTACTTTATCAAAAATGGCTGAGTTATTTGTTTCGCTGATGACGATAACACCATTTGAATCAGTATTCGCATTATCAAGCTGATTGGCGCTTACCCGGTCAAACCAGGAAACCGGATCAAAGGTAATTTGTGCTATAGCTGGCACATTGGAAGGAACAGAAGCGTTTTCAGCTTCGGCCTCAAATACTTCCCCTGAAACAATTTCAAACCGGATAGGAGAAATACTCCCGTCAGTACGCTCATACTCTCCTTCAATTACGATGGTAGGATCATTATTAACATCCTGGATTTCGATCCCCAGATTAATCGACTTGTACTGCGCAGCGGGGATGACAACATTTACCGGAGGGCTGGCTATACCTGTGGCAAAATCAATCGTGGAAACCTGCTCATGGGTGATACTTACGGAAGAAGCACCTTGCCTTTCTCCGTCAAATACGATCTCACGAATAACAATGAAGCCGGAATCAAAGGACAGCATGCCTGCGCTTGTTTTATTGACTGCCCCGTCCCCTTTATTTATATCAAATCGAAACGCTACGGTTCCATCTCCTTCAAAGATGGGCTCTTCTTCGCAAGCCGTAAAAAGTACCAGAAACAAGGCAGTAATAACGATTTTTGTTAGAAATTTCATTTTTTACAGGGTTAAAGAATGGGTATAATATTACAGGTAATTAATTCGGGGCAATAATAAGGCCAATTAGGTATCATTTGGCCATTGGATATCGTTCCAGTGGAAGCTATGGGGTTCGGACTTGTTGTATGGGACTTCCCTTGGGAGGGTAGGAGTAGTGCTTATGATTAATTGCTAATGCATTTTCTCAAGTTGAGATAAATATTTTTTCACACTACTAGACAAAATTTTTCTCGCTTGTTTTTTGACAGGATTTATAAGATTAACAGGATATTAATAGCCTGATTTACAGCATTTTGATCCTGCAAATCCTATTGATCCTGTCTGGGAATAAAATTTTTGGGATAAAGTGTCTAGTAGTATGATATCTTTTGTTAAGCCGAGCTCTCGTTCGCGGTACTCGGCTTGTTCACGCATTCAATTAAATGTTGTAATTTGATAAACGCAAAGGCGCTGTAAATTCAATGCGTATGACGGATCAGATTATGTATAAGCTGGCTACCCTGGCAGATTTGCCTGCGCTGGAAACGGCCGGAGACAGTGTATTTGATTTTCCGGTAAAGCGACAGCGAGCCATCGAGTTTTTGGAAGATAGCCGGCATCACCTGTTCCTGGCCTTTGACAAAGACGAGATCGTTGGCATGGCTTCTGGCTTTCACTATGTGCATCCTGACAAAGATCCGATTCTTTTTGTGAATGAGGTGGATGTCAAAGAAGCCTATCAAAGCCAGGGAATAGGCAGAACCCTGGTTTCCCGTTTGTGCAAATACGGTCAGTCCATCGGATGTACAGAAGCCTGGGTCGCGACGATGCAGAGCAATACCCCCGCCCGAAAAGCCTTTGTCGCTGCGGGAGGAGTCGAAGAAGCCGAATCCGTCGTTTTGATCAATTATGAATTTGAGGAAACTCCGTAACGCCTTAGACCATGTTTGGAACGCTAATTTCCTTAGAAAATACTGACTTCAGGAACC
>CAYGTH010000465.1:0-6058 GCA_964352745.1 uncultured Bacteroidia bacterium
GGTGATCGCTACGGGGCGCCGGAGAGGTCGTTTCTCAATTGATTCCCGGAAGAAAAATACGTGGGCTTTGTCCCCTACATGCAAATCCAGCTCTTTGGCCTGTCGGCGGGAGATCAAAATATCGCGGGAGGCACGTGCTGCGCTGAAGTCGGGAATCTCGCCCTCTTTGAGTGCCGTTTCAAAAAATGTCCAATCATAGGTGCTGTCCACTCCTTTAAAGGAAATACCCGCCTGGCCCACTTTAGATTTGAAAAAGGCAACCCGCTCTACATACGGCGATACCGAATTGATAAAGTCAGCTGAATCCAACCCGGCTACCATCGGATCGTCCTTGGGGAGGGGGCTTACTTCCGTATCAAGCGTAGGAAGGTAGTTCCCAATTTGAATGTGGGACCCAAATCCAATAACTTTGTTTTGAATTTCTGTCTCAAAGCCCTGTACAAAGGAAAGGGAAATTTCCATTGTCGCAACTGCCAGCGCAATACTGATGACAGCCAACTTTACCACCAGTCCGGTGACGGATCGTTGGTTTTGTAAGGTGATACGACGGGCAAAAAATAGAGGGAAATTCACCGGGTTCTGTTAGCTTTAACGAGGAATCCGAAAATTAACGATTATCACTCAGTTAACCTACCATGCAACAATATCCTTATTCCGTCTTATTATCCATCCTGCTGCTGCCTATCTTCCTCCTGTCTTTTTCAGCCTGTGAATCCGAACCTGCTTCTGGTACTCAAAAGACCCTGGTAACCGATGTGGATACCTTGGACCAGCAAATGGGCGTGCGCGGAATTCCTGCTTCCGAATCTCAGCGGCCCCCTCAACAATCGCGGGTTCTGACAGGACCGGAAGTATTGATCTCCACTCAATTGGAGACCCTTCGGGGCCTTAAGATAGCAGTAGTGGCCAATCATACCTCTCTTGTATTCGGAAAGACCCATCTGGTCGATACCTTGCTCGCTGCCGGGATTTCGGTAACCAAGGTGTTTGCACCCGAACACGGATTTCGGGGAACAGCGGATGCTGGCGAAAAAGTAAAAGACGGAGTGGATACTAAAACGGGATTGCCGATCCTATCCTTATATGGGAAAAACCGGAAACCTACGGCCAGCCAATTGGCAGGGCTGGACCTGGTCATATTTGATATTCAGGATATCGGTTCCCGACACTATACCTATATAGGCACCATGACCTATGTGATGGAAGCCTGTGGCGAATTGGGCATTCCCGTTATGGTTCTCGATCGCCCTAATCCCAATGGCTGGTATGTAGAGGGGCCGGTATTGGAAAAGAAACATTCTTCCTTTATCGGGATGCACGAAATTCCGATCGCACATGGGATGACCATTGCCGAGTACGCCCAGATGGTAAATGGAGAAGGCTGGATGGAGAAAGGCGTTCAGGTAGAATTAAAAACGGTATTGGCTGAGGGGTATCGACACCGTATGACCTGGGAGGATACCGGGTTGGACTGGGTATCTCCTTCTCCCAATATTGCTACAGAATATGCTTCATACCTCTATCCGGCGATTTGCTGGTTTGAGGCCACGAATGTCAGCCTCGGGCGGGGTACGCATGATGCCTTTACGATCATGGGCGCTCCCTGGTATCCGGGAAGTCAGCCAACTGCCCGGGAAGAAGCCTTTGCCGATCCGTATGGCCTGACTACGATTCCGTATGCATTTACGCCGGTTTCTTTGCCGGGTAAATCAAAGTTTCCCAAGTTTCAGGATACAGAATGTCAGGGATTTCGCTTTGAAGGCAGGGTAGGAGGGAAGGACTTATTTCTTGCAGGTCTGGCACTGTTGTTGGAGTTTGAACAATCCTCCAAAGCTGTTGCTTATAGCGAAGGGATGTGGAAATACAAGCTGGAACGTTGGGCGGGAAATACCGAACTGCAACAACAAATTGAATCAGGACTTTCGCCCGAGGAGATTTATAATTCCTGGCAGGAAAAGACAGATGCCTTTCGCCAAACCCGAAAAAAATATCTCCTCTATCCTGATTTTGAATAAAAAGTAAGCCCTCACAGGTTTTCGATAACCTGTGAGGGCTAATTAATTACTCCAGCACAATCCGTTTCGTCAGTGCTCCCTTTGAGTTAGAAAGCCGAACTGAATATACGCCTGATGCTTGATCACTCAGATCGAGATCAATTCTATTTTGTCCTGCTTGCGCGGCAATTTGCTGACTTCTTACAATTCTCCCCATCAAATCCAGAACGGTTACCGAATACGCATCTGCGTTTTCGGCTTCAAAGGCTACTGCAATAGCGCCCGTAGTAGGATTCGGGAAAACGGTAAGCCCACTAACCTCGGTCAATTCATCGAGTTTCGTAGGCCAGGTCGTACCTCGGAAACGGATATTATCGATGAAGACGAGATCGCCTATGCTGTCCGGATCATTTGCAATGGAATTGAAAGTCTTGCCTTCCATCACCAACTGGAATTTGCTCCCCACATAGGCATTTAGATTCAGCGTATGCGTTACAAAAGGATCCTGATCAGTGGTCAGCGGAGTATATTGACTCAATTCCTGCCCATCAGCCAATACCCGAAAACTACTGGAATTAGGCCCGATAGAATCAATATCAAATAGATTGAGCTGGCTGTCCAGGCCGGTAGTATAGGTCTGGCGCAAGTCAAAATCCAGGTAGAGTTCATTGAGTTCCTCTGCATCCACACAGAAGAAGACGAAGCTGGAAAAATCCGGATTGGAATCGAAAAAAGCCTGTGCAGAGTCTGGGGGAGCTGCCTGGAAAATACTGCTTCCCTGCATGCGAATGGCATAACTGCTATCCTGCCCAACAGTAGCGAGAATCCGGACATCAGACCTGCGTCTGTCTTCGATATACAGGGAATCCAGCACTTCCGTATTCATCGCAAAAGATTCAAAGGTTATGATATCATTCCCCATTGAGACGGGATTGCGGCCTACAATGAATTCCGAGCTGTCATTCAGTTGGTAGGGGTCCGTTGGGGTCAGCGTCCGGGCTACGATTTCATAAGTACCAAATGCAGAAAGATCAGCCTTGGTATTAAACGTGTAATCGATGATCTGGCCCCCAACTATCGGATCAGAGAAGCTGATCAATTCGACGGCGGTAGTAGCAGGCTCCTGGATGAAATAGGCAACCTGAATGAAAGGAATATCAATGGTGTCACACCCCATGTATCGGATTCTGATGGTGATTTCTTCTTCATTGCTCAGACCACAATCGGCCAGTTGAGAAATGTCAGTAATGCCGAAGTCTTCACTGGTGATGGGAATCCCGACTCCTACTGCATGCCATGCGGCGGCTGTCTGGATATAGACGTCCGAACATACACCATAGAGATCTTCCGCAGCGAGAAGGGCACCCGCACGCGCATCCTTATAGCCAGAAGCTGAATTGAGATAAACATTGAGGTTGCGATAGGCAATCGCTGCTGCTGCATCCCAGCCAATGCTGTTGACCTGATAATTTTCCCCAAGCGCATTGGTGCCACTTCCCCCTTCTACTAATAGGTAGAACCAGTAATTTTGAACACCGCTGTTGATGTGTACCCCACCATTGTCAAGTGTGCCGGTAAACCAGTCCATCCCCAGATAGGTGTCCGGGTCTCCAAATTCCAAGGGGTCTGCCATGTTGCGAAAAGCGCCAAAGTCTTCCCCTATTTTCCAGTCAAATGTGCTGGAGTCTGCATAATATTCAACTGCATTTCCAAAAATATCGCTGAAAGACTCATTGAGGGCGCCGGATTCGAATGCATATACCAAGCGGGCAGAATTCCCGGTTACGCCATGCGTCAACTCATGAGCCGCTACATCCAGGCTGGTGAGAGGATTCCCGTTTCCGTCCCCAAAGGTTGACCAGCGACCATTCCAGAATGCATTGAAATAATTCACACCATAATGGATATAGCTGATAATCGGGCTCCCCTCATCATCATAACTGTCTCGTCCATGCTTGCTGAGGTAATAATCGTAGGTTTTTTCCATGCCCCAATGCGCATCTATGGTGGCATCATTCCCCAGCGAATCTTCCCAGTAATTGTCATCATCAATAAAGTCTACTGCGAGACCGTAGTCTGTCGTATTTTCCATATCATAGGTCTCAATCCCGCCGCCTCTTCCGGATTCGCGCAGACGGAAGACTTTATTGCCCATTGAATCCACAAAAAAATCTGAAGTAATGCTACGGGTACCTCTGTATTTAGTCTCGCCTGTACCTGTGGAATCGGTATGCATCAGCATATCCAGTGTTTTGACGATCTGGCCATTTTGGGCATCGACATAGACCCAGGTCCGGCTCAGTGGAGCCGCGGCGTGGATATCAAATTTGTAACAAAGGTGATAATCGGCCTCATTTTGAGGTTGGAAATCGGCATCTGCAATCAGCAATTCCGCTTCCGGATAAAAAGTCGCTGAAGGATCTCTTTCTGCTCGTTTTACCGCTGCTTCGTTGGCAGGAATCTCCCACATATAGGTCTGGGCCGAAATGGAAGTAAGGGATTGGCTAAATGCCTGCTCGGGTGAAATAGAAGGAATCGCAAGCAGGCCGAGCTCAGTTTGTAAATGTCCATTCCCCCTGATGGCCTTGCCGTTCTTGCTATGAATAATGAACTCAGCTCCTTCTACCGGGACGCCTCTGTGGTGCTGTTGGTATCGATAGTGAGTAAAGCCCAGTTCATCAGGCTGTACCCGCGTCAGGATCATTTCATCCCATTCTCCCAGCCCGAAAGCTGTCTTGTGAGTCGAGAAAATGGTTTTTCCATCAAGGTTCAGGCTTTGGTCAAATAATAACCAACCCGGTTCACTTCCGGGCGCCGTTATGGCCTTCAAATCGGCGGAAAGCTTATGTTGGCCGAATGCCGGACTTATGCTTGCTCCTACTAATATAGCCAGGAACAGGGTGCAGAGAAAGTGTCTTATCATAGCTTGTTCAGGGTTTGAGGGTAAACAAAAACATTAAAACTACACATTTATACTGATTCACTGGTAAAGTTGTTTAGCGAAATTGGGGGACCTGTTCCCCTCTCCCTTCAATCCCTAAATTTCCCTATCTTTGTCAACCTTTTGATGTAAGATCATTTCTCGAATGGATATATCCGTAGTTGTACCCCTTTATAATGAGGAAGAATCACTCCCTGAGTTGGTCGCATGGATCGACCGGGTGATGAAGGAAAATCAATTTTCCTACGAAGTCGTGATGATTGATGATGGGAGTAGAGATACTTCCTGGGAGGTGATTACGAACCTCGAAAAGCAGTTCCCTACCGTTCGTGGGATCCGGTTTCAGCGAAACTATGGCAAGTCTGCAGCTTTGCACGTGGGATTTCAGGCTGTGGAGGGCGACGTGGTCATCACCATGGATGCCGATATGCAGGACAGTCCGGATGAGGTGCCGCATTTGTACAAGATGATCACAGAAGAGGGATTTGACCTGGTTTCGGGCTATAAGCAAAAACGTTACGACCCGATTTCCAAGACCATTCCTTCCAAGTTTTTTAACTGGATCACGCGCATGGTTTCAGGGATTCATAATCTGCATGATTTCAATTGTGGGTTAAAAGCCTATCGCCAGGAAGTCGTGAAGAATATCGAAGTATATGGCGAGATGCATCGCTACATTCCCTTGCTCGCCAAGTGGGCGGGCTTTCTAAAGATCGGAGAGCGGGTAGTCGAGCACCGTGCCCGGAAGTATGGCACCACCAAGTTTGGACTCAATCGATTTATCAATGGATTTCTGGATTTGATTTCCATTGTATTTACCCACAAATACCTCAAGCAACCCATGCATTTTTTTGGGACATGGGGAGTGGTATTTACCCTACTGGGATTTGGCGTGCTGACCTATTTGACGGCCTTGAAGTTGTTTTGGGGGATTGGGATGTCTCCGAGGTTGCCCGCTTTGATGTTTGGGACCATTGCCTTACTGTTTGGAATGATCCTTTTTAGTACCGGCTTATTGGCCGAAATGATAGGACGACAATCTCCCTATAAAAATGAGTACCGGATCAAAGAGCGTCTGGGATGGGAAGAAAAGAAAGAAGAATAAAGAGGGAAGAGGGAAGAG
>CAYGTH010000466.1:0-6054 GCA_964352745.1 uncultured Bacteroidia bacterium
GTTGTGGTGATTCGAGCCTCGAACTCAGATGGCTACAACAATTATTTTTTCTCCGAACTGGGGATAAATGTCCATTCGGTAGAAACTATCCGCTTCGACAATCTCTCTGCGGCCAGTGATTCCTTTGTTATCCGCAAAATCAGGGGGGCAGAGGTCCTTTTCATTGCCGGAGGAGATCAGTTTGACTATTACCAATACTGGCGGGGAAATGCCATTGGGGATGCGATCAATTACCTGTTGAATGAGAAAAAAATTACAGTCGGGGGTACCAGTGCCGGGATGGCCATTTTAGGTGGGATTTATTATACCCCTTCTGCGGGTTCACTCACAGCACAACAGGCATTGGCCAATCCTTTCCATCCCAATGTGGATATTCTCGGTCAGGGGGATTTCCTCCAGGCACCTTTTCTCACCAATCTTGTGACGGATACGCACTATGACCAGCGTGACCGCCAGGGGCGGCATATGGTTTTTTTGGCCAGAGCAGCCGCAGATTTTGGGGTACAAGCCTACGGTATCGCCAGCAATGAATACACCGCCGTATGTGTGGATACGATAGGCAATGCGACCATTTTTGGAGAGTATCCTGAATATGATGACATCGCCTATTTTCTTAAGACCAACTGCCAGTCGGACTTTGCACCGGAAACGATAGCCGCCGGACAACCCCTTACCTGGGACAGAAACCAGGCAGCCGTCAAGGTCTATCAGGTACCCGGTAAGACAGATGGCACTTCAACCTTTAACCTCAATAACTGGGAGACAGGAACGGGGGGCGAATGGCAAAGCTGGTATGTGCTCGATGGTGGTTTGAACAAACGCATGGATACTGGTCCTGCCTGTGATGAGACCCTTACCTCTGTGGAACCTGCCCCCGAGCCCATACCCATTCGTATATATCCGAATCCCACCGCTCATTTTCTGCATATCGACGGAAAAACCCTGGGCGAAAAGGGCTATATTCGGCTGACGAATTTATATGGGCAGATAATGAAAGAAAGCCGGGGGCAACTGTTACCGTTAAGACTTGACCTTACTGCCTGGCCAGCGGGTCCTTACCTGATAGAGGTATCGGACGGGAAAAGAACCTGGCAGCAGCAAGTCCTCAAGCGATGAAATTATTTCAAAAGTTCCCCGATACCTTCCTGATCCTCCTGGCCATCCTGTTTGTCTTTACGATCCTGACCTGGATTGTTCCGGCAGGAGAGTTTGACCGAACCAAACTGAATGGCCGCACGGTTGTTGTGGCGGGTTCGTACCATCAAATGGAAGCACAGCCTCAGGGGATAGGCGCATTTTTGAAGGCACCCATCAAAGGTTTTGTAGGAGCAGCGGACATTATCGCCTTTGTGTTGATAGTTGGAGGCGCATTCGCTATGCTTACCCGCACGGGGGCAATTGATGCCGGACTAAGGAGTATGATCAGCCTTACCGAAGCGCGACCTGCCTACCGAAGGTTTGTCATTCCCCTGTTAATGGTCTTGTTTTCACTTGGAGGTGCTACTTTCGGGATGAGCGAAGAAGTGCTTGTATTTGTGCTGATTACCATTCCGCTGGCTCGTGCGATGGGCTACGATGCCATTATCGGAGTGGCAATTGCATTTGTAGGAGCAGGAGCAGGATTTGCAGGTGCTTTTCTCAACCCTTTTACGGTGGGGATCGCTCAGGGAATCGCCGAATTACCTCCCTTTAGCGGCGCAGGCTATCGACTTGTGGTTTGGATAGTCATGACGGGAATAGCCATTTTGTATGTCATGCGCTATGCCCGTCAAATCCAGGTAGATGGGAAAGAAAATACGCCAGCTGCAACTTCATCAGAGATCGTAACGCCTCCTGCCGAAATGGACCTTCCCAAGCAATTGATTCTGCTATTTCTGCTGATGGTACTGGTCCTGCTGATTATCGGTGCCAACCGCTGGGGATGGTACATCTATGAAATTACCGCTCTTTTTCTGGTGATGGGAACGGGCGCAGCCATTCTCGGAAGGCTGTCGGTGTCTGATGCCATAGATGCTTTCAAATCCGGCGCTTCGGATATGCTGACACCCGTACTGATTATCGCCCTTGCCCGTGCCCTGATCGTTGTGGCAGAAGAAGGGAAAATCATCGATACGCTTCTCAACAGCCTTGCTGCTGGTGTGCAGGACTTACCCAAAGCCATATCTGTACAGTTGATGTTTCTGCTGCAAACTGCGCTTAATTTCTTTGTGCCTTCGGGCTCTGGCCAGGCGGCGCTGACGATGCCTCTGATGGCACCGATGAGTGATTTGCTGGGCGTGAGCAGGCAGGTGGCAGTGCTCGCCTTCCAACTCGGCGACGGCCTTTCCAACATGATCATTCCGACCAGTGGCGTGACGATGGGGGTAATCGCAATTGGCAACATCTCGTATGACCGCTGGTTTAGATGGATGCTGCCGCTATTTCTCATTCTCACATTTGCAGCGATGATTTTGTTGACTTTGCCGGTTGTGCTGTTTGAGTGGTAAGTACAAAAATCTTTGTGAGCTTTTTTCCTCAAGCTTTCCTATTTCAGCGTGTGATTATTCGCATCTGGGAAAAAGAGGCGCTAGCCATGAAATAGAAATACGTTACCGGTCGAGAGCAAGCGTATCGCCCGGCAATAGCACAGAAAGCTGTAAGCCTTTACCACCCAGTAATCCCGCTTGTTCCCTGACACTTTTCCCCGGATTTGAAAGACTGATGATTTGGCCGATTCCGGCAACTCTGCCTATATCCTGCTGAACTACAAGCGCTGTAGATTCGTCGATACCCATCGCAATTTGCGCCGGATGCTCCAGGGCAACGGTCATCAGCCGGTTCATACGCATCCGATATACAAAGTGCTGATCGACGATCGCCTGAGGCAACAGGCCCAGTCCGCGCCGGATTTCCATATTCCCTGCTTCGATTGTGCGGAATTCGCCCGTGTATTCAGGGTGTTTGAACTCATTGCCGGTGATCATTTTTTCGCTCATCACGGCTGCGCCTGCACTGGTCCCGGCGATGGTGGCTCCATGTTGATAGGCCTGATGAATTGCCCCATATACTTCGGTATCGAGCACCTGATCCATAAACCGAACCTGATCACCGCCGGTGATATAGATGAGTTGTGCCTGACGGAGAGAATCTATGGCATGACCTGCTGGCACATGCCTTCTGCCAAAATCATAGCTGATAAAGCGGTCTGCTGGAACCCCCAACTCCGTAAACTGGTGAACCGCATAATATGCCGAAGTATCCGGTTCCGAACTGGCCATTGGTAAAATGATTGCGTAGCCAGAATCAGCGATTCCCGACACCTCGATTAACGCTTTGACCAGGGATGGGGGGCGCTTGCCGCCGCCTATGATGAAGAGTTTACCCGCGGAATAGGGGCGACTATCGGTTTCGGCAGGTTTTGGGGACTGGCAAGCAGCGAAAAGGAGCAGGATTAGCAAAAAAACAAAGGATTTCATGGCCGAATATAGCCATTTCGTTACATCCATCCTTCCTGATCCGTCTCTATCAAATAATCCCGTCCCCCTCCTCTACAAAATCTTATTATCTTTATGACCCGAAAAAAAACAACTTCATGACCTCGCATACTCAAGTCATCGCCAAGGAACTCAACCTACGCCCCCAACAAGTAGCAGCCACCCTCAGCCTCATTGGAGAAGGCGCTACGATCCCCTTTATGGCGCGGTATCGAAAGGAAGCAACCGGCAGCCTTGATGAGGTGGAACTGACTGCCATTCGGGACCGGGCAGCACAGCTCGATTTGCTGGACAAGCGCAAAGATGCCATCCTCAAATCGCTTGAAGAGCGCGAACTCCTCACCGATGAACTCAAATCTGCCGTTCTGAAAGCATTTTCCCTTTCCGAACTCGAAGATATTTACCTCCCCTATAAACCCAAGCGCCGCACGCGTGCCACCATGGCCCGTGAAAAAGGCCTCGAACCCCTCGCCAGGACGATTTCCAAACAGCAGGGCCACATTGATCCCTTTGAAGTGGCTCGTCAATTTGTGAATGCAGAAAAAGAGGTCGCAAACGAAGAAGCCGCATTGCAGGGTGCACGGGACATCATAGCCGAGTGGGTGAATGAGGACAAAGAGGCTCGGGACCGGATCCGGGATTTGTTTATGCGCAAATCGACCCTGCGCGCCAAGGTCATCAAAGGTAAAGAGTCCGAAGGCGTAAAATACCGCGATTACTTTGACTGGGAAGAACGGGCAGAACGCATTCCTTCCCACCGACTGCTCGCCATTCGCAGAGGAGAAAAGGAGCTGTTTTTGTCCATGAGCATCCGTCCGGATGAGGAAGAAGCCTTTTATCGCCTGGAACGGCAGTTTGTGCGGGGACGCAGCGCTAGCTCGGATCAGGTTCGGGAAGCCGTGCACGATAGTTATAAACGACTCATGGCTCCTTCGATGGAGACAGAAGTGCGATTGGCCACCAAATCCAAAGCGGATGTAGAGGCCATACAGGTATTTGTCGATAACCTGCGCCAACTGATGATGGCAGCGCCTCTGGGCGAAAAAACGGTCCTGGCACTCGACCCCGGATTTCGGTCTGGTTGCAAAATGGTCTGTCTCGACAAACAAGGAAACCTCCTCGAACATACGGCTATTTATCCCCATCCACCTCAGCGACGGGTAGCCCTGGCCGAGAAAACGGTGCAGGATTGGGTGCAGAAATACAAAGTTGAAGTCATTGCTGTGGGAAATGGAACGGCAGGTCGGGAAACGGAATCCTTTCTGAAGGACATTCGCTTGCCAGAAGAGGTCGAGATCGTCATGGTCAATGAAAGCGGAGCCTCCGTCTATTCCGCCTCAGAAGTGGCGCGGCAGGAGTTTCCGGATCACGATATTACCGTGAGGGGAGCGGTCTCAATCGGGCGGCGATTGATGGATCCATTGGCGGAATTAGTTAAGATTGATCCCAAGTCAATCGGTGTAGGGCAGTACCAACACGATGTGGACCAGGTCGCTCTCAAAAAAAGCCTTGATGATACGGTCATGAGTGCCGTAAATGCTGTGGGCGTTGAGGTGAATACTGCCAGTAAAGAATTGCTGACTTATGTTTCCGGACTGGGGCCTTCTCTCGCCCAGAACATCGTCGCATTCCGCAGCGAAATCGGGACTTTCTCCTCCCGGGCCCAGCTCAAAAAAGTACCGCGATTAGGCGCAAAAGCATTTGAGCAAGCCGCCGGATTTCTCCGAATTCGTGATGCTAAAAACCCACTCGATGCCAGTGCAGTTCACCCGGAGAGCTATCATATCGTCAAGCAAATGGCAAAGGACCTCAATGCCTCTGTTGCCGAACTCATGAGCAGTCCGGAACTGCAAAAGCAAATTGACCTCCAGCGCTACGTTTCTGATACGGTTGGCCTGCCTACCCTCAAAGATATTGTACAGGAATTAGCCAAACCCGGCCGCGATCCCCGTGAGCAGTTTGAGTCCTTTAGTTTTGCCGAAGGCGTCAACAACATGGAAGACCTCCGCGAAGGCATGGAACTCCCCGGCATTGTTACCAATATCGTGGACTTTGGCGCATTTGTGGACATTGGCGTGCATCAGGACGGATTGGTACACGTCAGCCAGATGGCTGACCGATTCATTCGCCACCCCAATGAAGTCGTCAAGGTCCATCAAAAAGTGCAGGTGCGGGTCGTGTCCGTAGATATTGGCCGGAAACGAATTGCATTGTCTATGCGGGCGGAGCGGTAGGGTTAGCCCAAGGAGCTGTAGGCGGATTCCGGTCCGTCTATTCGTAGTTGTGGGGAGACCCCGATCTGCTTACGCTTTAATTCCACATTGAGGTCTTTGCCGCTTTTTCCCAAAAAGCGGCGCAAAAACTCCAAACGGGCTAACCAAGGCCATCACACCATCCATCCGCGCGCGCCCGTTTAACCTCAGCCGCACAAGCTTGTAAGCTTACAAAGTGTGTGTTTTGACCCAAAAGCCTCCTTCTACCGCATCAAATGCAGGTTCCAAATATAAGCCCATCGATTGTAATCCCAAGGATTCCCACCCAGGCGGGTCGGCCTTGCAGAAGCCATCGGGAGCTGGGGCGG
>CAYGTH010000467.1:0-6016 GCA_964352745.1 uncultured Bacteroidia bacterium
TATTTGTAGCAAAAGGCCCCTCCATTTTTTGCTGTCGGGCGCTGACAGCGCAAGGAATGGTTTTGTTTGAGCGAGTTTGAGGGTTCGATTGTTTGAGGTTTATCCCTAACGCTCAAACCCCGAACACTCAAACGGTCAAACAAAACAGTCCATTTAGTGAAGCGAAAAGAGAAGTAAGGAGAGAAGAGCCAGGACTAAAAAGGAGATTCCGGTTTCTGTTTGTTGCTGATCAACAAATGAAACCGGAATCTGCTTTACTGAAGGCTGTTGTTGCCTTATTCTTTTTCTACTTCCCCATTGATTCGAAGGGCCATGTTAAGCGGCTGACTATTTGAGGTAACGGTAACGGATTTGCGTTGGATACCGCTTTTTCCTGCCGTGTTGAAGGATACATCAATGAAACCTTCGCCTCCGGGGGGGATAGGTTCTTTGCTATAGCTGGGAGTGGTGCAGCCACAAGAAGCTTTAACACGAGTCAGCAGAAGCGGTTCTGTACCCGTATTCTTGAATTTGAACGTATGCTTAACGATGGCTCCGGTCTTGACCTTGCCATAGTTATGTTCTACCCCTTCCCACTCTACGGTAGTTTGGGCCATGGTAGTAGCTTTTTCCATGTAATCTGGTTGCTTGGGCGGAGCTGGAGCAGCGGGTGCGGCAGCAGAGCTGGGAGCCTGCGGAGACAACGAAATTTGTGTAGGCTGCGCGGGCTGAGCTACGGGCTTGGCCTTGAGCTGTTCTGGCTTTGTCGTTTGGGTGGCTTTAGCATTAGCAGTTGCCTTAGCCGGAACAGGCTGTGTGGTCACTTGCTGAGCGGCCGCAAGTGCATCACGCTTCCGTTGTGCATAGGAGAGTACCTGCATTTGTACTTCTGGTGGTAATTCTTTCAACACTTTTACGAGGTCTTTCTTGACCTTAGACTTTTGGCTTTGAGCCTGAGTGGGGAGCGCCACCAGAACAAAGGCTACAAGTAGGAATGCGGTGAGTACAGTTTGTATCCGATTCATATTAATATAAAGCGATTAAGTATAAAAAATGGAAATCAGGTTGAACGGGGTAAATGAGTGAAAATATTAGGTGATAATCAAGTCAAATCTGGCCCGAACCATCCCGTTATGTTGAATAACGAGATCAATAGCCAATAGTTGCGTATATTTCTCTTCGATCTCTCCCATATTTCCTTGCGAAGAAGGTCAGCAGCCCCGATATTTGGGGGGCTCTGGCACCATGCTTGCTTTCTTGCAATTTTCCAGGAAGGTATTGAGCAAAATCCCACTTCGTTTATCACAATTAACAGATGACGGCAGGGAATAATTTTCGCAGGATATGGGTAGCAGAATAGAATCGATTCGGGTGTTTGTTACAGGGGGTACATTTGACAAGGAATATGATTATATCCATGGTCGCCTGTATTTCAAGGATACACAATTGCCTGAAATGTTCAAATTAGGCCGTTCCACCCTCGATATCCGCATGCAAACGCTAATGATGATGGATAGCCTGGAAATGACCGATTCGGACCGGGAAGTAATCGCAGAAGCTTGCCGGACCTGTGCAGAAGAGCGGATTGTCATTACACATGGCACCGATACAATGGTCAATACTGCACACAAATTGGCTGCAGGAGTAACCGGAAAAACAATCATCCTGACAGGTGCGATGATTCCTTATAAGTTTGGGAGTTCCGATGGGTTTTTTAACCTGGGGAGCGCGCTGGCTTTTGCGCAGACCTTGCCACATGGGGTGTATATCACAATGAATGGTCGATATTTCCTCTGGGATAATGTCCGTAAAAACCGGACAACTGGCTTTTTTGAAGAGTTGAATTGAGAGAGAAGACGGAAGACGAAAGACGGAAGACAGAAGAGGGACGGACAGACAATTTTTAAGTCGTAACATTGAGCTCAATAAACCATATACATGTTTTCAGAAACAGACCTTCAACAAATCAAAGATCGTGGTAGTAATCGGGAGCAAGTTGAACACCAACTCGGGCAATTTAAGGCCGGATTTCCTTATTTGGATATTAAGCAGGTAGCTGCTGCGGATTCGGGGATCCTGCGACTGGAAGAAACAGAAGTAAACCGATATATCGCTGCATTCGATCAATTGGCTCCTACTAAGGAAGTGTTGAAGTTTGTGCCTGCTTCAGGGGCTGCAAGTCGTATGTTTAAAGCTCTTTTTGCCTATATGGATACATATAGGGGCTCAGGAGAAGACCTGGCAGCTATGGAAGCTGATAAGGGGGCATCCTCTATGTTTACCTTCTTTGCGCGGCTGAAAGATTTTGCTTTTTTCGATGAATTGAAAGAAGCTGCTGGAGGTGGAAATGTGCTGGAAGAGTGGCTTGATCAAAAGGAATATGTCAAAATCCTTGAAGCACTCCTGTCAAGCAAAGGCCTGGAATACGGCAGCCTCCCCAAAGGATTACTGACATTCCATCGGTACGAAGATCGGGTCAGAACACCCCTGGAAGAACATCTGGTGGAAGGGGCACTATACGCAAAGGGGGCAGGGGATATCGTACAGTTGCACCTGACGGTGTCGCCTGAGCATCAGGATCGTTTTTCTGCACAATTGGAAAAAGTCCAGAAGCATTACGAATCTACTTATGGCGTTCGATACGAGATCAGTTTTTCTCAGCAAAAAGCCGCTACAGATACGATCGCTGTTGATTTGGGGAATAAGCCTTTTCGCAATCCGGATGGAAGCCTGCTTTTCCGACCTGCGGGACATGGTGCACTCCTGGAAAATCTCAATGAAATTGACGCAGATATCATATTCATCAAGAATATCGATAATGTGGTGCCGGATCGGATCAAAGCAGATACGATTCGATACAAAAAAGCCCTCGCGGGAGTCTTGCTGGTGTATCAGCGTCGCCTGTTTGATTACCTGCAAAAACTCATGGAAGCGGAGGACCAGGATGGGCCCCTCCTGGCAGAAGTATTGGCATTTATAGAGCAGGACTTATGTGTTGTAGCTCCCGAAAACCTGGCGACGCTAACCTGGGAAGCGCAAAAAGCCTATGCCCTGGAAAAATTAAACCGCCCGATACGCGTCTGTGGTATGGTGGTAAACGAGGGAGAACCCGGAGGCGGGCCTTTCTGGGTTGGAAATGAAGATGGATCTACCTCCCTTCAAATTGTCGAAAGTGCGCAAATTGATTCGGAAAATGCCGCGCAGCAGAAGCTTATGCAGCAATCGACTCACTTTAATCCGGTGGACCTGGTCTGTAGTCCAAGAGGTATGAAAGGCAAGAAGTTCGACCTCATTCCATTCCGGGATCCCAATACCGGCTTTATTTCTCAGAAATCAAAAGATGGAAAAGACTTGAAAGCATTGGAACTACCGGGCCTGTGGAATGGCGCTATGGCAAACTGGAATACGCTATTTGTAGAAGTACCTGCAATCACTTTTAATCCGGTGAAAATAGTTCAGGATTTGTTGCGCGAAGAGCACCAGTAATATCCTGATTAACTGATTGAGGCTGGAATTGAAGATTCCGGAAGGGAATTCTGTGCCAATTACGCTGGTTCTGCTTGACGAATCAGATGGATAGAGCAGAAATGAAAAACGACCCCCATATTTGGGGGTCGTCCAACAACAAACTATTTATCAGAGAATTTAATACTTCACAACCTTATGGGTTGTAATTTCTTTGGTTCCGATAAGCGAAACATGGTAGATACCTGATGGCCAGTTTTCCACATCGAGGTGGTAAGAAGCCGAGCCGATATCTTTATTGAGAATCTTTTTGTAAAGGACTTTTCCTTGCATATTAGCTACCAGCATTTCCTGAGCCTGTGCCGACCATTCCAACTCAATTGTGATCTTGTCAACAACAGGATTGGGGTAGGTTTTAATATTGAATTGAGAAACACCATCCAGATCAAATTCAATTACGTTGCTGTACTCAAAGGAGCCATCGAGATCGATCTGGCGGAGTCGGTAATATAAAGTATTCGTGGAAAGGGAAGTTACAAACCGATCTGTAAATCCGTATTCGTTCACGTCCTGACTGGTGCCTACAGCAGTAATGTCTTCCAGTCGCTCATAGGAGATTCCATCAATGGAGCGCTGTACTTCAAAGTGGCTGGCATTCAACTCAGAAGCCGTCGCCCAGGCAATCTCTACATCCTCACCCGCAGCCTCGACTGAAAAATCCAGCCATTCGATCGGGAATGTTGCAGGTGCCGCTTCTGACATGACAACACCATCTAACTTCAGGTAGTCGCCATTTGCATAACCTTCTACTCTTACATAGTCAGTATTTTCCGGAGCAGTAGCGACAAGTTGATAAGCTGCTAATTGATCATTCGAGTGAACGTTGTGATTGACTTCAACAAAGGTGCTCCCGAGAGACTTATTACTTTGGTCGTAAAACTCCATGGTTACCTTTTGAGTGAAGCTGGGGTTGTGCGTACCTGCCCAGAAATCAAGGGTATAAATGTGCCCGGGATTTGCATCTACGTTCTGGTAAATCTTCGCAGCAGAACTTCCCGAAGGAGCGATCCAAAGACTGTAGTTCCCTACCGCTACATAATTGCCTGTGTTATATCCTATACTCGTTCCAGATACTCGAATCCAGTTACTGTATGTGCCTTCAAAGTCACCATTGAGGATTCCTGTGAACCCATGCGCTGATCCAAATGAAAAAAGAAACAGGGCCAAAAAGGCAAAAGAAATGGAAGGGAATGCCAAAACACGTTTAGGTTGTGTGGACATGTGAGTGTGTGTGTTGTGTATAGTTGAATTCATTACTACTGATTAATTGTGTTGTTGTTTGTGAAAAGCCATTTTATTCCAATCATCCCAATCTTCAATCATCCTGTTTCCCCGATTAGTGGGAAATACTGCTACTCTCTGCTGAGTGTACAGCTTCAAATAGGATTCAATTATACAGGATGAGGTGGTAATTAGAATGACTCCTTTCACTCTATATTTCAAATATACGATTATTGAAATACCAGATGTAAGGATTATGTTTCAGATTGATATATTTTATCGCGAACGGTTTTATTTTGCACCCGAACCGTCTCGATTATTCCAAATAGGCTGAAATGGGAAATGTTAGAAAATAATCTTTCGTGTCGAAAAATATAGGGAATTGGGAAGAAGATAGTAACAGGTAACTGGTAAGGTGTGATGCAATTGCTGGGAGATACCATACAATAACGGCACCCATATGGGACCGTTATTAATGAAAAGCCTAATTAACGTAGAATCAGTATTTTATTATTTTGAATGAGCTTCGGTTGAGTTCCCCTATCAGTTCCAATACATATACCCCTGGCGACCAGTTTGATACAGATAGGGTTAATTGACCAGAAGTTGAGGTTTCGCCTAATTCCCGATGATACAATACCTGTCCATTGAGGGAAGCAACACGCAGGGATTTGGTCGGATCATTGGATTCCCAGTTTATCATTAGGTAGTCCTGAATTGGGTTGGGGTATGCTTTGAGGATCAGGGTAGACTGATCCGCGGGCGAAAGCTCAATAACATTGCTAAAATCCGAGGTGCCGTCGAGATCGACCTGACGAATTCGGTAATAATAAGTAGCAACTCCGATGGATAATTCTTCCTGATCGGTAAACTGATAAGTCTGAACCGTTTGGCTATTGCCAGCAGCGGCAACTTGGCCAAGGTTTTCATATACATTCCCATCCCATGACCGCTGTATATCAAAGTGGCTGGAATTAAGCTCAGATGCAGTCGCCCATTCCAGGTGTGCGTGATTGGCTGTAAATTGAACCGAAAAATCTAACCATTCTACTGGAAAACTTCCTGCAGGTGTTTCCGTCAGACATAAACCATCCAACTTGAGGTAATCGCCGCTGGTTGTTCCCTTGACTCGCAGGTAGTCGGTATTTGCGGGTGCAGTAGCAGACAAGGAATATCGCTTTAGCAGATTACTCGGGCTGACATTGTGATCCACTTCCTGCGAGCTTGCACTCAATAGCTGATCATTTTTATCATAGAATTCCAGCGATACCTGATGGCTGAAATTAGTTCT
>CAYGTH010000468.1:0-6011 GCA_964352745.1 uncultured Bacteroidia bacterium
GTGGTGCCCTTGGTACCACTTTTTTTATGTGAATCTGGTACCAGTCGGTTACTATCTCCTCTATATAAGAAAACCTTTGACACATGATTAGCCAACGAATTATTTGTTTCTGTCTCGGTGTTTTCATTTTCCTGAATGCTGCTGCTCAGCAAGGCCACGATTTTCTGCATGATGATTACGACCGGCTACATGCTTCACCTGTCCAGCAAAAATTCCGGGATATTGCTCCGGTTCCGGCTGGTGTGGTGTACATTCAGCATCCGAATGAGGGGGAAGAAGAAATCCGAAAGCATTTCCGAACCATGAAGGAGTTGGGATTTACCAACCTCAAGCAAATTATGACGGCCGGGGACTGGACCCTGGAACAAATTCAACTGCTGGCCTTGGATGAAGGTCTGATTCCCTGGTGGTATGGCGAAGGGGGATGGGAGCCGATTACAGATGAGTTGATCAGTAAGCTGGGTATTCCCAGGAAGACCGAAATGGCCGAAGTCCGCCGTCATCCTAAAATGGTTGAATACCAGATGGGGGTATTGCGCAAGCGCGTCGAGCGGATTATTGCCTATAGGGATTCTACCGGCGGTGATGCCCCCAAAGGGGGAAGCTCCGCTTACGACCCGACGGTCGGGCAGCGGGGAATGGACCTTTCAGAAAAAGGAGCGGATCTGTTTGTGAAGTGGGCTGAGGAAAGATACGCCCATATCGACACCCTCAATTTTGCCTATAATCAGCATCACCACGGCCAGCAACCCCAAGGTGGAAAATTCACCTCCTTTGAAGATTTTTCGGAAAGGTGGGACGCCTATAATCATCGGGAATATCGCATCCGAAGGGACATTCTGCGCTTTAAAGCCGATCATGGCTTGAGTGAGTTGCAGAAAAAAGTAAAAACCTTCCGGGCTTTTGATCCCAATATGCCGTTTCGGGCAGGGGGAGAATTGAGCCTGTTTCGACCGCATGCCTGGTGGTCGGTTGACTTTGCTGGTATTGCTGATATCATGAAAGACGCTGGCTCTTTTTATCCCTCAATTCACTTTTCCTGGCATTTTGATCATGTGAATAATGAACTGGGACCTACTCTCTATATGCAGTCGAGCTACATCAATGACATGTTTAAGGGAGGTTGGTCCGGGGGCTGGGAAACTACTGGTGGCCCTCAGCAGTTTGACGGCGAAAAATTTGGATTCCCGGACAAGGGGTTTACCGTGGATACAGGCGAAATGACACAATTTACCCTGAGCATGCTCGCGGCAGGATTTAAGGGGTGGGGTCTATGGTGCTGGAGCGTTCGTTCGTCGGGAAAAGAAGCCGGCGAATATGCCCTGCTCGACCACCACAACGAGGTTACGGACCGGGCCATCACAGTTGGGAAAATCGCCAAAGGCATGCAGCGTTATCGGGAAGAATTATGGGCCGCGCACAAGGAACCTCTGGTAGGTGTTTTCTTTGACTGGGATAATGAAGGGATCTGGGCAGCGATGTCGCACAGAGGCCGGGAAAGCTTTCGCGACCGGCCTATGGAAGCGCGCGTGGGAGCGAGCCGCGCCCTGATCAATGGAAACGTGCCCTTTGAATACCTGATCCCAGCCGATCTCAAAGCGGGTCTGGCAGCGCGCTATCCGGTAATTTATCTGCCGGGCATTATCGCCATGCGAAAAGACCTGATTCCCGTTCTGACTCAGTACGTCGAACAGGGAGGACGACTGGTCATCGACATGCCGGGTGCCTGGTATGATACCTATGCGGCGCTTTTGCCGCGTGGAACAGGATCTCCTTTTGCCCGACTCTTCGGGACAGTCTTGCGCGAGTACCAATATGCGGGAGTCAACCGATCCTGGAAGCTTGAGCAGCAGGAATTGCTCGGGGCGATCGGAGTCATGCGGCCGGAAGGCTCAAACGTGATCGCTTCATTTGAAAATGGCCAGCCCGCCGTTACGGAATATCAATTGGGAAAAGGTACTGCCGTCATACTGGGCTATGAAGCAGCGCGTGCCTGCTTCCAGCCTGGAAATGAAGCTTACGAGGACATGCTCCGCAAGTACGTACTAGGAAGTCATATTTCTCCCTATCGCTGCGAAGGAGCGATTGTGTATCGCCTTGCTAGTCCTGAAGCAGATCATTATTTTCTATTGAATCAGGGACAGAAAACCCGCACAAGGCTGGATTTTGATTATTATGAATATTCGGGAGCAATTGATGTGATGACTGAGGAATCCATCCCCCTAGGTCAATGGATTGAGATGCCCGCATATGGAGGGCGATGGATTCGCTTTGAAAAATGAACCCGTTATACTCACCTTCCGGAGCAGCCGGTTCTGGCTCAAGGCGCCAGTTCCTGAAGCAAGTGGGAGTAGGGGGAATCCTTGCTCTGTCTCGCCAATTGAAGCTGGAACATTCGATAGGTCATCGTGGATTTTTTCACATAGACCATTCCAGTAAGCAGACCAGACTCCTGACACCGGCGGGGAAACCCTTCTTTTCACTTGGCATAAATCATCTCGATCCCGTAACGCTTCGGCATGCAGAGAATCTTGCTGTCTGGCGGGATACCTATGACAATAGCATGCAAAAATGGCTCAGGAAAGTACGTAAAGACCTAACAAAATGGGGCTTTAACAGCGTAGGATGGGTCAAAGATGTTGCTACCAGGCAAGCGGATCACCATCGGCATTCTCGTAACTGGACGTATGAGGAATACCAATGGTTAAATCTGCCCTATTGTCATATGCTGCCCTTCGCGGATTTTCATCATTATGAATCCGAAATGCGCCACCCTGATTTTTTCAGTAAAGGGTTTGAACAATGGTGTGATTATGTAGCCAGGGACCACTGTGCCCGGTTTGCAGACGACCCCAATTTGATTGGCTATTTCTATCTCGATTGCCCGGCCTGGATTCACACCAGAAAAGAAAGTTAAGTGGAAAGGACCGATTTTTAAGCAGGAAAAACTCGCCACCGAATCCGGCCGACAGGAACTCTTTGAGCTGGCTACGCAATATTATGAAGCCCAGATAGCACATAGCCCGGTAGCAGATGGAGGCCTGGCATAATCTCGCTACGCAGGATTGAATCAGCTTTTGGCAAACAGGTAATTTTATCTAATGTATAAGGCTTTATTTCCTACTTCCCACCCATTTGATTGAAGAGGCCGGATATCCGGGTGCTCCTTTCCCGCCTCCTGGAGGGTAATTAATAGCGTCAGGTTTGCTTCACATTCTATATCTATCCACCGACTATTGGAGTAGGTCTTGCCCCCAAATCTAATTCCTGGATTGTGCCGAACGGTTTTCCCCCCATATCGATGCAGACCCCTATTTACCCGCACGGAATCGCTGGGATTAAGCACGCGTACCTGCATGGTTGCGCCGTTAGGGGCGGTCAGGAGATATCCATTTTCCTTCAGCTGAAAATCATTAAACCCGGGGGTCTGAATACGCCACCGTTTCCCATTGGCAGAAGACTCCTCCATAAGGATAGCTGCCTTGCAGCCGATTTGAGGGTCATAGCTGATATAGGTTTTCCGACTATGATTTTTCACGCCCAGACAACTTCCCGTACTATGGGTAAAACCGCCTTTTGGTTGGAATCCAAACGCCAGGAGATCTCCTGTTTCCTGTCGGCTTTTGATTGGCGTATCAGCAGAGTCCGGATATAAATTAGATTGCAGGTAGGTCGCTCCTGTTCGCCCGCCTCCGATTACCCAGGGTACCCCCAGTCCGAGTAATCGCCAACTATGGGTATCTGGGCCTTGATGCCCCCGCACCCGGGTACGGGTAGCTGATAGCGTAAATACGATGTCGCTGGAATCCTGGAATTGGTTTCTGAAAATGGCAATTCCCTGCTGTGGATCATGATAATTCAGCCAACCAGCTGCTTGTGGATTGTTGGCTACTGGTTTGTCCGGGTAATAGAGCAATGAAAATATGAGCCCATTTCGGGCATCGTCGATATGTGCCGGAGAAAATCGATAATCAAACATCCACTTCAAAAAGGGAAGTTGATCAGCAGGTGCTAAGCGGAAGCCGGTGGCGAATAGCCCGGGTGGGCAAGCTGAAAGGTTGTCATCTGAAAGATCTGCTTTCATGCCCCGACTCATCTGTGTTGGAATATCAACCTGTGAAGTACTAATCCCCCATAGCGTATTTCGGGACTTAGGTGTGAAATTTACCAGCTGAAAAGCAGGACTGGAGCTATTGTTTTGTAAGGCGATAAGTGCTGGCGCTACGAATGACCAACCATAGGCATGATAGCCCATACTTTCACCATTCCAGCCGTTTTCGTAGAGATTCGCTTCTAGATGATCCTTAAGGCGTTTGGTACTGTCCCAAATAAAGGGAAGTGCGGAGGATTTCTTTCCTGAGTGAGCCATTGGGTCGTCCCAAACCGATGCTGCGAAGATCACAGCACCGTAGCGTACCCCCATCCAGTTGCTTGCCATATTGTAATTCGCATGTGGGCCCATGTTAGCACTCACTGATAATATTACCGGAAATAGTTCAGTATTTAGCGCCTCTCGTTGATCCTGTGACCATCCGGAATAACAAAAATCATAGATGATTGCAGCTTGCTGCAAGAGCATAGCACGGGTTAGACCTCGGGAAACCGGATCTGTAAAAATCGTATCTGCGAGTATTTTCTGCGCTTGCTCCCATGCCAGATTTGCCCATTCAGGGGTTTCGGTAAGGAGGTAAAGTGTAGCTGCCTGACTGCCGAGGTATGCTTCATCGTAAGAATTGCGCGAAGACACAGGAATAGAAGACGCCTGGATCACCCGGTTTTGGAGTTGGGTAAAAAACGAATCATAAGGGGCGACTTTAAGTCGATCCTGCAGAGCCGGGACTTCTTCGCGGGTGATGAGGCCACGCGGGTGCTCAGAGACTTGTCCGAATACCGGGAATAACATTCCGCTTCCAAAAAACATGAGCCAGATAAGCAGGTGGGAGGTAGCAGGGATAGAGAACATAGAGACTTTCTTTGTGAAAAATATAAAAGTGTTCAATTATGTAGAGTAACCAAGCAGGTTTTAGTACCAATAGAGCGGGCCTGCATGGGAGAATTATTATATTGCTGCTATTGTCCAACATTCCATTTCTTAACTCCTTGCCACATGAATTCTTTTCAACACGCTTTGCTGATCGCTTGTCTGGCAATTTGCACGTATGCCTCAGGGCAGCCTATTCCCACCTTTGAAGATTTGGACTATGCCGGGAATAACCACCTGCGACAGGCAATCGATTTGTATGTGCCTTCCGGCGTGCAGGATCCCGCTCCGGTAGTGGTTTATATTCATGGGGGAGGCTGGCTAGGTGGGAAAAAAGGGCGTGCCATGCAATATGCGGATTCGCTGCTGGCATCGGGGTATTTTGTAGCAGATATCAGCTATCGCCTGAGTAGTGATGAATTGTGGCCTGCTCAGATCGAAGATTGTAAAGCTGCAATCCGATATCTAAAACTTAATGCAGAACGATTTGGCATAGACAGTAGCCGGATAGGCGTAATGGGGCATTCGGCTGGTGGACATTTGGCGGCTATGCTGGCTTGTGGGGCCGGGGCCCGAAAACTGGAAGGTCCTTACATGCGGGGGATGGGCACATCGAGTGCGGTTCATGCTGCGATCGATTTTTATGGGCCTGTTAATTTCCTCCGAATGGACGATTTTCCCCCGGATGCATCCTGGAACTGTAACCAAACGATCGAGCATGATAGCCCCGAATCACCGGAAAGCCGCTTACTGGGGTGTGCCATTCAGGAATGCCCGGAACGAGTGGCATCTGCCGATCCTTCCATGTATGTCGATGGGAAAGAACCGCCGATCTGGATTGTACATGGTACGCAGGATTGCCTGGTACCGGATGATCAATCCCGATATCTGCATAAAGTATTACAGCAAGCAGGCAGCCCGGCAAGCCTCAGTCTCCTCGAAGGCGAGGGACATGGCGGTGCTATATATAAGACTCCGGAAATGCGTGGGAAGATTCGTGCATTCTTTGATGAACACTTGAGGGAGTAGG
>CAYGTH010000469.1:0-6003 GCA_964352745.1 uncultured Bacteroidia bacterium
TACCTGAGCTGTAACAGAGGAAGTAAGGCTGAATAGCATCAGCCAACAAAAAATAAGCGCGTACTTCATGGCAATAAAGTTTAGGTGAAAAAATGAAAATATAAGCGGTCGTGTACTCCGGTTAAGGAGCATCATTTGATAAGCTTAGTAAGGACTAAAAAATAAATCCGCCTTTTGCCTCTCCACGCAATTGGGTCATTCCGGAGGTCTGAGGTTGCGTAGCTTCCGAGGACAATCCGGAATCTTCCATTTCCCCTCTCCAAACCCCTGTATCAGGACTGGGAGATTCCAGATAATATTTCAAAGCTGCACAATGAAATATTTCTGGAATGACGGTTTATTTTTTCAACCTTTCTTAATGATAGAGTTGAGGATAGGTCCGTTTTCTACGATGTATAAGAATATGGGTAGGGATCCTCAGGAGAATAAAAAGACGTTTTCATGGCTGTTGAGAATTTGTGTATTCAATGACTGGAACGAAACTCTCATTTTTTTATCACATCTTCCTTTCTGTATCGGTCATAGACTTTTCTATATGTTGCAAAACCGAAAAAAAAGTATGCTACATGTTGTACGGGACAATAAAATGGACTGATTATCAATCATTTACGAATTGCGCTGGGTTGCACACCAAATTCGGTGAGAAAGGCCGTCGAAAAGTGAGCGGGATTCTTAAAGCCGACCTCATAGGCCACTTCGGAGATGGGAAGCTCCGTATTTTTGAGCAATTGCCGTGCGCGCGCCAGTCGATAGCTACGGATAAACGCCAGAACAGACTTACCCGTCAGCGCCTTGATTTTGCGGAATAGTTGCGATCTGCTCATGCCCAGTTCGCGGGTAAGCTTAGCTACGCTTAAGGTATCATCTGCCAGGTGCTCTTCTATCAGCAGCTTTACCTTGCGGAGGAAGCCATCTTCGCGCTGATATTTTTCTTCGGCCATCATAGGCGGTCCATGTAGATCCCGGTACCGGACCTGAAGCTTGTGGCGCAACTGGATCAGTTGATCGATGCGCACCAGCAGTTCCTGTTTCTCAAAGGGCTTGGCCAGATAGGCATCTGCCCCTTCCTGCAAGCCAGTGAGGCGGGATTCGATATCCGCTTTGGCCGTGAGCAGGATAATGGGAATGTGGCTGCTGCGCTCGTCCTGCTTGAGGGTCTGGCAGACTTCAAAGCCGTCTTTCTCCGGCATCATCACATCACTGATGATGAGGTCGGGGATGTGCTGGAGGGCTTTTTGGATGCCGATGGCACCGTTCTCTGCGGTCATGAGTTGGTAGCGGTCCTTCAGGCAACTTTGGAGGTAGTACACCACATCGGGATTGTCTTCGATGATCAGAATTTGCGACTGGTCTTCATGTGCCAACAGCACTTCATCAGCGGGGGTATGAGCAGCGGGAATGGACACGGGGAAAGCTAATGGCTGTGCGGCTTCGGTGGCAAGAGCGGCTTTTCGGCTGATCGGCAGTCGGACAAAAAACGTACTGCCTTCGCCTGATTGGCTTTCCACCTCAATGCTTCCACCCATCAGGTGAACCAGTTCCCGGGTGAGTGAAAGGCCAATCCCTGTGCCCTCCCCCTGGCGGGTCGAACTATCATCCACCTGATAGAAGCGGTCGAAGATATGCGGCAATTTAGCGGCAGCGATACCCACTCCCTTATCTCTCACCCGCATCAGGAGAAAATCAGCTCCACGTGTTTCTTCCACCTGGATGTGCAGGATGATTTTACTGCCATTGGGACTGAACTTGATGGCATTGGAGAGCAGGTTGGAGACTATGAGTTGGAGCTTTTCCGAATCATAATCCATGATCAGTTCTAACATCTCCGGATAAAAAACCAGTTCAATCTCCTTACCTGCTGCGAGTGAATGAAAAGATTCACTCAAATATTGGAGGTAGGCAATGATATTGCTTTGGATCAGGTTGAGGTTGAGTTTGCCGGACTCCAGTTTGGAGAGGTCCAGCATTTGATTGACCAGATGAAGCAGGTGCTTGCTGTTACGGAGGATCAGCTTTTTGGACGCCTCGGGTTGCTCGATTTGCTCCGCCATGCCGCTTATTACGGTGAGCGGTGTTCGGAATTCGTGGGTGATGTTGGTGTAGAGACGGGTTTTGACGCTGTCGAGTTCTTTGAGACGCCTTGTCTCGGCCTGATCCAGTTGACGACTGAGTTGATAGCGATAGATCAGGTAGCCGATTCCCAGAATCAATGCTGCGAATAGACTTCTCGCCCACCAGGTAGCCCACCAGGGCGGTAAGACAATTACCGTCAACTGTTTTTCATTGGACGGTAAGTCGGAAAGAAAGAGGCCGCCACGCATCCGAAGGGTATAAGTACCGACCGGCAAATTTTCATAATGTACGCGGTTTCCTGATCGCGAAGGGGTTCTCCATTTTTCGTCATAGCCTTCCAATTTATACGTGTACTTATTCTGTTCCGGCTTCCTGAAGTCAGCAACCGTAAAACGTAGGTCAAAATACCGATCGCCGTACCTCAACAGGATCGTTTCCAGATTCTGCGGTACCTTCATCGGTTCAATCACTTCCCGGGTATCGGCATCAAATTTGGAAAAATGATTGATCAGAATCGGCAAATCTGTCCCATGCACGCCATCATACCAGGCCATGACCTCTTCCGGGTAAAAAGCAAAAAGACCATTGGCATACGACCCCATATACATTCTTCCGTTTTTCGCTTTATAGAAGGAAGTTGTACTAAACCTGGTATTCATGAGGTCTTCATGTAGCGGGAAGCCCATAGCAAGGCCTGATTGTATATCAAATCGATAGAGTCCTTTGTTGGTGCTTAGCCATAAAAACCCAGTGTTAGGCTTGATGTCTCCCTCCGGTAAGATGCCGTACACTACATTAAAATCCGGCTCATTCGTATTGAGTTCAAAATGGTGAAGGCTTTCCGATTTCGGGTTCAGGGAACTCAGTCCTTTTCCATGCCCGATCCATAGGCGACCTGATTCATCTTCATACAAGCAAGTAACGATATTGCTCTGTAATCGAATTCTGCTTTCTTCAGCAGTTGTGAGTCGTTCTACCAACTCTCCCTTTTCTGTATATACAAAAAGGCCAGCCCCTTGTGTTCCCAACCAAATTGTGCCATCGGAGGGACGTTGATATAAATAAGTGAATTCCATTTGGGAATTATGCAGTTCCGGAATCCGAATTTCCTGAACCGCATAAGGGGGACTTAACTCCGTAGTAATGATGCCAGCGCGCCACCATTCTGCCGACCATAATTTGTCATTTCTGTCAATCATCTGAATGGTCGGAAGGCTACCCAGGGTATAGGGTTCAATTTCGGAGATCGGAAGCGTTTCTGCTTTCCCGCCTTCGATTGTTGAATTGTTGCTGTATACTGTTCCTGAATGAAACATAACAGAAAAAGAGGTGATATTCCCGGAAGGTATACTGTACATAGCGTCAGAAACAGGATCCAGGATCTTGATGTATGAAAAATCATTTCCGATATAGATATTCCCGTTTTCATCCTCTGTCATCATTCGGGCGTTCTTCACTTTGTATTTCTGGAAAACAGGAGCCTGATAATTTCTTTTCCCAATGCCATCTATATTCCCCAGCCAATAGGTATCAAATGAGTCGAGATAGGTAGTGGAGGCCCTTCTGCCCACCTCGCCCAGATAATTTTTCTTTTTGTATTCATCTACTTTTCTGACACCTACACGCCCCCCATTGATATAGAGGTAGCTGCCATGGATTTCCAATCTGACCGCATTGGTCCAGTAGCCATCACGTGTTTCTTCCCAATCCAGCACCCAGTTTTCTCCCTGCCGGGTAAATCCGTAGAGGGTTTGTCGTTGGAATGTTTTTCCTTGGAGTTTTTCTGCAAGTAGAAAAGCGAGTTTATCTTTCTGATTAGAAGCAAGTTCTTTTTCCCGCAATTTGCTTAGGTCATAGTCCCCGGGGTTTATGTCTTGGATGATGTTTCCTTGTGGGTCGATGATCAAAAACTGCTGCATTGATTTGACGATCAATCCCTCTCCCAGTGGCTCCATCGCTCCAGGCCCAAGCACAGGAATTTCTCCATCCGTGACCCATTCAAAGGGTTCATGATTCTTCGACAAGAGGATTCGATAATACGCCTGTCCATTTTTTCGTAACAGCGGTAAGGAAATCCAAAGCAAAGGTTCTCCGTCAGGATTGGCATAATCTACATGCTCGATCCGCTCATGGGCGGGAATATGTTCCGCCAGTTTGATCGTACCGATCACCTCTTGTACCGAGGGATCGAAAATACCTACTTCTTTTTTTAAATTGAGATACAAGACTTCTTCTCCCACCACAAATACCTCCTCCGTTGCGGTAAAATCGGCCTCCCCTTTCAAAGGGACATGAACAACAGATTCTCCATCATAATACGCCAGTCCCCCTGGTTTCATGCCAAACCACATCAAGCCATTGGGAGCCTGGTAGATACTTTTTCCGACGCCAAAATTGGCCCTTATTTCCTTGGTTAGACTCTCTAATGGAGCATATTGTGCAGTTCCTGAAAAATGCAGGCAACAGAACATACATATGAGCAGGATGTGTTTGAGCAAGACACTTTCTTATTTATGGCAGGAAAATACAAAAAAATAGCTTTTATCATGGAGTAAATGAAAACCATACAGGGTAGCCCCTTTAAAAATGGGGAACGTTCAGAAAACTGGTTCTGTGACAATTTCCACGGGTGCTGGCTCCCATATTATTTGTCGGCGGATAAATCCGCCGCTACAAGCCCGTATAGGCGAATGTATTCGCCTGCTTCTTTTTGCCAGCGGGCATCTCCGCTAAAATTGTTAGGGAACCAGAAAACTTAAGTCCAGAGGCCGGGGGCTACGGACAACATAAAAGGTAAGCACATTTGTTCTAAGGGGCGGGTGCATATTTCCCTACCATTCACTTTCTTTAGAATGGTTTCACACTACTAGACAAAATTTTTCTCGCTTGTTTTTTGACAGGATTTACAAGATTAACAGGATATGAATAGCCTGATTTACAGCATTTTGATCCTGTAAATCCTGTTGATCCTGTCTGGGAATAAAATTTTTGGCATGAAATGTCTAGTAGTATGAATGGTTTTATAAAGGGCGGCTAACACAAGAGATACTTTCTCTTCCCAACTTGCGCTTAACCCGCAACCCCGAGCATGAAAGCCGGGCCGAGTATTGCAGGAGTTCATACAATACCCGGCCCGTTTTCTTATTGAATCAGAATCCGCTCGGTAAGCTTCCAGGTCTTGCCGGTAGCCCGAACCAGATAAATGCCCGGAGGCAAGGCAGGTGTTACTTTCCGTACCAGCGTTTCCTGTGCATCTTGCAGGGTCTCACTATGGACGACGCGACCTGAAAGGTCAAAGAATTGGAGTTGTACAGGTTCATTGATTTCCACGGTCTTGAGCTCCAGACGAAGGGCCTGATCAGGTTGAACGGGATTAGGCGTAATCCGCATGGTGGGCAGTATATCCAGCTCTCGTGAGACTTTCATCAAGGGGGAGGGGAAGGATTCCCCTGAGCGGCCAATAGCGGTAATGCGATAGTAGATCGTTCCTTCCGGTGCTTCCCAGTCGGATAACTGATACCGCTGGGGGCGATCGGTATTGCCATGGGAGGGTTCCTGATGAATCGCCAGGAACAGCAAGCCATCGGCCGATCGGTCGATTTGGTAATAGTCAATTTCCTGCTCAGAATTGAGCGTCCAATCGAGGGAAACCAGATTCTCGGCTGGCGTTGCATTCACTTCCTTCCAGGAGATATCCGGCTGCTGACGTACCCGCGCTGGGCTCGCTGCGCTACTTTGGGGAAGGATGTCGCCGGGTTCATCGAAGACAAGAAAATGTACTTCTTCGGTAGTGTGATTCAATTCAGTATCTCCGCAGACTTCTTCTTCCACGAATACCTCTACGCCCGTGGCACTCAGCGATCGATATCGCACGGTCGAAGCATCACCCCCGTATTCGCTTCCTAATCCTCCGAAGAAAATGGCTGCGTT
>CAYGTH010000470.1:0-5995 GCA_964352745.1 uncultured Bacteroidia bacterium
TAGTGTCCTAAGTGCCTGAGTGGTTTCTCTTTGTGGATTTTTGGCCTACACCCGAATTAAAGAGGAAAGAAAGAAGAAGAAAGAGCTACAATCAGTACCAGTCTTACACAGCAAATTGTATTAAGGAAGCATACGGCTTTTTGAAATTAACTCAGACCTCTTGTCCTGCCAGAAATGCCACAGGGTCAGCATGATCGATCAGCCCATCAGTCGAGACCTGTAAAACCCGTGAAGGATACTTTTCAATAATCCGGTACTCATGGGTTGCCATGATGATTGCGGTGCCGGAAAGATTGATTTTACGGAGAATATCGAGAATATAAGCGGTAGCCTGAGGATCAAGGTTTCCGGTTGGTTCATCTGCAATCAAAACGATGGGATCATTGACCAGCGCGCGTGCAATAGCGACTCGTTGCTGCTCACCGCCGGAAAGCTGGTGAGGCATCGCATTGGATTTCCCCGACATCCCGACATTTACCAAAACCTCTGAGATACGCTGTTTTATTTTGGCGCTTTCTTTCCAGCCTGTCGCTCGCAGGGCAAAGTATATATTATCATACACATCCCGGTCAGGTAAGAGTTGAAAATCCTGGAATACGACCCCCAGTTTACGTCGGAGAAAAGGAATTTTTTTTCGGGAAATGCGGCCCATATCAAAGTCGCCTACTCTGATTTTTCCTTCAACCGGAGCCAGGTCGGCATAAATCAACTTCAGGATGGTACTCTTCCCAATCCCGGTAGGCCCGACGACATAGACAAACTCGCCCATGTCAATATCCATCGATATTTGCTTCAGCACAAGGCGGTCATCATAACGGGCAGAAACCCCCTCAAAGGAAATTACCGGACGTGAGGGAATGCCACTCATATCAGACTTCGATCATGGTCAGTTTTCCATACTCCTCGATCTCCCCGATCACTTCCTGAATCCGTGTTGCATGGTCTGCATTCTTCACCACTTTGGCGAGTCGCTCCAATCTTTCCGGACGAAAGTATCCGATCAGGGTCATTTGATCGTCCCGCAGTTGTATATAATCAGGAATTCGGGCACCGCCAGCCTGTAATTTTTCTTTCGGGCGATGAGAATTGCCTTTTACTTTCATCAAATAATAAGTGGGCATAAACAGAAAGGTTATCGACTGCGATTACGGTCTCCGTTGCGAGGCGAACGCTCAAAATAGGTATCGTAATTGGAAGGGATGATAATGGATAGAAGGAGGTACACAAATATCGGCATTCCCATTCCCATCAACAGACTTGCGACCAGGGCAAATCGAATCAGGGAAGAAGAGATTCCGAAATATTCTGCCAATCCCCCTGCTACTCCGGTAAATACCCGATTGGTACGAGACCGACGCAGGGTTTTCTTTTGAGAAACATAGGATCGTGTTTTCCTCCGGGAGCGGCTACGAGAACGAGATTCTGTTTGTGTGCTGCTTGTATCTGTTGAAGCATCTCTGGTACGGGTTCTACTCCGCCGTGAGCGGGTACGTGCATTATCTACTTCTCCTTCTGCTACCGGACGAGTCTTTCGATACACATTCAGAGCGGGGAAATTGAGTTCTTTCTGACGGAAGGCGAGTTTCAGGGTTTTATAAAAGCCATAGCCTAATGCGCCTATTCCTACCATAGGCAATAGCACCATCAGCAGGTTATAAATTTCCAGGCCGACGACTCCCTTGGCCAGCATCCCAACGGCCATCATAGATACCCCTGCTACCAGGGCCATCATACCGGCAAAGCCTAATTTGTTGTTCTGTTCTTTCTCTTCCTCGGCCTCGATATCGCGCATCCGCTCGATATCGTCATACATAAGCGAAGTATCAAATTCATCGGCTGTTGCACCCGACTGCCTGTATCTTTCCTGAGCCATTTGGATAATTACTAATGAAGTGCATTGACCATTTGCAATGCTATATACCTATAGTGTACGGTTGAATTTCGATAAGTTTTCAGCAAAATCAAAGATTTGCTAAGGTAATGTAGCAATGTTCGGGATTCAGGACGTCTACATGGAGATAGATCGCCGCGACAAAGGCTGAAGGACTCAGGTCTGAAAAGGCAGCGAGGCTCAATACACGCTCCTGAACCTTTCCATCAGGAAATATCTGTGCCTTGAGGCTATCAATCTTTCCAAAGTCCTCCGAGAATTCCTGTCGCAAGACGCGGTGCAGCTTTTTTTCCAGGTTGACAAAAAACTTTTCGGTTTGTACCTGCTGTCCGACTACAGAACGCGGCAAGGTATTGGAGAATTGTTGAATATAGGTTTCGAGCGCTCCAAACTGAGTCAGGAGGCCATTTTTGAGTTCTATAAATTCGGCATCGTCCCAGACCTTCGGCATATATGCACGATAGAGTTCCGGTTGTTGCTGCTGAATATTTTCCGGACTGAATCCCAGATTCGTCCAGGCTTCCAATTCCGATTCCCGAAAAACAGTCGCCATCATCCGTGGAAGGATCAGGGGAAAGTTCACCTGATAGTGGTCAAATACTCCTTTCAGCTGTAACCAATACGCCATTTCTGCCCAACCTCCAATATAAGCCAGATTGGGAAGAATCATTTCCTGATACAAAGGGCGCAAGGAAACATTAGGACTTACATATTCCGGATGTTCGGCCAGCAGAGCCAGGAGTTTTTCCTGATCAAAGGTGTGCTCCGTATTCAGGACCCTAAAGGCATCTCCTTCTCCCACAATCCGGTTTCGGCCCTCATCTTCCATAAAGAAGAGGTTGATTTCCCGGGAATTGATCTGAGCGGGATACCCCGCAGCTTCCAGGTCAGCAGAGGTTTTCTCGACGTGCTCAAAGCTTTTATGATCGATAATTTCTCCTTCAATAACTGATGCAAATCGCTGCTTCAGGTCTGCGTGATCCGGGTCGAGGATGACGATTCCGTATTCCCCAAACAATTCATTCATAAACCCTCGAAAAGCCTCTGTCAGGGTATTGCCGGGTGTGTACCAACGGGTAAATCGCGCTTCCATATCAGGAGGTGTAGCGGCCCGAATGGCCTCGGTAAGGACGTGCCGCCCTACGGGTCCCTGACAATCTGCCTGATAGCGAATTACTTCTTCAAAGGAATCATAATAATGATTGATTTCATCAAAATCATGATCCTCGGTATGAATCCAAAACAGGGGTACAAATTGATGTTCAGGGTGTTCTTTTCGGAGTTGCTCCGCTAATTGAATCGTACTCAACACCTTATACACGGTGAAAAGCGGCCCCCCAAACAAGACCAGTTGATGCCCGGTCGTGATGGTATAGGTATTGGACTGCAGGAGGGCATCCAAATTATGCCGGGTAGCATCTGTCATCTCCAGTCCTTGTCCGGCATACTGCTCAGTTATTACCCGGTGAAGCGCTTCCCGATCGATGTCTTCGCGCGCCTTATCCTGAATAATCTGCCCAAAATCGGGGGATTGGAGTGGATATTGGTAAAATGGACGCAGGCTGGCATCACCTGTCAGATAGTCCTGCTTGATACTTCTTTTTATTGGTTCCAAGGGCGGTATAGGTCTTTTCGGGTGAGTAAGGGAGAAGGAGATTAGTGCGTTAACAGGTTTGCCAGCTGATTACTTGAATAGGGGCGATCAAATATCTTTGGATTTGAGCTTAAACAAAAACTGATCAAGGAAATATAGCAAAACAAACAGGCCGACATAAACCATTGCCATGAGTTGCGTTTTCCAGATCAGGAGTCCCCCTAATATTCCCAGCAAAGTCCCCAAATATTGTATATACAGCAGCTGTTCATTTGTCGCTTCCCAGACCATGCGTTCCAATTTGGCTTCGTCAAAGTGCTCCATCTGCTTGGCAAGTAAGCTTGTTATATCAATTCGGTCCAATACATCCACAAACATTTTCATGGTGTATTCTTCTGCAGCTCCTTTATTTTTGCGAATAAAAGCAGCCAACCGATCCAATTCTCCTTCCAGTTTCCCGATTACTTCCAGTGAAATTTTGGGAATATTCTCCACGACCCGATCGATCGCCTCCTCATAATCTTCTTTGTTGTACCGCTTGTAAGTTTGCAGCAAGAATTTTTTCACCCCTCCTTCTACATTTTCTTCGATTCGGGCATCGATCATTCCGCGGATATCTTTCCGGACTTCTTCGCGGCCCGCATACGTTTCGATCGCGGTATAGATCGCATCTTTGAGGTGTCCCCGGAGTTCTTCGTCGCGCATCAGGCCCACTGTACCGTTCATCACAATCTCATTCACCCGATTTACCAATCCCGAGTCCTGAACCCGCTGGCGAATCAAATCCTGATTGAGTACGTGTTTATGAATACCTTGTGCGAGGGTATGAATAATCCTGTTTCGCTGTGCAGGGATCAGGCCCTGCCCCCAGATCGGTCGCTTGATAACGGGCCGAAACAACATTCTGATCGCAATAAAATTAGTTCCATAGCCAATCAGACCACTTACGCAGATAATCAAAAAGGCATCAAACAAGCCCTGGTATTGAGCATATAAGCCTGCTGTAGCACCCGGAATGACCGAAATCAAAAAGGTAGTGGCAAATCCGATTGCGCAAACCCAGGGACTGATCCTCAATAGAAACAGTGAGAACTGTTTCCCCCGCGATAATTTGAATTTATTGAAGCCCACCGTCGCCTCTTCCACCTCCTGTTTTTGAAGCAAGGAGTCAAAAGGGTAATATTTCTTGAGGTATTTGCGAAAGGTATCCTTCATGGGAGGTTATTCGACGAGAACGTACCGCTGGTTGCGTTTTTCAAATAAAAAGGTGAGCGACCACTCCGGATAGGTCCATCGATGATACGTTTTTCCAGCGATTTCTACCCCTGTCTTTTCCTGTCCGGGCTCTCCATATTCTACAAATATTCGTCCCCGATCTGTTTCCCATCCTGGAATATCTTCTTCAAATCGCTCGTTCGCAGCATATATTTTTTTGAAATAGCTCTCCATTTGCGCTTCGGATTCGGCCGCATATTGTGCTTCCCATTCCTGATCAAACAAATTGCGTTTGACCATATCATCCGGAATTGCCAGCAAGGAATCCATTTCTGAAGCGGAGAGCATGTACTTCATCATCCGAATCGAAGTATTGAGGTCTCCATAGATTTGCTTTTTAGTTCCGCCTTCAATCACCAGCCGAGTACTTTTTTCATCGAGGTATTCTTCATCGTCATAGACGAGAATCTGAATCAGATATTCGCCTGCTTCCAATTTATCCAGGGTGAAAAAATCCACAAAATCGGCACGGCGCTCTCCATCCTTGAAGACATACAGAACCTTGCTGGTATATTTCCGGGAATCGTAGGTAGTCGCAGAGAGGGATTCAGTAGCTATTTTCTCTTTGAGCAAATAGGCACGAACCGGCACTTCCCGGTAATCCCGATCATAGACCTCCAGGAAAAAATAGAGTTTGTCTCCTGGCTGCACGATGGGCCGTAAAATGGGCTCCAGCAGGGCAGAATCAATATTTTCGCTATAGGAGAGGAAAATATCCGAAACCGAAAAACGGTCCCGGCTAACGGTGCTGGAAAATTCCTGTTCCAGATAAGTATGGTTCCCGGTTTCGGTATCCTCGATATCAATCGAGACAAAATAGTTATCCTGAGGGACTTTAAAGCGAAGGGGATATACCGCATTGCTACTGATCCTGAGGCTCATTTCTTTGTGCATCACAAAGCCCACTCCATTGCGCTTCCGAAAACCGACAGAGATGTTCATCTTTCTGTTTTCGAGCCCTGAGCCTGTGTATTTGAGATACACAAGGGTATTATAGGAATCTCTGAGTAAATTCTTGACGGCAACTTCCCACTGAGCGGAGAGTGGATTAGCAAAGAGAAACAAGAAAATACATAGGCAGGTGATCCGAATCATAATGTGTATCGTCAGGCCTTGAGTTAGACTCCCCAAGCGGTCTATCCCACATGTCAGGTTCAAATTAACAAAAATCCCGATTAGACCACTTCTCCGATCAGATCGTACTCCATTGCATCGCGAATCCGAACGTCATAAAA
>CAYGTH010000471.1:0-5960 GCA_964352745.1 uncultured Bacteroidia bacterium
CGGATTTCGGTAAGCAAATGAGTTTTATTATACTTTCGGGCATTTTTTTCGACTTTGTCCAGGATATATTCAAATCCTTTCAACAGTTCCGCATTCGAGGGTTTGTTATTTTTAGTAATGGGGTAATAGCAGTCCAATCCCATATAATCGAGTTCGTCCCAGAATTTAACATTTTCAAATTCTTCGCCCCAATTCGCAGCATACACCATCGGCCCGCTGTACAGATGCCGCAGCTTCCGGATCAAAGCTCGCCAATCCTGCTCCCGGGCCAGGGTAGCTTTGGCAAATTCGGTCCCGATACACAACATATCCATTCCATGAATTTCTGCCAGCAAGGCATAATGCACGATCCAGGCTTCGTAGTTGCGGGCAAAGTCTTCCCAGTCCGCATTGGACTTCATTTCTATGTCACCCGGCCAACTCCCACGCCCTACCCAAATCTGTGGCTTCATGATCGTCATCATCCCCCGCTTGTGGGCTTCAAATGCGCAATGAATCAAGCCCTCGTCATTTTCATCTCCTGCACTATGCGCAAAAGGAAAACGGGAAGGCTTTTTGGGATCACGGAGATAACTATAGGGAATCACTGAAAGGGAATTCGCGCCAATTCCCTGCAGAGCTGCTATGGCTTCAGTAGCCTTTGAAGAAGCGTAGCCATTATAGATCTGATAGCCTTCATGGGCAAAATTAAATCCTTTTATATAGGGCAGTGGACTTTTTGCCTGTGCGGACTCGTAGGATAATTCAGGGAATTTTTCATTCAGATATTTCCGAAACTGCCGCTTGAGTGCGATGGGCGTTGCCTCCCTTGCCCCGGCAGCCTGATATCGTTTTATCAATCCTTCTTTCCCTTCTTCTTCCAGCAGGAATTCTACCCATAAAGCAGATGCAACGCCCCTGACAATAGGAGAAAGGCCCTGGAAAGCCTCGGGATCAAAAAGGGCTCCCGGCTCAGGCAGTACTTTCGCCCTATATATTTTCGCAGCCCAATATTCATATCCTTCTTTTTGCCAGTGAGGCGTAAAATAAATCGCCAGGCCGGTTTCCCATGCTGGCAGAGAAGCTTTTCCCGCAATCTTGTTCAACCACATCATTGCCACCTGAGCCGCATCATTTCCTTCGTATTCCTCGCTATGAATCAGATGAACTTCAGCCGCATTCACATTAAGGTGAGCGTGATCGGTATTGCGGGTTTTGAGTCCTTTTATTTCAGAAGAGGGATACAGATGATAACTCACCTCTTCCCTGTTCTCCTTTCCAAAAAATCGTTCAATTTCAATTTTCACTTGCTGATGGCGCGTTTCCATAGACAACCATGCTTCTACCTCTGTGTCAATTCCATGCGAGATGTAGCGATGTTCATTTCCAGCGATAAGCTCTTTCACCCCCGCAGACAAATCCCAATGCGTTTCCTTATCAAGCGCCCAGAGGTTCTCAGGTTTTTCAGAAAAATGCCCCATGATCATACGGTTTCCTTCACGAAACAATTCATACCCCCATCGATCCCTAAAAAACCGACGCCATTGCCCTGCATAGTACACATCAAAAAAATCCGTAATCGCGTCCTCATTTGCACTCGTAATCAGGCCGAGCGGAAATTGCTCATTCCAGGGATTGGGATAAAAAGAAAGCATAAATACATCGGAAGGGTCCACATAGGGCTTGCCATCAAATTGAATATTCTGGGAATCAATCGCTACGGGCAATTTGGCTATTGCTTCAGCAATATGACTATTGGTCTCAGGCGTACCTACCAGAAAAACGGCTGACTGCCCCAGTTCTTCCCGGGTCGTTTCTGTATCTGCCTTAACAGTAATGGTGGTTCTGCGGGCCTGGGACTTGAGTTCTTCCAAATAGCCCTTACAAGCAGCCCCTCCATCTGCGCCCTGACTTCCATACACAAAGGTCATTGCGCCAGTTGAATAAAATTGGCGGATATAATCACGGCGGGTAGGGACTTCGTTGCTTACGGATTCTGCTACCGCCTGCGCACCGCAGCCGCTTAGCATCAGAATGGGCAGCAATACCCATAGTTTCTGGAAAAAGAATCGCATGGAGGGTCTGATTGAGGGTTATAACTGAAAGATACACATTTTCCAAATAACGGGTAACAGGCTTCAAAACCTTTACCTCTAAAGATAACATGTGCAATTTTGAGCAGATAGGCCTAAATTGCTCATCACTTACAAATCCCCTTATCATGCGCACTTCAAGCAGATACCTATCTATCCTAACCTTATTCCTGCTGGCTGGATTTGCCGGGCAAGCACAAGACTTACCGCAACCCAGTCCTAATGCCAGTGTAAAGCAAACCATCGGCATTACCGATATTGAAATCACCTATTCCCGTCCGGGCGTCAAAGGCAGAACGATCTGGGGCGACCTCGTTCCATACGGAGAACTTTGGAGAGCCGGGGCGAATATGGCTACGACCATCAGCTTTGAGCATGATGTTACCATTGACGGAAATCAGGTTCCTGCTGGTAAATATTCAATTTTTGCTATCCCCGGAAAAGCTGAATGGACCCTTATCCTCAATTCCAATTGGAATCAGGGAGGCACCGGTCAATACAAAGAAGAAGAAGATATATTGCGCCTGACAGCCCATGCACAAGATGCTCCATTTCAGGAACGTCTAGCTTATTCCATCGAGCCTATATCTGATGATGAAGCTTCCGTTGTCCTGCATTGGGCTAAGAAAAGCGTATCCTTTATGATAGATGTTCCCACCGCTGAGCTGGTGATGAAAGGACTGAAAGCCGAAATGCAGGAAATCGACAATGCCTGGGCTATGTATGCTCAAAGTGCGCAATATGCACTTGAAGGGACAGGAGATGAGGAAACGGCATTCGAATGGATTGGCAGATCTCTTGATTTGAATACCACCTATTATAACACCATGATCAAATCACAGATGTTTGCTCATATTGGAGACTATAAAGCGGCAATCAAAACGGCTAACGAAGCCATCAAACTCGGTGATGCAAGTGATTCAAATGCTTATAAATCCTTTTGGAAAGGACAAATAGAAGCCAACCTTGCCGAGTGGGCTACCAAATAATATAATTTTCCATACCCAAGCGCCTGCTACAGAAATTCCTCAAAATTGCTTAGTATCCTTTGACTATGTTTATCCTCACTTATTTGTCCTCTTTCAGAAAAGGAACTCCTACCATTGTGATGATGGTCGCTGCATTCCTTTTCACATTTTCCACTCAGGCACAGGCCCCCCGAAAGTCCTTGAGTAGCTCTGAAATCCAGCATCAGCTCAAACAATTACAAGTACTGGGAACTGTGCTCTATGTCGCAGCGCATCCCGATGATGAAAATACGCGGCTCATTGCCTATATGGCTAAGGGTCGGGGCTATCACACCACCTACTTATCTATGACCCGTGGAGATGGAGGACAAAATCTGATTGGGGATGAAAAAGGCCCTTTATTAGGTGTTCTTCGGACGCAGGAACTCCTTGCTGCACGTCGAATAGACGGAGGCCATCAGCTGTTTTCCCGGGCTTATGATTTTGGCTATTCCAAAACTGCCGAAGAGACCCTCAATATTTGGGAGCGAAATAAAGCACTGGCAGATGTGGTTTGGGCCATTCGGAATGTGCGGCCCGATGTCATTATTACTCGATTTTTGGCACCTGAAGGGGATAAGCCAGGCCAGGGCGGCCACGGCCATCACATTTCTTCCGCCATTCTGGCCAAAGAAGCATTTATACTCGCTGCTGATCCCAAGGCTTTTCCAGAGCAGCTAAGATTTGTAAAGACCTGGCAAGCCAAGCGGGTGTTGTGGAATGGGTTTTCCTGGCGAAGAAGCTCAGAGGAATATCCGAATACCCTGGAGGTAGAAGTAGGAGGATATGATGCCCTCTTAGGGAAAAATTATGGAGAAATCGCCTCCCTGGCTCGTTCTCAGCATAAATGCCAGGCATTTGGGACCAGCTTACAGCGCGGCTCCAATATAGAAAAGCTCATGCATACCATGGGAGATACCGCCACAAGTGATTTTTTTGACGGAGTAGATACCAGCTGGGAGCGTCTGGAAGGCGGGAAAAAGATTGCTAAACTGCTCACCAAAATTTATGATCAATATAATCCGGAAGATCCTTCCCTTTCTATTCCAGCACTCGCCAACGCCTATCGCGCCGTAGGGCAGTTGCAGGATTCTCATTGGCGAACCCGCAAGCAAGCCGATATTCAGGAACTCATCGCCCAATGTGCCGGCCTGTGGTTTGAGGCAAATAGCCGGAACCATTTTATCGCGCCCGGAGATACCGCCCACACCAAACTTTCCATCATCAAGCGTACCGCTTTTCCAATACAACTGACGCGTGCCTCTGTTGGAAAAGAGGCGGTCTCATCAGCCAGTGGACTCAATCTGGGCACCAATGAAAGACCACTCGAACTGTCGCATGCAACAAAAATGGGCACAGTTGCTCCCTCTCAGCCCTATTGGATGCAATTACCAGTAGGTAAAGGCATTTATCAGGTCAGTCGGCAGGAATTGATTGGCCTTCCGCAAAATCTTCCCACTGAAACAGCTCAGTTTGTTTTTATTTTTGGAACAGAAACCCCGCTTGAGTTGACCTTCACTACCCCTGTCGTGCATAAGTATGTGGATCGGGCTATCGGGGAACTGTATCGCCCATTTGTGGTTGCGCCTCGTGTAGCGGTCAATTTTGGCGAGCGGTCCTATCTCTTTGCACAAAACAAGGCACAACGGATTCCTGTACTGATCAAATCTTTTGCTGCGCATGCACAAGGTCAGGTAAGCTTTAAGCTACCGAAAGGCTGGCAGGTCTCCCCTTCTCTGATCGAGTTTGACCTGGAAGAAATAGGAAAAGAAATGCGCACCATGATTACCGTTACCCCACCAGATGAACAATCTATCGGGGTGATTGCGGCACGTGTGCAGGAAAATGACCGTCCTTATACTTCTTTTAGCCAGCAGACAATCGACTATGACCACATTCCACCTCAGATGATTTTCGATCCCGCGGAAGCTCGTATTGTTCGGGTGAAACTTGAAAAAAAGGGAGAACTCATTGGGTATATTGAAGGTTCAGGAGATGAAATCCCCGTCGCACTGGAAGGGATCGGTTATCAGGTGGACATCCTGGATGATGCGGCCATTACCCTCGATAACCTCAAGCAATATGATGCCATTATTGCCGGAATCAGAGCCTACAACCGCCGGGAACGCATGCCTTACCATCATGAAGAGTTGATGAAATATGTAGAACAGGGGGGGACTTATATCATTCAATACAATACCACTTCAGGCTTAAATATGAAGCAACCCGGCCCCTATCCGCTCACAATTTCGAGAGACCGGGTTTCTGTCGAGGAAGCAGCGATCAAAGTCCTGGTGCCGGATCATCCGGTATTCAATTCCCCGAATGTCCTGACAGAATTGGATTTTGAGGACTGGATTCAGGAAAGAGGCTTGTACTTCCCTAATGAATGGGATAACCGATATACGGCGCTGATGGAATCTCATGATCCGGGAGAAACTCCCAAACAAGGTGCGCTCCTCTGGGCTCCTTATGGCACAGGAAATTTTTTCTACACCGGAATTTCATTCTTCAGAGAATTACCTGCTGGTGTACCTGGCGCGTATCGTCTTTTTGCCAATATGCTTTCGATCGGAAAAGAAACCCCCGAATCGCCGGCAGTAGAATCGAAAACAGATCAGCAAGGAGAATAACAGCCCTCATCTAATCCTATTCAGCATGTCGAACTCAGAGAAACAAGAAGAAAACGAAGAATTGCGAAAGGTATTCCCCTTTTTCAAATCCTGGAACCAACTCTACGCCTTCATCATTGGCGAATTGGTCGTCCTTATCATTTTGTTTTACTTTTTTAGCACGGCCTTCTCATGAGTATCCTCGACTGGTTTGTAATGATCGGCACAACGGTAGCGATTGTGGCGTATGGGATTTGGAAAAGCCGGGG
>CAYGTH010000472.1:0-5949 GCA_964352745.1 uncultured Bacteroidia bacterium
CTTCATCCACCATGTCGCGGCCTACGCCGCCTTCCCCACTTCCAGAGATCATCACTTCCACGCGGTTATCGTCAAACGCAATTCCCCGTTCTTCCCACAGTCGAAAGAGCGAAAGTGCCCGCTCATAACTCAGTTCATAGTTGCGGGTGTAATCATCACTGGAAGCCATTCCCTCGATTACGAGGAGGTATTTGATATTGTCATTGGGTTCCAGTTGGTCCACGAGTCCCCGCAGGGCACGACCCGCCTCCAGGAGCATCGGCTCGTAATTGGCCGTGATGCTGTTGCCCCCTTTTGGGAATTGTACCTGTGTGCGCAGCACGTGCCGCTTGTAACGGGGCTGATACATAAAGTAGCGCGGATCCAGTTGCTCGATGGCCTTTTGGATTTCCTGGAGCTTTTTATATTCTTCCTCCATGACCACGAGTCGTGCGCGCTCCGTATTCAGCTGTTGAATGAGGGAACTGGCGAACATTTCTTCCTCGCTCATGCGGCGCTGAAGGTCTTCGAGGGCCTGACTTTGTTTGTCCAGCTCCAGACTGCGAACCCGCAGTTCATTGGAGGTAGAATTGAGATCTGTTTCGCGAATTTTAAACATTTTATAGCTCAGCACAAAAAGCGCCAGGGCTACGATAAACAAAGCCGTCATGAGGTCGGCGTAGCTCACCCAAAATAATGTATCGCTGTTGCTTGAGTCGTTCATCAGGGGGGAAGTTGCTGGTTAGAAGTTTGAGGTTTCTGGTTGGGTAATCGTTGCCTGTTTGTCTGACCTCTGATAGCGCAGCGGTCTCACTTCTGCCTTCTCACATTGTTGCCAGGAAAACTGCCCCGCCAATGATACCCAGCACAAATGCCGCAGCACCAGCATAGACAAAAAACTGGAAGGCCATAGAGTTCATAAATCCGCCGGGATGGGCCAGGGTTTGCTCCAATTTGGCATTCATGATGCGTACCTGTTCGGCGAGTTCGTCGCGGCTTTCAGTATCCCGATTGAGTTGCTCAAGGAGGCGGGCATTGACTTCAATGCTTTTTTCCTGTAACGTCGCGACATTGCCTCTAATCTTGTCGAGGTCGCGGTTAAGCGCTTCTACGAATGCTTTGGAATCGCCTCCATCCAGGGTTGAGAGGTATTGATCCATTTTGACAAAGGCAGCTTTGGTGCTGGTATCCAATGCCCGGATATTTTCATCGACCAGTGCTGATACTTGCCGGTCTGTTTGCTGAAAATGGCTGCCGAGTTTCTGGGTGAATGCTTCCGCTTTTTGGCTGTAGCTGTCGAGGTAAGCAATTTGCTTGTCGATCATGCCATCATTCGCCTGCAAAAAATGCCCGATGCCGGTAAGGCCCTGTTCGAGTCCGCGGATTTGGGTGAATACCCCTTTCAGGTCGGAGAATAGTTGCAGCGATTCATTCAATGAACCATTCACCTGCTCCTGATACTGCGCAAATCCTTCATTAAATGCAGCGAGATTTTCGCGCAGGGCAGAAACGGGCTGCGAAGGATCACGGCGTAAGGCCGGGAGAATGTTTGTCCGCAGGAAGGTGAAATAATTATACTCTTCATTGTCGCGCTCCTGCTTACTGTTTTTGAAGCTATAGTTGGAGCGAACGGTCAGAGAAAGCCCCATCGCAGAGCCGACCATACCGATCAGTACACCGCCAATAAAGGATTGGATAGCCGGATCACTGACGCCTTCGGTAGCGATTTTGACCAGGCCGATGATGACCCCTGTAAAGGTACAGAGCAGCCCGATATATAGCGGGAGGGTAATATTGCCTTCAATAGCGCGCTCCTGTGAATGACTGCGCCGCTCGGCTATTTCTTTTAAGATATCAAAGTCCGCCGCGCCCCTGTTTTTGGTCAGGTAGGCATTCGTTGTCCGGACAATTTCCTGAAACGTAGTACTGAAACGAGGATTTTCCGCGATGAGGTCGATCGACCCGGTCTGTGATCCGCTCTCCGCCGCGATAGGCTTCGTCTTGAGTTGACTCTGACCGGGATAGAGATCGGCCAGGGAGTTGATCGATTGGTTGTTTCGGAAAAATACGATGAACTGTATCGCGATGATGACTGCTACGATGATCAGTTCGGCCAGAAATATGGGATCCATAGGTTTGCATGGTTTGAGAATTGAACCTGGGAATACCCAAAAGCCATACCAAGGCCGATTCTGGGGACGAGAGGCAGATTGAGTCGATGTATTTGTGTCAAAATGAGAATATGCACACAGAAAATGCGAAAAGAATGACCTGAAACAGGTCTCTAAAAGGGTCTCACGCATCCGGTATAGGGCATGGAAAAATGGGTGCGAAAAAAAAGTGATTTTGTGATGAAAAATAAATCAACTATCTGCTCAATCCTTCGTATTATGGCAACAATTGCCGCACACAATATTTCGTTGTGAGATGCGCAAGGTGGTTTTTTTGTGAAAAAAAAATGATTCATCCCAAAACAGAAATCGCCTTCATTAACCCCGACGTTGGTTACGGGGTTGTGGCCACAGAATTCATTCCAAAAGGAACGATTACCTGGGCACTCGACAAACTGGACCGGGAGTTTACCCGGGAACAAATTGAGCAACTGGATCCGCTCTATCAGGAGATTCTCGACACGTATTCTTTTCGCAACAATCAAGGGAATTTCGTGCTTTGCTGGGATCATGGTCGCTATGTTAATCACAGTTTTCACTCCAACTGTCTGACTACGGCTTATGATTTTGAAATTGCTATCCGGGATATTCATCCGGGTGAGCAATTAACTGACGACTACGGTTACCTGAACATCAGTGAGCCTTTTCGCGGCATAGATGAGGGTACCCGTCGAAAAATTGTCTATCCCAATGATTTGGTGAAATATCACCCGATTTGGGACAGTAAACTACGGGCTACCTTTCCCCAAGTGCCTCGTGTAGTACAACCATTGAGATCCCTGATTCCAGATAACATCTGGGATAAAGTCTCCGGAATTGCTACAGGGAAATCTGAGATGGATTCAGTGTTGAGCTGCTATTATCCCAATCCCGGACAAGTAGCGGGTACCTGAAAACTATAAACATTTGAATGCTCATGAGAGATACCCCCTGCTTCCGTATGGGGGAGGGCTTGTATTTTTCCCCATATTCCCCGACCTTAATCGGGCAATCAATCTTCCATTACACACATTCCTTCATTATGAACTCCCTCTTTGCTACTTTTCTAGGTACTGCCATCCTGCTGGCTGCATGTACCGGTTCCCAATCCACTGAATCCGCAGATACCGAAACTACCCCGGATGGAGTTACGGAGGGAGATCGCATGTATGTGGGGACAAGTGCATCGGATTCTGTCGGCAGCCTGTATACCATTCGGTTTCAGGAAGCAGATGGGTCTTTTACCCTCGAACACAAAAATCATGAGATCTCCGGCCCTGGCTTTATTTCCTTATCGCCAGATGGACAAATGTTATATGCTGTCCACCGTCCTGCTGGCGAGCCTGAAGGCAGTGTATCCGCTTTTCGGGTTGATCCTGCAACAGGAGTAGTGACGCTGGTCAACAGCCAGACGACCAAAGGCCTCGGCCCCTGCTACGTCAGCACGAATCCCGATGGAAGTCTGGTCTTTGTTGCGAATTACAGCAGCGGTTCTATCTCCGTATTTCCGGTAGCCGAAAATGGGAGCCTGGAACCCGCCAGTGATTGGGTGCAGCACGAAGGTTCTGGCGCAAATCCCGAACGGCAAAAAGGTCCTCACGCACACTCTATTCGCATGGGGCCCGATGGGAAAATATATGCGAATGACCTGGGAATTGATCTGGTAAAAATATATGAAGTAGATGTCGCGGGGAAACTCAGCCCTTCCGATCCGCCAGCCATTCAGTCCGAACCCGGCGCCGGACCCCGCCACATGGATTTTCATCCCAATGAGAAGTGGATATATGTGGTCAATGAACTCAACTTCACCGTTACCCGCTACGATGCGGCGACTTACGAAGCGAAGCAACATATCAGCACCCTGCCCGAGGACTGGGAAGGGCCGAGCAAATGCGCCGACATCCACGTGCATCCCAACGGAAAATTCCTTTATGCCTCCAATCGCAATGCCAGCAGCAGCATCGCCGCCTATACGATCGATCCTTCCAGCGGCGACCTCACCTTTGTAGAGCAGGAGTATGAAGGCATCGACTGGCCTCGTAATTTTTCCATAACCCCCTCTGGCCGCTACCTCATTTCCGCCAATGTAAATAGCAACACCCTGACCAGCTATACCATCGACGAATCCACCGGTGCGTTGACCCCTACCGGGCAGTCGATCGAAGTGCCGCAGCCGATGTGTATTGTGTGGGAGTAGGGAAGAGGAGGCAGAGAAGAAGAAAGACGGAAGACAGAAGACAGAAGACAGAAGACAGAAGACGGAATATGCTAAAGCGATGAATGAACACGATTTGGAAGGCTTACAGGCTGAGTTGAATAAATTCATGGAGGCGGAAAACCGTCGTCCAAGGGCAGAAATGGACTATCTGTCTCCTAATGATATGTCTATTCTCCTGTATGAACCTTTTTCAAGCGATTCTCCTATTCAACTAACGGATACACCGGAAAAGGCAGCTCTGATTACTCAGATTCCTTTTTTTGCCTTAATGCAGGCCTTTCTCCGACGCATTCAAGCTGCCGGAACGATTAAGCTGACAAAAATAGGAAACCTGCCACGTCAACTCTGCCTCGATCTGTATGGATTAGGGCTAATTCCAGAGGACATGATTGAGAAAGGGATCACGAAACTTAGCAAAGAAACCGATAGTATTTCCCTTCAAAACCTAAAAATAATTGCCCAATTAGCTGGTCTTACCAAGAAACGTACTGGGAAATTGTCCTTGACAGCGAAAGGTGAAAAAATATTGGAACAGCCGACTGAGCTATTCCAGGTGATTTTTCAAACGTATTGGCAACAATTTAATTGGGGGTATCATGATGGCTATGCAGAAGAGGGACAACTTCAGACCACCTTTGGATTTATTTTCTATCTGCTCCTCCGCTATGGCGAGGAAGAACGGCATACTCGGTTTTTTAGTGAAAAACACGCATTGGCTTTTCCGATGATCTATGAAGCAGTGTCCATGGATTGTACCTATGGAACCCCCGAGGACTATTACGATCATTTGATTAAGGTTCGGGTGTATGACCGTTTTCTGGATTTCTTTGGTTGGACACACAACCGAAGTGAGTTGAGAAAACCCTATTTCCGGGATCATTTTGTCCAAACAACCGAGGCATTTCGCGCACTCTGGAAACTCGACAAGAGCAAGTTTCAATTTGATAGCCCGGCAGGAATGGCTTAGCCTCGGAATATGGAGATGCGGTGCAATGCCGGTTTCGGTTTCTCACACGACCTCCCCAAAAATCATCCCGTTCCCTGCCATCCGTCATCGGATGTTCCTCATTTTGTTCGTAGCCTGGTCCTAAATGGAAGAGTTATGAACACACATAAGATGACCTTCGGGATCTTGCTCCTCGCCCTCCTCTTGATGCTAGGGGGCTGTTACAGCTTACAAAAGATTCCTCCTGCGCGCTTGAATGAGGGGAAGACACATATAGATCACCGGTATTGGATCGGGGGGGCTTACCTGAAAGATGGGACTTACCTCCCGTTTGAGAAGAAAAACGCAGCTTTTCGAGCTGAACATAAATTGGGAGAATCGTTTAGCGGGGCCTTTTGGACGCCTGATTCCCTGTATGGCGTTTCAACATTCTGGGAGGCCGTTTATGTGCCGGTAGATCGCATCCAATCCTATGCCTACTGGACGGATGGACAAGGCTATACCTGGATCAACGCTGTGCAGTTGGAGGACGGTAGTGCGATCACATTTGCACTCCGAGATCCGGGAACTGTGAATTATAAAGACTTACCGCCTACCTACCGATTGCCCGTCATCGTAGGAAATACCCTCCATGGATATACCTATACCGCTCAATC
>CAYGTH010000473.1:0-5949 GCA_964352745.1 uncultured Bacteroidia bacterium
TGATTTTGAGGGAAGACCAGGGTCCTTCCTTTTGGTAGTAGGGTACCAGTCTCATACCGCAAATTGATAATCGCCTGAGCAAACTGTTGTTGCGCAGAGAGGTAATCGAGTTCGGCAAATGTCAAACGTTCTTGAAAAAATATCAGGTTGAGGATGGTAGAAAGCCCGTTTTGGAACTTGACTTGTTCATTCTCAAAAACCTCTTTATAATAGCCCAGTGTCTGACTTGCCTTTTCAAGTGTCAACACACTATTGTTCAAGTTATTAAGCGCAATACTTACGTTCAATTCGATGTTTCGAATCTGGTTATCTAACAAGACTTGTTGATTAGAAATAGCTACCTGATTACCTACCAGACTCGCCTGGGCAAAATTATTATTGAGCGGAAACAGATAATTCAGCGATACTCCAAACTGGATATTCCTCCCTTCAGATTGACTCAACGGTGAAATAATTCGTTGCAAACTATTTCCAGCATCATAGCCCCCGTAAGAGATAAACCCTCCAAGATCAAGCTGAGGTTTGAGGCTATTATTGGCGAGGTTTAGATTAATTCCCAGCGCCTCACTTGTTTTAACCATTGATTTCAGATCTGTACGATTTTCGCGTGCTATCTTGATCAAATCATCTAGGTTAATTTCCGTTGAAAACTTAGATTCTTCCAGGGTAGGAAATTCGTTAACAGGGATTCCAAGTTGTTCACTTTCCTTTTCACTTAACCCCACAAATCGACCAAGACTTCGTCGCGAATTGTACAATTGCTGTTTAGCTAAAAGGGTTTGGCGTTCTTTGTCTGTTAAGTCTGCCTTTACCTGGATGAGGTCACCGGCAGGTTTTTTCTCTGCTTCGACAAGGTCATTTGTAACCTGAAGTACTTTTCTGACTCGGTCTTCATTTTCCTGATAAACTTTAACGCTTTTGTACGCATTTAAATATTGCCAATAAGCCAATACCGTATTCAGTAATTCGCCGGAGGAGGCAAAGATCAAGTTCAGGATGTTACTTTCAACCTCTATTTCAGCTGCTTGCTCATTTGCTGCTGCAAATTTTCGGCCGCTCCCCTTAAGTAAAGGTTGATTGAGAGATAGTACGGTTGTTGTAACATTATCCGAATAGAAAGGGCCGACTTCTTCACTTAAAGAATTCAGCGGAAAATTGTCTGCAACCCGGGAGTATTCAAGTCCCAGGTTAGCTGTCATACCACTCCTAAAAGTACGCTGGAGGGCTCCTTCAAGGGCATAGGTATTTGTGTTAAGATGGCCATCAACTAATGCATTACGCGAATCTCCTTGAAAAAGTGAAAATCGGTTACGATCGTACCCTGAACTGGCATTCAATCGATAATCGAAAATACTAGTAGCAATTTGCAAGTTCGCCTTTGATTGCTGGACCTGTAGGTGCTGGCGCTGGATAGAAGGATTTTTTGACAAGGTCCACTCCGAAAGCTCCATCAGGCTGCACACATCCCTTTCTGTGCTGGTTTGTGAAAAGAGCAACAAAGGAATTGTCACTAAATAAATACAGGGGAGTAACTTTTGATACCACATGATTTTGATCGTTAGACTTGTGAAAACTTATTCAAAATCATCCCAAATCGTGCCCCTGCCTGCGCAACTTTATTCAACACATTTGTATCGATCTCATCGATATCCTCATCTGCTTCTCCATAACCGAGTCGCCCAATCGTCTTACGAAGTCGATCCGAGAGGAACAAAGCAATTGAGTAATAAAATCGAGAAGAAAAATCAGGATCAACCGACAGTCTCTTTTTAACAAACTCGCGAGAGATTGCATATACTGAGGAATCTTCTACAGCCAGCACCGAAGTTGAGGGAGGTCGGGAATCAATAAATGACATCTCTCCTACGATTTCACCGGAACCAATTCTAGCGATCTCAGCATCTGGATTATTTTCATCGACAATCGAAAATCCACCTGAAAGAATGATGTAGATATTCTCAACATTCTCTCCTTGTGTAATTAGCTTTTCGCCAAAACGCACCTCTTGCTTGTTCCCATTGTCAATCATCCATTCGATGTCGAGGTCATCCATTTGGCCCAGCATAAAAAGTACCCTTTTCATAGATAGTGTGGTTATTGGTTTCTGTTGATGGATGCAATGAATCTTAAATCAAGATTCCTTTGCTGTTGAAACAAATATCCACACATCTCCCCCTTAAATTCCTGCCAACAAACCCGATAAAACTGACAAAACCGACTATAAAAGGATCAATTGAGAGGTTAACTTGATTTCACGAATTCCTTTTGGGTGAAAAAGCGAAAAGGGAAGCTGGTAGTAGCAACTCCAAAATCAGCGTTTACGACTATCTTTTTATTGTGATAGTTTGATTTGAATCGAATATAATTTCCTGAAGCCTGATGCATCATCAGTGAATAGTTAATCAGGCTTGTTTTGGTAATTTTTTGATACACTTGCTTCTCCGGATGGTTACTAAAGTAAATAGGCCAGCGTGACATATTGAACATAAACGACTCATCTGGAATAGTGGGGTTATTATTTTTCAACAGATACCGCTTATCATTAAAAGTCCAAGTGCCGCTCTCCAGCACATCATCCTCCAGCACACACAATATCCCCTTTGCAAAATTCTTCATTTCAGTTTTATCCATCAAAAAGACTCCTCTTTCAAAAGTTCCGTCTTTATAGAGAAATACGAGCTCCGCTCTTTCTTTTTCAGAGATCGCAAACAGTGTGTGAAGCTTGTGGAAGTTTTCCTGATTTGAAACCCGGTCCTCTGGCCCATGGACTATACACTTGGCATATTCATCATCATCATACAGCCGTTGATTCAAACCCAAATTCTGGAGTCGTGTGTAGAAATCAATATCCTCAAATCCCCAGCCTACCAGTTCCTCATCATACCCTTTGACGGTCATGAAATCTTTCTTTCTGACACAGACCTTTCCATATATCTCGACATTGGTATCATTCCTTGTATCTGGAATTAGAAATATTTTATCTTCTTGAAGAAATTGGAGATTAATAAAATTTGCAAATCCTTTCCCTGTGTAATTATCAGCATCCACGTTTACAAGAACTTCTCCTTCAGCCATTTTAAAAGCAACATTTCGGGAATGGCTTCGATGAAAATATTCTGGCCCTTCAACCTTAATATATGTTAAAATCCCCATCTCCAAATACACTGCCATCTCCTCCCTAATCCAATCTTCTAACCCATCGCGGGAATTATAGTCCACTACCAAAAACTCAATTTCAGGATAATCTATATTATCTTTAATATTTTGGGGTAAGGTTTGCTTGAGGTGATGCAGGCGGTTCATACAAACGGTACAAAAAGAAATCGAATGATTCATATTTATAATTTTTAGGAATCGAAAAACACATTGCGATTGATTCTATGAGTCGGATCTAATCTATTTTTATACTGCAAAAACTGATCGCAAATCTCAGGGCCATAGTATTGCGAAAAATCAAGTTTCTTCTCAAAATTTTGGGTTTGAACATAAACCCGGTAGTTATTTTTTTCGGCTATATCCAGAAAAGCCTGCTCCGCACGGAATACTTTCTGAATATTTTCAGACTCACTCATATTGACCCACGACATAACACCGATCATGAGAAAATCTTCCTGTTTTTCATAAATCAAAGGAGGATGAAAATCAATGTATTTGATAAAATAATGATAGCCTATATGCTCCTGATTTTTTCTGGGACCACGCCATCCTCCAAAAGGTTTAATAATATCCGGGTACTGCTCAACCCATTGTTGTAGTTCTCTCCAGGCCTGGTCTTCTGCATTAGGTGAGATCAGTAGACTATACCAAAAAAGGATGTCGGTCTTTTCGCCAGTGGGGGCTAGCATATTTTCACGTGGGTCGTCTTTTTGGCGCTTAGGGACTCGTCCCTTTTTACCAAAAGGAAAAGCAGTCCTGTTTCCACTTCCAGAAAACAAACCTGTATTGCGTTTTTTTAACTTAAAATTCGCCTCTACGATAAAACCCAGTTGCCCATAAGAACCAAACATCCAGGGAAACATTTCATGATTCCGGTCAATCACATGGGTGTTCCCAAATGCATCAATCAAGGTAATTGAATTGAGACTTTCCCACAGTCCACCATTAAAACGGGATAAGTTTCCCTTTCCAAAGCCACCGGCATTGATAAATCCTCCAACGGTTGGGCCTGCCCAGCCTCCGTTATAGACCATAATATCAAATCCATACTCTCCTGCCAGGTCGCTTACATCCCATAAAACGGCCCCCGCACCCGCGCTTAAGCTCCCATCCTCCTCAAACCTATATTGGTCCAGCCCTTCAGTAAAGACCAATACTTCATTTTCAACAGGTAAAGTGACACCGTTAAATGTATGTCCACTCCCTCTAAATCGAAGATCCATCTGAATACTTGATGTATATTTCATGAATCGGATCGCATCGTCCAAAGATTGAGGGCTGTAAGATGCATATTCGGGTATTCCTTTATGGATTTTTCCATAATCATAGAGGGCATCCGAAATCGTTTCTATTTGAAACTCACGGGGAGTTTTAATACGTAATTTTTCCATTGGCATAGGATTTATGGACTAGATTTGTTAGATGAGGATAGGGTTCAGAACTTCAGAAATCATTGATATTTCAGGTTTTTCATCCTCCCGATCTCGAAACAGAATCTGCATATTTGTAAGACCAGCTGTAGCTGATTTATTCCTTAAGATCTCTAATAGTGCATTTTTGACCCGTTCAGCACTCAACTGATCCGTATATAAAGTTAATCCCAGTTTATGGTGCAACACTCGCTGTGCATTGAAATACTGATCCCTGCCCATGGGGACTGCTAACATAGGTACTCCATAATAAATACACTCTTTTACAGAACCCAGGCCGCCATGAATAATAGCAAGAGAAGTATGTTGTAATACATCTGTCTGTGGGACCCACTCAAATACACTCACATTTTCATTTAGGCCTTCCTCCTGATACGTGCTCGCGTGTACTCCAGCAGCGATGAGTAAATGATATGGAGTAAAAGTATCTTCCTTCATAATCTCCATAACCATCCGAAAAAAAGCATCCGCCTTTTCCGGGTAACTATTGATCTGAGAACCCATCGAAAGAAAAATAAGTTTTTTACTCCTGTCAGGTGGTAAGAAGATGCTAAGTTCTTCCTCGGTTACAGTGAATACTTTTCGGATGCCCGGCCCCAGATAACTGACGTTTTTGTCAATGTATTTATCATCTATTTCCAACTCACTGGGACACAACACGATATGCCCCAAATCCGACAAAGGATTTGCCAAGTCAGTAAATTTCTCAAGGACAATTCCTTTTTTCTTCAAAAAATCCAGCAATTTAAATCGAAGTTCAATATCGACGACCTCGAATATTCGCCTCATACACCCTATAGAAGTAAGTGCTGGAATATTTCCGATTATGTTTTCATCCGGAATATCTAGTCGATGCAAAAAGGGCCAGAAAATCATCTGGGTAACCGAATAGCGATATGCCAAAATCAGTGCTTCTACCCGTAGAAAAAAACTGGTAATAATTACCTTCGGTTGTATTTCATCCAGAATGGGTTCCAACCCCCCATCAAGCATTTCTGTAAGATGTTGTTGAATTCTTTGTGGGGTAACTACTGGTTCATTTTGTGCATTGCCGACACTCCCCTTAGGATAGATATCTTCAAATATCACGTACGTATCAAATCCAGCTGTAGTGACGACTTCCATTGTATCTGCAATCCCCAAATAGGCAACACGGTATCCTGCATTCTTCAGGTTTTGAGCCATCTGTAGCGTAGGAAATACATGCCCAGCTTCAAAGTCCACAAAAATTAATACGTCAACCATATCAGTTTGAAATTTGCTATTTCTGTATTAGAAAAGATTAATGATTCAAATATCCCCCATTCTCACCCTGACAAACCCGACAGAATCCCTGAGAAACCTGCCAAAACGCTGAAGAGGG
>CAYGTH010000474.1:0-5925 GCA_964352745.1 uncultured Bacteroidia bacterium
TTTATAGCGGCGATGTATATCTTCCGACGATTCATCCTTTATCAACGGACGTATCGCAAATTACTCGCATGGCAGACATTTGAACTGTTCCTGATCATTTCTCTCCTCTTTGTGTTCGTTAATTTCCAGGTCAGTTCACGCGTGATTCTGGTTGTCTCCTATGTGCTGTTTATCCTGCTGTCGCTTGTACTTGCTGCAAATGTACGCTGGATTGCCTACCTCAATTTCAACCAGAAACTACGCGGCCTCGGCCTCTTTGCCCTCATCATCGTCATTGTCATAACCTACCTCATTGCGGCCATGAGGTTGCCGACAGAGTTTGGATTGGATTTGATGCTAATGCCGCGTTTCGATGCCTTAATCCTGATCGCCATTTTTGTATCGATCTACTGTGGCTTTTCTATACTGGCACTATTTTTCAATTTGCCGACCTCTTCCATGTTTGAGCTGAAAAGTCTGGAAATCGCCTCATTCAGCAAAATCAATCAGGCCATCCAATCCAACCTCGATTTTACGGACATCATGAATAGTTTGCTTGATGCCAGCCTGATGGCAGCAAACGGCAAGGCCGGATGGATAGAAATGCTTTCCGAAGATGGAGAACCAGGACTGGAGATGCATAAACGGATATCAGTCAGCGAGATTGACGATGTCAAGCAGGGCTATAATATTACAGCTAAAGTGCTGAAAGACCGGGTGTTTTTCCTGGTCAAAAACACCCGAAAACACAAAGCCTTTAAAGGGAGTAGTGGGAAATATCGTTCACTATTAGTGGTGCCGATTGTCTCCAGCAGTCAGCAATACGGGACTGTATTTATTGTGAATGAGTTGATCAACTCATTTGAAGATGTGACAGTTCAGTCAGTTGTCAGCTTTGCAGAGCAGGCAGGGATGGCACTGGAAAATGCGAAACTCGTCAAAGAGTCTATCGATACAGAGCGCTATCGGGAGCAACTAAAAATTGCACAGGAAGTCCAGAATAAGTTACTGCCTACCGAACTCCCCCATTCTAAGACCATCGAATTTGCAGCTGTAAGTCAAAATGCGGAGGAAGTGGGAGGAGACTATTTTGATGTAGTGCAGTCAGAAGAGGGAATCTATAAGGCCGCTATCGGGGATGTATCAGGCAAGGGAACAACAGCTGCCTTCTACATGGCGGAACTTAAGGGGATTTTCCATGCCCTTACCTTACTCGATCTCGACATCAGGGATATGGTGAGTACCGCTAATCAGGCCCTTTCGCAGTGTATGCAAAAGGGCTTCTTCATGACCCTGACCTATTTGCAGATCGATGAAGAAAAGCGGGAAGTTCAGGTCATTCGTGCAGGTCATTGTCCGGCATATTTTTATCGAAAATCGAGCGATTCTATCTCCATCCTCCGGGAAGGAACCCTGGGCTTAGGAATTGTGAGAAATAAAGGATTTAAGAAATTTTTGAAGGCGCCTGAATGTATTCAGTATGAGCCTGGAGATTTTCTTGTGCTGTACACAGATGGGATTATGGAAGCCCGGAATACAGTTGGGGATGAATTCGGATATGACAGATTAGAAGAAATGGTCAATCGGTACAAGCATAAAAGTGCTGCTGACATGGCTTCAGGCATAGTAGGGGGCGTAAAAGATTTTGCGCATGAGAAAATAAGTGATGATTATACGGTTTTGATTATTAGATTTTTATAATAAAATGGAAACAGTTGACTCCGGAAAAATGCTGGGTCAGCCTGAAATATAATAAGCCTATACAAATCGTCAAAACATATCATTAACGCAACCGTAGGAAGTAGGAAGATGGAAATCAAAGAAGTTGATAAGCAAACGTATATGAGTCTGGTCCCTGTTGGGGATCTGGATGCAAACTCTTCCATCCATTTGGATGAGAAGATTAGCGAGCTCATTGAGCAGGGAAAGACCCGGATACATGTGGATTTCAGAGAAATCAAATATGTGTCCAGCGCAGGCTGGGGCGTCTTTATTTCTTATTTGGAAGAGCTAAAGGCGAAAGAAGGAAAGCTTATTCTTTCTCATATGATTGAGAGTGTGAAAGATGTGTATGATTTGTTGGGACTCGACCAGTTGATTGCTAATGTGGACACTGACGAAGACGTCGATAACTTTTTTATATAGATGAAAGCGTATCTACGGGTGAGGTGCAGTAAAGTAAACTTGTCGCTGATCCGCGAATTTGTGAAATCTCGCTTGCTGGATCTGAAGGTTACCGGAAAAATTTCCGATCAAATTGTGCTGGCTACTGATGAAGCTTGTGCAAACTGTATTATTCATCAACATCAATGCGACAATTATTCCACGATTGAAGTTTCTATCTATCGAGAAGAAGATACCCTGTTTATTGAAATTAAAGATACTGGCAAAGCCTTCCCTATCGACCAGTATGAACCCCAGCAATTAGAGACCCTTGCCGCTCAGCGAGGGAAAGGAGGTCTCGGCATTCAATTGATTCATAAGATTATGGATGTGATCAAAGTCGAGGAGAAAAGAGATTATTTTGTCTATAAATTTGGAAAACGGATTGACAAGCCGGGTTTTCGCGCGTGAAAATCATCGAAGTGCTTCGAGGCATTGTCGATGACCCCAATTCTGAAATTTACAATAATACCGCCTGAAAGGTCCCATAACCCCTTATGGGGCATTTCCTTATTTGTAGCCAGATTAGTAACTTTGCAAACGCTAAAAAAAACTCGATAAATATGAAGATGATATTGCGTATTGTAAGTGCATTGATGCTGATAGGAGCAATAAGCGCATGCAAAGTAACTCAGCAGGTAAGTCAAACACCTGTATTGCTTAAGTTCGACCAGGAAGAAGTGACCGAGGAAGAATTTGAACGGGTGTATGCAAAAAATAATGGTGGCCCTGAAGATGCTGCTGAACACACTGCTGAACAATTGCGCGAATACCTTGATCTGTATGTGAATTTTAAACGAAAAGTATTCGAAGCGGAAGCGATGGGATTGGATACGACAGCGGAATTTATTCGGGAATTTACGGGCTATCGCAAACAACTGGCTAAGCCTTATCTATCTGCTTCGGAAGTCGAAGAACAACTGATCAAGGAAGCGTATGAGCGTTCCGGGTATCTAGTCAATGCCAACCACCTGTTGATCCAGGTTGCGGCCGATGCTTCTCCTGCTGATACCTTGCAAGCCTACAACCGGCTCAGCGCGATTCGGGATTCGATTAACTCGGGAGAGGCTGACTTTGTTGAAATGGCCAGAAAACATTCTTCTGACCCCTCTGTCAAGCAAAATGACGGCAACCTCGGCTACTTCTCTGTTTTTGATATGGTGTATCCATTTGAGAATGCTGCATTCAACACGGCGGCGGGTAGCGTTTCGCAGCCGGTACGTACTCAGTTTGGCTATCACCTGGTCAAGGTAAATGAGAAATTGAGTTCTGAAGGCAAAAAGCGGGTTGCTCATATCATCATCCGAATAGGACAAAACTATAGCGCAAAAGATACTGCCAGTGCCGTTCGCAAAATAGAAGAACTGTATGCCCGTTTGGAAAAGGGGGCTGACTTTGGCGAGTTGGCGAGGGAATTTTCAGACGATCCTAATTCCGGACAAAAAGGTGGCGACCTCGGTACCGGAAGGCTGTTGCCCGAAATGGAGACCTTGAAGATCAAACTTAAGGATCAGGAACTTTCCAAGCCCTTTACCACTGCATTTGGCTGGCACATACTCAAGGTAACGGAAGTAGAAGGCATCAAATCTTTTGACGAGGCAAGAGGAGATTTGAAATCCCGAATAGCCCGGGATAGCCGTTCTCAACTCAGCAAAGAAGTGCTGATTGAGCGAATCAAGAAAGAAAATAATTACACATACGAGGCCGCAAATTTTGAAGAATTTGTAGCGACCCTCAACGAGGGCTTTCCTCGGGGTTCCTGGCATCCGGATACTACTGCCGCTGCACAGGCTTTATACAGCAAGCCGCTGTTTAGCTTAGGAGATGCCAAAACCCTTACGTTCAATGATTTTATTGAGCACTACAAGCGGTCTCGTAACCGGAATGCACGACAAACTGCTACCCAGGCTGCCGAGGCTATCCGAAAAGACTTTACCGAAAAGCAACTCCTCGAATTTGAAGAGGCACAATTGCCTGCTAAAAATCCGGAGTTTCGCCATTTAGTACAGGAATACCGCGATGGAATTCTCCTGTTCACCCTGATGGAGCAAAAAGTCTGGAAAAAAGCGGTAGAAGATACGACAGGTTTGCAGACCTATTATGACACGCATCAGGCTGAATTTGAGGCGGATGAGATGATCGATGTAAAAGAATACCGCACCACTGAAAAATCAGTAATCGAGCAAGTGGATAAGCTATTGGCTCAGCGGATGCCCGAATCTGCGATTGATTCGATGATCAATTCGGACTCGGCATTGAAATTGCGTATCACGATGCAGACCTATGAAAAAGGAAAAATTGACCCCGGAGTAGATCTCTTTTCCCAACCTGAGGAATACCGGACTTCAATTGTTGAGCAAGATGGATTTTTTAAGATCCTAATTCTCAAAAAGAAGTATCCTGCTGGTATCAAACCCTATGAAAAAGCACGTTCTGAAGCGATTACCCGTTATCAGGACTATTTAGAAGCAGAGTGGCTGGAAGAACTGGCCCAAAAGTATCCCGTTGAAATAAACGAAGATGTATTTGCCAACTTATTCAAATAAGCCCTTTTTCCTTGTATTAGGTATGACCGTCCTGCTGGCCCTGGCTGCTTGTGGAGATGGAGATCGGCCTGCAAAGGAAGAAATCGCTCGTTACAAAAACCAACTGCTCCTTCGGGAGGAGATTGATTATCATCTGCCTGATGGGATGTTTGGAGAGGATAGTGTTCGGTTTTCTGAGACGTATACAGAAGATTGGCTCACTTCCCAGGCTGTCGCCGAAGAGGCCGGAACGGTAATCAGCAACCTGGATCAGCGGATTGAATTCAAACTCAAGAATTTCAAAACGCAATTGATCAACCATGAGTTTACGGAATACCTGATCAATCGGGAACTGAATGCGCGCGTATCAGAAGAAGAGATACGCAACTATTATGAGAAAAATCCCGATAAGTTTAAAAGTAAGGCCAATTACTTCAGCTTTTTTCATATCAAGGTGGATAACACCAACGAATACTATAAGATCAATGCCCCGATTCGGAGTAATGATCCAGCAAAAATTGATGAATTGGCAGACTGGGCAAAAGGCAATGCTCTTGAATTTAGATTGGACAGTGCCTTTACAACGGATGCTGAAATCGAACGAATCGCCAAAGGTTTTTACTATGGCAATATCAAGCGCTCTCGCATCGGCGTTGTATTTCCTTATTCCAGTACAGAAGATGGTCAGGTGTTTTACAACTATTTCAAACTGCTAAACGTAATCAAGCCGGGAGAAATGCTTCCTTTGGAGCTCTGTAAAGACCGGATTCTCGATATTATTCTCAACCAACGAAAAACGACCCTGATCGATCGTAGGGAAAAAGAATTGATTCAGAAGGCAAGAAACGACAAAAAAGTAGTCATTTTCTAATATGAAACATTTGCTTTTGCTAGTAGGGTGGGCCCTGGTCCTGATTGGGCCGATTCAGGCTCAGATGGTTGACCGGATCATCGCCGTTATCGGAGAAGAGGTCGTCCTCGAGTCTGATGTGGACAATCAGTACAATTATATGATCATCAATGGGGAGAAGGACAATGGAACCCTTCGCTGCCAGGTCATGGAAAATCTCATCATCTCAAAATTGTTGTTGAACAAAGCCGAACAGGACAGTGTGGTCGTTTCTGATGCGGAAGTGTTTGGAGAGGTGGAGCGCCGGGTTGAATATATCCTTGCGCAGATGGGCGGAAATGAACAGGAGTTTGTTCGGATTTATGGGAAATCCGTTACTCAGTTTAAGGAAGACATTCGACCTGAGAT
>CAYGTH010000475.1:0-5924 GCA_964352745.1 uncultured Bacteroidia bacterium
GCGAGAAGGTCAGAGCAAATATCGGCCGAGATGGCCCCTATGTCCAAATTGGAAAGCTCTTCGTTTCTCTGCCCGAAGAGGAAGATCCCTATACGATCGAACTACCGCGTGCGGTTGAATTAATCATTGAAAAACGAAAAGCCGAAGCCAATAAAGTTATTCATCAATTTAACGATGAAGTGCAGGTGCTACGCGGTCGTTATGGTCCCTATATCAAAGCGCACGGAGACAATGTGAGAATTCCTAAGGGTACGGAACCCGAAACCCTTACCCTCGAAGACTGTGAAAAGCTATATGAAGAAAACAAGAACAAGCCTAAACGCGGTCGGGGAAAGAAGAAATAGAGTTATCATTTTCTAACTAAAAAGGTCTTGGGAAACTCCCAGGGCCTTTTTTTTATCTCCCAAACTACCACTTTCACACTTGCTTTTGCGATCCCTATTACGATTCGCTATCTTAAAGCTAGGCAGATCATGAGTTGTTCTAAAGATGCGTTTATATGCAAAAAATTCCGGGTAATATTTTGATTATTGAGGATGATCCCGATGTCCTGTACACTGCGAGAATGGTCTTAAAGCGGCATTTCAAATCAGTAAAGGGAGAATTAGACCCGGCTCGAATATCCGAAATTTTGAGCAAGGAGTCCTTTGATGTCATTTTGCTCGATATGAACTTTTCAAGCGGGCAAACGAGTGGAGAAGAGGGAATTCGTTGGCTCAAGAAGATCCTGTCCATCGATCCTGATGCCCATGTAGTTATGAACACTGCCTACGGCCACATAGAATTGGCTGTTGCCGCAATGAAGGAAGGGGCAATTGATTTTCTGGTAAAACCCTGGGAACAGGAAAAGTTACTTTCTACTGTCCGGGCTATTTATAAATTGAGCCAAAGTCAGAAAGAGATAACAGAACTCCGTTCTCGGCAATCCTACCTTAACAAGGAAATGGATCGGGAATTTTCGGAAATCATCAGTGCGGACCCGATCATGAAGCCCATTTTTGACACCATTGATAAAGTGGCTGTAACTGATGTGAATGTTTTGGTACTGGGGGAAAATGGAACCGGAAAAGAACTCGTTGCGCGGGCTATTCACCGAAAATCTCTACGAAATACGGATGTTTTCATCAAGGTCGATCTGGGAGCCATTCCCGAAACCTTGTTTGAGGCTGAGTTATTTGGTCACGCAAAGGGCGCATTTACGGATGCCCGGGAAGATCGACCGGGACGATTTGAAGTAGCTTCCGGTGGGAGTTTATTTTTGGATGAAATTGGCAATCTGCCCCTACCCCTTCAGGCAAAGCTCCTCACTGCCCTGCAAAGCAGGCAAATCACCCGTGTAGGGAGCAACCAACCTATTTCTCTGGACATCAGACTGATTTGTGCCACTAATAAAGCGCTTCATGAATTGGTGCATACCCATGAGTTTCGGCAAGACCTCCTCTATCGGATCAATACCGTCGAACTACATATCCCCCCACTCCGGGACCGGCCCGCTGATATTCCAGTTCTCCTGGATCATTATCTGGAGATGTATTGCGAAAAATACAACAAACGGATTCCGGGCGTTTCCCGACGAACCCTGAGTCAACTTCAAAAATATCCCTGGCCGGGCAATATCCGGGAGCTGATCCATGCGATCGAAAGAGCGATTATTCTCAGTGAAGGCCCACAGCTTGAAATCCTCGATTTCATCACTGAACGCCATACTCAGCCAATGAAAGTGGCTCCCCAATCCATCAACATAGAGGAGGTTGAAAAAGCGGCGATCGCTCAGGCGATCAATCAGTGCAAAGGCAATCTCACTCAGGCCGCAAAAGAACTGGGGTTTGGCCGCAGTACCCTGTATCGAAAAATGACAAAATACGGCCTCTAGCATTTACCCTCCCCTCCTACCCTATGGCAACATCTCTCTTCACCTTCCGCATTCGCCTCCTCTTACGACTAGGACTCATTCTGTTGGTTTTGATAGCTACCTGGTACGTCTGGCGACAGTATTACTGGCTGGTATCTGTCTGGACAGCTCTTTTGAGTCTCGCACTGATCGGAGAGCTGATTTATTACACAGAAAAAGAGCAACGAGAGCTTCGAAATTTTGTCCTTGCAATTGAACAAAGCGATTTTACCAATCATTATGCCGGCTCGAATACCCCCTCTATTCGGGCTGAACTCAGGCAAGCCTACTCCAGTATTCTGGCGCGGTTCCAACAACTTAGAAGCGAAAAGGAATCTCATTACCGCTACCTGCAAACGACAGTTGAGCAGGTAAGCATCGGCATTATCAGTTATGACCAGGAAGAATCGATCATTCTGTATAATGAAGCGGCAAGGCGCATGTTTCGAAGACCTCACCTCACTCGCTTGCAAGTGCTCGAAAAGGTTGCTGCCGGGATTCCGGATCGAATCAGAAGCTTACAACACGGCCAGTCAGACATTCTCAAAATTCAAATAGATGGGAAACTGCACAGCTTGTCTATGCTCGCAACGGAAATGAATTTACTGGGCAAATCACACAAGCTAATCACTTTCCAGGATCTCACCTATCAATTAGAAGCACAGGAGGCTGATTCCTGGCATAAATTAATTCGGGTGTTGACCCATGAGATTACCAATTCGGTAATTCCTATTTCTACCCTCAGCAGTCTTTCTGCCCAAATGCTGGTAGGTCCGAATGGAGAAAAAATTGAATTGTCCAGCCTTGATGAAGAAGATGCTGATGATTTGCACCAAAGCCTTCAGACCATTGCCAACAGAAGTAAAGGGCTGGTCAGTTTTATCAGGTCCTACAAGAGCCTTACCCAGGCTTCTGAACTTTCTATCCGTCAAGTGGATATGCAGGCATTGTTTCAGAGAATCACAACCCTATTGAGTCCCCGATTGGATCAGGCTGGAATCAAACTCGTATCCGAAGTTGAGAAAGATATCGGCACGCTCAGCATTGATCTGGAAATGATAGAACAAGTCCTTATCAACCTCATCCTGAACGCGGCAGATGCGCTATCAAAGCAGTCAACTCCCCTGATCTCTGTTCGTTGTTTTACCGACCACATAGGCAGTGTTCAGATTGAAGTGATAGATAATGGAGATGGAATGGACCCGGATATGGTAGAGGAAGTATTTATTCCCTTTTATACGACAAAGGACACCGGTAGCGGGATTGGCCTCAGTTTTGCCCGCCAGATTATGCGACTCCACAAAGGGAGTATCAGCCTGTTTTCTCAACCAGATGAAGGCACGCGTGTCAGTTTACGATTTTAAGGAATGCGCTATTTTTCAATTTTTTACCCATCGAATTTTATACGTAATTTTGCAGCATGAAGCATCATACGGAAACAGAAGAGAACTACCTGAAGACCATATTTCGGTTTTCCAGGGATGAAGAATCTGTTTCGACGAATACGATTGCCAATTATTTAGGGACCAGCGCGGCCTCTGTTACGGATATGCTCAAGCGACTCAGCAAAAAGGGGTTGGTCAACTATACCCCCTGGTACGGCGTGGTATTAGAGGATGAAGGCCGAAAAGTGGCGTTGCGGATTATCAGGAAGCATAGGCTCTGGGAAGTCTTTCTCTCTCAAAAGTTGCAATTTTCATGGGACAATGTGCATGATGTTGCCGAACAACTGGAACACATCAATTCCCCTGAGCTGATTCAGCGACTCGATGAATTTCTGGGGTTCCCAAAATTCGATCCGCATGGAGATCCCATCCCCTCTGAATCCGGAGAGATAGAAATCCGTACAACCCAATTATTGGAGGATATTCAAGTCGGTGCGACAGCCGAAATAGCAGGGGTATTACTTTCTTCAGCAGATTTTTTGCAATATCTGGACAGAGTTGGGCTCACAATTGGCCAAAAGGTGCAAGTGAGAGAAAAAATTTCATTTGACAACTCGATGATACTGGAAGTGAAGGATGCCCGGGTAATAGTGAGCGGAACGGTTTCAAAAAACCTCCGTGTTTTGTTGGACAGTGAATAGCACACCTTTGTGCGCAATGAACGAATGAGAGATGGCGGAAAAAGGAAAAAACAGCGTAGTAATCCGGAATCGGAAAGCAAAATTCGAATATCACATTGAGAAAGTTTTTGAAGCAGGACTCGTTCTGACCGGTACTGAGGTAAAGTCACTCAGGGCAGGAAAGGCGAGTATACAGGAAGCTTACTGCTTTGTTGAGAAAGATGAAATCTTCATCAAAGGGATGACGATTAATACCTATGAGCAGGGCACTTATAATAACCATGAGCCGGATCGTATCCGAAAACTGCTCCTGAAAAAAATTGAGATTAAGAAACTGCGAAAAGCGCTGGAGGTAAAGGGCTTTACCATTGTTCCCATGAAAGTCTATTTTAATGACCGCAACTACGCCAAGATAAATATTGGACTAGGAAAGGGAAAGCAGTTGCATGACAAGCGACAGGATACCAAAGCACGGGATACCAAGCGCGAGGTTGATCGGGAAATGCGTCATGCAGGCAGATAGAATACGGAAAGTTAGAATATTTGCTTTTTGGGAAATAGTTATTATCATTGACAAACATCTATCCAGTAATCTTTGTCTGGTTCTAACTTAATCCCCTGATATGCAACACATTCTACGTATTTTAACCTTTCTGCTAATCCTGAGTTTCGCAGGAATTCTCACAGCTCAGTCAACCCTCACCTCTGTAACGAGTTCTCCTACCGGTGCTTTGGATTGTGATAACCTGATTGTAAATGTTACCGGCACGCTACCTTGTGCAAACGGGACCTTACAAGGAACTTCCTCCAGCATTGTCGGCACTACCATTTTTATAGACATTGATGTATTTCAACCCCTAATCTGCCTCCCGGCCATTTTTCCATTGCCTCCCATTAACGAAAATGTAGGCATGGTTCCAGCCGGGGCTTATACCATTACCGCCCGATATTTTGAAAATGGGGTATTGGTGACTACCCTAAGTACCCCTGTTACCATTGGGACATGTTGTGCGGTGAATCCCGGTATCTCTCAGGCGCTTTCGGGTTGTCCGGGTGATAGCCTGACCTTCTTCGCGGCAGACACCTCTCTGGTGTCCTATAGCTGGGAACTGGATAATGTAGTGGTAGGAACCGATACGCTCGTGGGAATCAATTTTCCTACAGCGGGAACCTATACCCTGACCCTGACCGCTAGTGATGGGAGTTGTACCAATATGTCAACGGAAACTGTTACCATAGGCCTTCCCGCTCCTGCGTTTTCTCAGGTAACCAATGAGAGTTGCCCCGGAACTATGGATGGAAGCATCGATCTGCAAGTTACTGGCACTGCTCCACCCTACACCTATCTGTGGTCTAACGGGAGCACGACAGAGGACATTAGTCAACTGGTGGCAGGTACCTACGTCGTTACTGTATCAGATGCCAATGGCTGTTCTGTAGCGGACTCCGTTACCCTGACAAGTGGAGTCGCAGTAACAGCAGATTTCAGTACCCCTGACTTCTCAAAACGCTGTCCGGGTGATTCAGTGAGTTTTGTGGATGCAAGTACAGGAGCAACTACCTATAACTGGACCGTAAATGGTCAAGCCTTTGCCAATACCAATGATGCGGGCTACACCTTTACCGATACAGGTTCTTTTGAAGTGATGCTTGTTGCGAGTAATGCGACCTGCGATGATACTACCAGTCTTTCCTTTACTGTGTCTCAGCCTGTTTTGACTGCGACTACAACGGATGAAACCTGCGCTGGAAGTATGGATGGAGCTATTGACCTCACTACCAGCAGCGGAATCATGCCCTATGCTTTTTCCTGGTCAAACGGCGCAACTACGGCCGATATTCAGGGTCTGATCGGTGGCGATTATATCATTGCAGTAAGTGATAGCCTGGGCTGCATTACTACAGATACAATTGAAGTAACAACCGGCCCGGGAGTCGATGCCATATTCACAGCCAATAGCAATCTTT
>CAYGTH010000476.1:0-5870 GCA_964352745.1 uncultured Bacteroidia bacterium
ATACGCATGGCCGTTCCCAGTAATAAATCAACACCTAACTGCTGTAAAACGTATATTAGGGTAAAAAGGAAAAATAATGAATAGGGTTATTAACATAGATCGCGAAATTTTAGGAGGAACACCTGTATTTATGGGGACAAGAGTACCCATAAAAAATCTATTTGATTATTTAGAGGAAAGGGAACCGATATCCGAATTTCTGGATGATTTTCCAACCGTTAACCTGGAACAGGTTTATCAGGTGCTTCATATTTCTCAAGAGTTACTCTTGAACGTTTCAAAAGTTGCCCATGAAAATATTGCTTGACGAATGTGTCAGTAGGAAAGTTAACATATTTCTACCTGAATTTGATGTATATACTGTAGCAGAAATGGGGTTTAGTGGATTGAAAAACGGGAAGCATATTTAGTTCAGAAATAATAATAAAAAATACTTGAAACATGTAAGCAAATAGGGCTTGTGGCCGTAGGACGGGCCGCGGCGCTATTTGCGGAACCTGTCCTGAGGATCGAAGGATCAAGCGAAGTTTGTTAAGCTATGCGTAAAGAATGGCTGGTTGCGTGTGTACCCCTAAGCCAAAATATCCTTCACTACAGACCCGTGTACATCCGTGAGGCGATAGCGCCGTCCCTGATGCTTGAAGGTTAGTTTCTCGTGATCAATGCCCAGCAGGTGCATAATTGTTGCCTGGAAATCATGAACATGTACCGGATTCTGGGCGATGTTATAGCCAAACTCATCTGTCGCTCCAAAGGTAAAGCCTGCTTTCACGCCTGCACCGGCCATCCATAAGGTGAAGCAGCGGGGGTGGTGGTCGCGACCGTAGTTGTCGGGCGTAAGTTTTCCTTGTGAATAATTGGTTCTGCCAAACTCGCCTCCCCAGATGACGAGGGTATCTTCGAGGAGGCCTCGTTGCTTCAAGTCATACACAAGCGCAGCAGAAGCCTGATCCGTTTCCTTGGCCTGAACTTGTATGGCTTTGGGTAGGTTGCCATGTTGGTCCCAGCCCTGATGATACAGTTGAATGAATTTCACATTGCGCTCTGCCAGTCGCCGGGCAAGCAGACAGTTGGCGGCATAGGTACCGGGAATCCGGGAATCGGGCCCGTACAGGTCATAAATATGATCAGGTTCTCCCGAAATATCCATGGTCTCAGGCACAGAAGTTTGCATCCGATAGGCCATTTCATATTGGGCGATTTTGGCAGCGATCTCCGGATCTTGTTCTTGTTCAAACTGCATTTCCTGCAATCGGCGCAGGTATTCCAGCTGACGCTTGCGGTCCCTGTCATGAACGCCGGGAGGATTGCTGAGGAAGAGCACCGGATCTGCACCCGCCCGAAATTGTACGCCCTGATGCAGGGAAGGGAGGAATCCATTTCCCCATAAGCGGCCATAAAGCGGTTGCCCGCTTTTGTCCTTGGTAACCAATACGCAAAACTCTGGCAGGTTTTCATTGTCCGATCCCAGTCCATAACTCAGCCATGAGCCCATAGAAGGGCGTCCGGGCAATTGGGAGCCGGATTGGATAAAGGTAATGGCAGGGTCGTGATTAATGGCTTCTGTGTACATGGATTTGATGAAGCAGAGTTCATCGACTACCCGAGCAGTATGTGGGAAGAGTTCACTTACCCAGGCTCCGCTCTGCCCATGCTGTGCAAAGTCAAATTGAGAGCCTGCAAGGGGAAAGCTTCGCTGCCCTGAGGTCATGCCGGTCAGGCGCTGTTCCCCCCGGATCGATTCGGGGAGTTCTTCTCCGTTTTTGGTGCGGAGGAGGGGTTTGTGATCAAAGGTCTCCAAATGAGAAGGCCCGCCGCTTTGAAACAGATAGATAATCCGTCGGGCACGTGGCGCAAAATGTGGCTGTCCTAATATGCCTTTTCCGGGATTTTCAGCCAGAGAATTAGCCAATGCGCCCATGGGATTGAGTAATGAGCCAATAGCAGCTGCCCCCAGTCCCAATGAAGTCTTGTTCAGAAAATCGCGGCGCGTATATTGTTTATCGAAGTTATTACAGTGCATAATTGTAATCGGTAGGGGAGTGGAATGTGAAATAACTATCGTTTCGTATAGGCCTGATCGTGATTGAGCATCATGCTCGCAACCATGGTCATTGCTGCCGATTCAGCAACGTCAAGACGCGGATTCTGAGGAGAATCTCCTACTGTCAGCAATTTCCGGGCAGCTGGTTTGTCTGCCTGAAATTTGGACAATTCGTCCTGATACATTTCGGTGAATACGGCCACTTCCGCATCAGAAAGGCGCATGCCGGTTGCCAGACGGAATCCCATCTTCAGTTGGGCAGGGAGGCTTTCCCCGCCTTGGGTGAGCATCCGCCCGCCCATGATTCGGGCTGCTTCTACAAATTGCGGATCGTTGAGTAAGACGAGTGCCTGCATGGGAGTATTGGTCGTTTGGCGACTGACCGTACAGGTATTGCGTTCGGGTGCATCAAAAATAGCCATTGTAGGCGGTGGCGAAGTTCTTTTGATGAAGGTGTACAAACTCCGGCGGTATAGCCCATCGCCTGAATCCGGCACATAGCGGAGTAATTTATGCGAAAAAGTACCTTTGTCAATCCACAAGCCCGGTGGCTGATAGGGCTTGACACTGGGACCGCCTACTTGTTGGACGAGTAATCCACTTGCGGCGAGCGCATTATCCCGAATCATTTCAGCAGAGAGGCGGTGTCTGGGCCCTCTGGCCAGGAGAACATTTCCGGGATCAAGTGTCCGTAATTCCGGATATGCTTTGGAATCCTGCCGATAGGTCGCAGACATCACAATCAGTTTTTGAAAGGCCCGAATATCCCAGCCTGAATTCATGAACTGCAATGCCAGCCAGTCCAATAATGCGGGGTAGGTCGGTAACACTCCCTGATTTCCAAAATCCTGAGGCGTACTCACCAGCCCCTGCCCAAAGTATAGCTGCCAGTAGCGATTGACGGTAACGCGTGCGGTCAGAGGGTTTTTAGGATTAAATAACCAACGGGCAAGCCCCAATCGATTCGCAGGCAAGTCTTCGGAAAAGTCCAGCACCTGTTTGGGGGTTCCTGTTTGTACGGCCCTGAGAGGGGCATCATATTGTCCCCGATTGAGCAAAAAGGTAGTCCGGGGTTCCGGCATCTCCTTCATCACCATGACTTCCTGAGCGTCGTTGAGTAGCGCCATCCGCTCTTTCCGAAGTTGGGTTAATTGTTGCCTGGACCGCTTGTGGGATAAGTCATTGTTTTTCAGATGATTATCTATTAGCACCTCCTGGTTGGATTGGGCATATTTTTTGAGATTCACGGGCGCGTCATCTTCTGTGTCCACAAGGGCCGCTACTTCCAGCAGGCTCAGCGCACGATTGTAGATTCGGACTTCATCCAGTTTGCCTCTGAACACGCCATTTTCCCCCGTAAATGCGCGGTAGCTTTTTGCCAATTGAAGGGGGCGATCTTCTCGCTCATTTGCACCTGCGCCTACTGGGAGTATCGTTTTAGTCAGATGATTGGATCGTACCGTTTGAGTAGCAGGTTTTCCATTTACATACACCTGAATGCCGGATGCTTTTGCAGAACCATCATAGGTGAAAAAGGCATGAGACCACTGGTCTTTAGGCAGCGTCTCCTCACTCACGACATGCAGGTAATTATCGGGCAGGGAATGGATAATCTGTACAGAAAGGCGATTGGCACTATCTAGTTCCATGTTCCAGCCCCGCCAGAAATTATTCTTATTGCCAGAATTCGCCATCAGGCTTTGGATCTCTTTATCCTTTTCGGGCTGTACCCACATTCCTGCTGAAAAGGGTTCGTACATCTCATATAAACCTGCGCCTTCAAGGTGGACGACTTCAAATTCATCATCAAATCGTATCGCCTTATCTGTTTTTCCTTCAACTATTTCCGGTTTGCCCTTCAGGGTAGCCTTCGAATTCCGATCGATCTGCTGTTTGCTGCCAGACACGGCATCCATAGGGAGATGGAGGGCAAGCCCCCGTTTGAGGTTGATTGTACTGGATTGGAGCTGCTCGATGAAATTCCGCGCTTCCGCTACTTCTTTGCGACTCAGTTGTAGCGCTGATTCCTGTTGCTTGATTTTTGTATCTAAGGTGGCGAGTCGTGTCTCTTCGTCTTCCTCCAGCATAACCAGCATAGGACCATAATTTCCATCATCTCCGGTCATGCCCAACTCTTTGACATTATTGAAAAAAGCGGAGAGCTGGTAATATTCCTCTTGAGAAATGGGATCAAATTTATGGTCATGACAACGGGCGCATTCCATTGTTAAGCCCATAAAAGCGGTTGCAGTGGTATTCGTTCGGTCAAATACATATTCCAACCGGAACTCTTCCACCACTACGCCGCCTTCAGCAGTCATGGGATGATTTCGATGAAAAGCCGTTGCCAGGATCTGTTCCTTGCTGGCATCGGGAAGGAGGTCGCCCGCCAATTGCCAGGTAGCAAATTGATCAAAGGGCATATTCTCCCCAAATGCTTTCAGCACCCAATCGCGCCACGGCCACATATTGCGCCAACCATCGGCATGCATTCCGTGTGAATCTGCATAGCGCGCCACATCCATCCATTCCATTGCCATTCGTTCGGCGTAGGCATCGGTAGCTAATAGTCGATCCACGACTTTTTCATAGGCTTCAGGAGAATCATCTGCCAAAAAGGCATCTATCTCTTCGATCGTTGGGGGCAGACCCGTTAAATCGAGGCTTACGCGGCGCAGGAGTCGCTCTTTACTCGCTTCCGGACTGGGCGAGAGGCCTTCCAGGCTTAGCCTTCTCAATACAAAATGATCGATCGGGTTGCGTACCCAGTCTGTTTGTGCGACTTCCGGAACTTCTGTTTCCCGAAGGGGAATAAAGGCCCAGTGAGGTTTCCATTCTGCTCCTTGCTCTACCCATTTTGCAATCAGCGCTTTTTCATATTCCGTCAGCGTCAGATTGGATTCTGGCGGCGGCATGACGGTTTCCGGATCATCAGCATAAATACGATGGATCACGCCGCTTCTGCGCAAGCTGCCCGGTACGATGGCTTTCCCCCCTGATTCCAGGCTCGTTTTGAAAGCCCCTGCTTCCTCATCAAGCCGCAAGCCTGCTTTTCGAGTGTTTTCATCGGGGCCATGACAGGCATAACACCGATCGGAAAGGATGGGCTTGATATGATAATTGAAGTCCACCTCATCGGGGAGTTGAGCCAGAATTTCCGGATCAGTAGAGACGGTAGGGCCACAGGAGGCGAGTAACAAAAGCCCTGTAAGCCATAAATAGAAATAAGATAGCCGAATGCGGTACATATAAATAATCTTTTGCAGAAGGTCGTTTTTACCCTTGTTAAACTTAACAAAAGAAAAGCATTTGTTCGAATAGAATCAGGAGTGAACAGGACGCAATCGTTTTCAAAAAATGAGAAATTTCTGCTATTCGGCATCCTTTGCCGTCTGATGTATTACCGGTAATTCTACCCCTTAATTCATTTCGCTATCATGAATCACAATCGACGCACCTTTCTGCATAAAAGCCTTCGGACCAGTGCGGGCATCGTGTTATTGCCCCAATTATTTGCCGCTTGCCAATCCACCGATCAGGGGAGTAGAGAAGAAACGCAAGTTGAGGAAACAGCTGAGCTGTTTTTCAGCATTTCTCTGGCAGAATGGTCCCTCAATAAAAGCATCAAGGCAGGTGAGATCAGCAACCTGGACTTCCCTAAAATCGCCCGCGAAAAATTCGGGCTGGATGCAGTCGAGTACGTCAACCAATTGTTTATGGACAAAGCGGAAGATATGGCCTATTTGACCGAATTAAAAACAATTACTGAAGGATTAGGGGTGAAAAATCTCCTGATCATGATTGATAATGAAGGACATCTGGGCAA
>CAYGTH010000477.1:0-5866 GCA_964352745.1 uncultured Bacteroidia bacterium
AGGTTTTTTTGAGGTAAAATTCAGATACAGTCACGACGATACCGGGCGCACTGAGCGCTCAGGCACAGAACTCAGACTGGAATGGTACTCGCTGCCCGATTGGCAAGCCGCATACGGCGACCTAAACGATCCAAAAGGCCTTCAAGGCCCTTAACTGAACTTACAGAAGCTTTCATAATTTTGCTGATTAAAGGTGGTACTTCTTTCAGCTATGAAAGCTTTTTTTCTTTATATTCAAATGGAAAAGGAGCATACTGCCGCTTCGCGGCTTCGTTCAACATCAGCTACACGTCGCCATGCTTGCTTCGCGGCGCACGGCGTGTAGCCGAGTCGGTGTATGCCATTAAAATAAAAATTCACCATACGTTCAAGAACAGGTGCAAAAGTCACTTAGAAAGCAATTATTGAAGTATAAGGTTCAGGTACTGTTTGATCGGGCTGATGCATATATAAATGAGTACTATTAAAATTTAATGAGTAAAAAAGTTGGTAGAAACGATCGCTGTCCATGTGGAAGTGGAAAGAAGTTTAAGAAGTGTTGTATAAACAAAAGTGTAACTCACATTACGCCTGAGGAAACTCCCAAGTCACATCCTTTAAGCGTATTTAATCAAGAGTTCCTTTTGGATTGGTTTGGCACGGCATCTTTGCTTCCCGAGAATCATGGTAAAAACATTCGACTGGAGTTACTGATTCGTGAAGCTATACTATACGGGCAAAAGGACTCAGGAAGCACTGACAAAGCAAAGCTCCAAAAAGTGCTTGATGAACATTTTGCTCATCATCATCTAGAGGATCCACCTGTCAATCTATTTACCGAGCTAAAAACATTCTATGGCGGAGATTACCTTGTTCTGCCAGGAATTTCAGATTCTGGAGTATTCATACTTAGCTCAATGCTGGATGTGATTTTCCATATTGATAATTCTCTTCCTGACAAGTTCAAAGGGCTTGTATATCAATCCTCCGCCCTTATGCTTGGGCTATCTGATTATTGTGTTAAAAACAGTGGATTGACCCGATACGAATCAGGGATTCTAGAGGACAACAAAATATTACTTGGAGATAACAATTTACGAGAGTCTGTAATCATCACAGATGAGAAAATCGATGAGTTTGCAACATTATACAATGCTCATCCTGACACCTTGAAACTGTTCGCATTAACCGAAGATGATGACCTATCAATGGATGACCCAGACAAGAATCCTATGATACCAAGACCCATTCAAAAGATTCATGAGGGCTACAGGATATTGTCTCCAGCTAATATTCATGTGGCATTACTTCATGCAATTATTGAATCTGCGATAACATTTGAGTGCTTGTCTGAGCTGATTGAGTTGTATATCAAAGTCGTTTGGAGTAATTCTCTTTCACATCTCTCATCCTCCAATTATGAGAGAATCTCTGACGAGTTCGACCTGGAAAGACCAGACTCTTTTAGACATGAAGTTTTCAGGTTTGACTCGGACAAGATCGCTTATGTTGTTTTGTCATTTGATGACGGAAGCAACTATGATAAAAGGCACCCATATCTTTCAATGCACACAGTGATAAATGAAGACGAATACGATGGTGTTACTGAGTCTACATTGCAAAAGATTGCAGATAAGTATCCTGAAGACGGAGTTTTACTGATTAGATTGAGTGCTGGACTGGGAAGACAATACTTTAGAGGATACAAAAAGATTGAAGGAGTCAATACTCTGAACTTTTCAGATAACGAATTCGATCTTTTAATGAAAGAAAGAGATTATGATTCACTTTCTCTTTGGAACTTTTCTGAAGCAAAATCTCGATTAACAGGCAAAGTAGAGCTTGCTCCTATGCAAAGTGACCTAGATTTTTATTCACTCTACAGGGATAAAGACAATAGTTTCTATTTAAATGACGATGCATTACCAACCTTGTTCTGGATGGAACCGGGTTACGCATCATCTTTCATTCAAGAAGTTGTTACTTCTGAGGACATACACTCTATTCAGAAACTAAATGGCCAGGGAGAGTTAGGAGTAACGCCTTGCGTGAAAGTAAAAAGATCAAGCAACATCTATTACCCGATGGCTTACATTGGTAAAAAACTTAGCCATGCAGTTGAAGGATACAAACACCCTATTTGGGTTGAATTTGTGGATGACATCTATTCAATTGACTCTAAGTATAGAGGAGTTTACATTGAAATTTTGGAAGCAATCTCATACTGGGTATGGCAGATTACAGGTTTAGCACATGGTCCAATAGATCAGATTATTACGTCTCCTTTTACAATTAAGTTCGACTTTATAGATCGCTCTAAGTTTGAAAATATAGAAGCCAAGTTTGATAGAGAACCTGGTTTGATAGATCTCTTCGAGGTTGAGATTGGCGCGAATGAACTGCTATTCAAAATACCACACCAAATAACCCCTTATCTCTACGGAGGAGATAATGAAGGTGAACAAATCCTGGTCAGAGCACTATTACAAGGATTCAGGAAATTTGATAAGGAAAACAGGAATACACAAACCATAACTGAAGCGGTTATTGACACGGTAATTACAGAACACGTTCCGCTTGGATTGAAAAAGAAAGTATTCGTTTTAAATACAGAGGATGAAATCAAATTGGATCCAAGGGGACTTAATGGCCATCGCTATGTCCAAGAATACAATATTGGAGCAATACTCGATGAAATAGTTCCACAGTCTTTAGAAGCAGGTTTTATTACGGCTGAGACTAAAGAAATAGAAGATGGTTATGGATTTATCAGAAATTTAGTAACACGAATTTTATTACCATGGCTTGATTCAAAAATCGCGGATTACGATTGTGAAGATTTGCTGCGAAGACTTTTCAGACTTAACGAATCTCTAATTAACAAGCGAACAGACGCTATTCTAAAAACACCTACAAGAATTGCATGTTTCGTATCTGAAGAACAACACATAAACGAGTTAAACAGGACGCTAAAGAACGTTGATCAAACATCTTTAAGTACTCGATGCTTAATTGAACATATTGCTGCGTGTCCATCAAATGGTCAAAAAATTGCGAGTAAATCTGATTTTGATGAGCTCCTTGCATTGATGGAGCAGATTATTTCATGGGGAATGCATGGAGACCTTGTCAATTTCGGTCTTTCTGAGGGCAAAATTGATGTACTTGATTCACAAAGGATAGGTACGGATCATACGTTAGGGAAAGAAGTCTTTAACCCTTTCAGTTTAGCGAGAACAAAGGAGAACGTAACTGACGCTATAACGGAATTCGAGGACAATTTTTCAGAGAAAGATTTCAGTGGAAATACGGGCATTACCGAGAAAACGGAGAAGGCCTTCCATGAAGAGTTTGGTGTAACGCTAACAAGGATCCTTGAATTTTCTCATTTTCTTATTTGGACCGCATTTGAACGGGACCCTGGTTGCTCCGAGATCTATCAAATGGAACTAAAAGAGCAAGCGCAGAATATACTGAAGAATTTATCTGATGATGAGTTTGATGCTCTAATGAGTTATTACAGTTTGGACCAACGAAAAAGCTTAATGGATTTACCTGAGGGTTACTTCCCTTATGATGTATTCCCTTGGAGATACAACCGTGGTTTAGCACTAATTAGAAAACCAATTGTACGCAGGTATGTCGAAGAGAAAAAGGACTACTGCTGCTTTTATGGCCCTCGACAAGCTAAAATTGCGGCTACTCAAACCCTTTATCTTTTCCATTCAGGAAAGCTTCGATGTACAGATGGTGGAAGCTTATCGAAACTTATAGGTGACCAACTAAACAAAAAGGGTGCAGCTTTCACTCAGACGGTGTACGATTATGTCAAAGGTTTGTCAGGAGACAGAATAGTCGAACAAGAAGTGCTTATCAACCAAAATAAATTCCTGAAAGCTGATAAAGATTTAGGAGACATTGATGTTCTTGTCATTGACCATGGCTTTAAGACGATTTTTCTTTTAGAATGCAAGAAGACTGAAGTTGCAAGAAACGTAAAACAAATGGTTGAAGAAGTGAACAATCTATTTGGAAGTGATTCTAAAAAAGGATGGATTGAAAAGCATGATGGTCGCTTTAATTGGGTCAAGGCCAACTTAGAATTATTAGGTAAGAAGTATGAGGTAGATATATCAGGTTACACTGTTGTTCCTGTAATCTTGACTTCAGAAGAACTTCCAACAAAATATTTAAAACTGAAAGAATTGCCTTTTGAAATGGTAAGTTTTTATAATTTAAAGGAGCTAAGATTAAAAGCAATTATCCCTGTTTAGGATTATTTCTGCCCCAACACTGGAAAACGAAATGAATAAAATAAAAAACTGCTACCAACATTTAAGCTAATAGGGCCTGTGGCCGCCGGGCGCGCCACGGCGCTATTGGCTTTGTTGATCGAATGCCAGGGAGAGTTCTCAAGCTATGGGGAAAGAAGTGGGGGAGGCTGTTTCTGTTCAGGCCGACTGAGGATTTCGGCGGAATCGTGGTGAGGTTTTACAGCGGAGAGAAAGGTATTTCCGGGGTATAAATGGGAGCATCGAGTTTTTTTTGAGGTAAAAGTCAGATACAGTCACGACGATACCGGGCGCACTGAGCGCTCAGGCACAGATACTCAGACTGGAATGGTACTCGCTGCCCGATTGGCAAGCCGCATACGGCGCCCTAAACGATCCAAAAGGCCTTCAAGGCCCTTAACTGAACTTACAGAAGCTTTCATAATTTTGCTGATTAAAGGTGGTACTTCTTTCAGCTATGAAAGCTTTTTTTCTTTATATTCAAATGGACCAGGAGCATACTGCCGCTTCGCGGCTTCGTTCAACAAGCTCAAAAGTCATTAAAGCGAAGCAGACATATTTATATGAAATTTCAAATAGTAATATTCTTAACCCTTATCCTGTTAGGTGCTTGCAAGAGCCCCATCCCATCTGATAGTACCCGACAACCCACGCTGGCTGATTATCAGGTAGGGGAAAAGTGGGTCTGGAAATATAAAGGCGTAACAACGGAAGGAGAAGTGCGCTCGGATGGAGAAGATACAAGAGAAATAGTCAGTATGGATGGCGTGTTAGGCATGACAATCGGAAATGATACCATTCCTGTTACTGACATTGTGAAGCCGGAAACAAGCGAAACCCCTAAGTACGACTGGCCGCTGGAAGTGGGTAAAAAGTGGAAATATGAGAACAATTGGACAAGTCAGGATGGTACAACGGGAAACCAAAGTCAAGATGCTGAGATATTATCCTACCAGGAAGAAACAGTAGAAGCAGGAACATTCATGGCCTACACGATTCAATACACAGGGAAAATCACTAATTCGAGAGGATATAGCGCAAATGAAGAAGAGGTTTGGTTGTATGCGCCAGCAATAAAAACGTTCATTATGCTTACACAGACACAAGGGGATTATGTTTACGTAGAGGAATTAATCGAATATTCAAAACCCGAATAGAACCCGCTAAGTAAGGAGATGGCCAGATGTTAGCAGGGAGTAATCAGACGAGATACTGTTGGTTATCAAATAGATAACATACTGCGGTTAGGAGATCCTGAGCCCCAAAATTTCCCAATCCCCCGCTTGTTCGATTAAAATGGCAATATCCCCCGATCAGGGGGATACCCGAGGCAGATGCAGTTGCGTATGATGAGATAGCCCTATAGGGAACTTAATTGGCTATCTCCTACAAATCGCCTATGCCTGCTTGCCAGACTCTTTTCATGCGAGGTACATATAAGTCGCTTCTGCGTATCCTTTTTGTGCTCCTTTTTGCAGGCTTGTGGCAACAGCGGCAAGGATTTGCACAGACGTATAGCTTTGAAAAATTTGGCGTTGCCGATGGGATGATGATGTCAAAGGTGCGGGGGATTTGTGAAGATGACTTTGGCAAAT
>CAYGTH010000478.1:0-5865 GCA_964352745.1 uncultured Bacteroidia bacterium
GTTTCCATACAGTTGCCCTTCCTTAGCGAGGGTATTCCAGAAAAAAGGAAGAAGCAATTCTCTACGCTCCATTGGATCTTCCTGCCAGAAAGCTGCTTGCAGGGCAGTGCTATCCTTTACATATTCCGGATCGGCTATGAGGCCTGGATCTGCACCGGAGTAGAGTTCTTGCCAGCGAAGCCCATCCAGCGTGATGAGGATGACATTTTCAGCAGAATTGGTTTCGTCTGATTGGGCGAGTGTGAGGAGGCTGTTGGTAGAAAAAAGGAGAAACAGGCCAATACAAGCAAAATATTTCATGGGAGAAGTGTTTGAACAAAAGTATCTCTCTATTCCCATGCGTGCAACTTCTGATCTTTGTTGAATTGTTATGATTGTATTACCGCAAGCCTTTCGATTAGCTCGCTGGGATTGCAAATCCCACTCAGCTGTAAAGGGTTGGACAGCGCAGACAAAAAAAGAAACCCCGGAGTCTGCTACGACCGCGGGGTTATTTCCTATGGTTAACTTCTTTTTCTATCTACTCAAGGTAGATTCACCTAAGTCAACGCAGGTACGAACATCACTAACATGTTACCGAAGACCGGTATTATAGGTGACGAAATTGAAGTAATTGCAATTGGAACAAGACATTTGGTACCTCCTTTCTTTAGGTGAAACTTCACAACAGGCCTCGCCTTCTGTCAATTCATCTGGCTAGCTTTCCCATTGTCGGCAGCAATGGCTACCTCGCATAGCTAAGATAGCTGTTTTTTTGTTCTCGCCAAATAAAAAAAAGGCATTTACCCAAAATTTAATTCCAGGTTCCTATAGCTGAAAACATGAAATGTAGGGGTATCAATTAATTTCTAAAGGAAGCTGAAAATATTCTTGGACTCTGCGTTAATGTGCTGATTCACTTCCTCTGAGATGCGCGAAACAAAGGATCGGCTGCTTGTAATATTTTGTTTCGCAAATTTGGAGATAAATCCGGGTGGCTATCCAAAAAGGAACGTACCATTTCAGCCGCTTCAGGAGACTGGTAAGCCCCCAGCGTGTGCCGCAACCAATTGGCCGGGAAGAAAATATCTCCTGTTTGCTGAATTTCTTCAATCAGTTCGAGGCTTGCCGGGATATGTTTTTGAGAACTTGCTGACCTCAGCGGATGATGCAGGTAATGCAAAGCCGTGCCTACCCAGGGCTCATGACTGCGGTTTTTCGCTTTTTTCAGGCTTTCAAAAAAGGCATCCCAAACCGATTGATCTGAAGAAAGGGCAGGCAGAATGAATTCCATACTCCGCTTTCGATCCGGATTCTTGAGTCGATTAAGGGTCGTGGTTAAGACCAAATCGACTCGTTCCATGTCCCGAACGGCCATTTCGTAGGCAAGGGTGATTTGATCGCTTTCCGATAAGGGGAGATCAAACTCGTCCCATCTTCCTTCCCATATGCGCAAGAGGGTCCGTTCGCCATCTTCGGTGTAGGCAAGACTCATTAAGGCATTAAATAACATGCGTTTGATGGAAACTTGCTCTGCTGCGAGAAACCGCTGAATGATAGCCACTTCGATTCCGCGACACACCACTTCCCGTTTTGCTGGTGGGATATATTGCCAGAATAGTTTTTCTGTGCGACCAAGCACATAGGATAACACCAGTGGATTCTCTTCTAATTCTATGGCTTCAATTGCAGTAGTCAGGAGATCGGCTGGCTGGAGTGCTCCTTGCAGCATTTCCTCCCAGAGACTGAGCCAGAAACTTGCCCGAACAACTTCGTCGGGGAATTTGACCGCTCCCCGCAGCATGGAGGTTCGGGCTGATGTACTTAATTGAATGTATCCATAGGTTCGACCATCAGGATTCGGGAGGATATTGGTGCCAAAAGGAATACCTTGAGGAAGACTTTTGGAGGTATGTTGAGCGGTAATGATGGTCTGGATAGAATCGCTTGCCCCTCGGGATTCCAGAAACCGAAGCGTTTGGGGCCAGATTTGTCCTTGGGTACTATTGCTGACTGCTATTTCCAGGGTCGTTTCCGCTCCTTCTCCCCGAATACGGGTTTGGATAATCGGCATACCTCCCTCTTTGACCCAATCCTGGTTCCAGGTTTCCAAATTGAGTGCTGTTTGCTGATCCAAAATACCGATCAGGTCATCCCAGGTTGCATTGGCGTATGCAAACTCTTTTAGATACTGTTGAATGCCTGTTTGAAAGGCTTCTTTGCCGATCAATTCTTCCAGGTTTCGCATCACAATCGGCGCTTTTTCATAGATGATGGCTCCATAGAGCGTTCCGGCTTGTTCGAGATTTTGCAGCGGCTGCTGAATCGGATGGGTACCGCCTGTCCTGTCCACGGCATAGGCAGCAGGGTAGTGGTCTAAGAAAAAATTCAGGTCGTGATTGATGTCCGGAAAATTGGGATTGACAATTTTGGCAGCCATCAAGTTTGCAAATACTTCTTTAAGCCATACATCGCTGAACCAGGACATCGTAACCAGGTTGCCAAACCACATGTGGGCGGTTTCATGGGCGATCAGGCTGGCACGTCGTAACTCCTGATTGATCGTAGCCGATTCTTCGAGCAGCAAACTCGATTCCCGGTACCAGATGGAGCCAGGATGCTCCATTCCTCCGTATTGAAAGGCCGGAATGAGGGCAAAATCAAATTTCTCAAAAGGATAGTCGATTCCTGTATATGCTTCCAACCATTGCAGAGAACTGCTGTGTAGGTCAAAAATGGCTTTTGCGTTTCGGGCGACTTTCTCATCATCTGTTTCCCGATAGTACATGTTCATGCCCGAAGCAGGATCGGTCAGTTTCTGAAATTCTCCTGCTGTAAATGCGAACAGATATGTACTGATGGGCTGCGTTGGAGAGAACTGGAAGGTTCGTTTTTCGGAAGTAGAATCTACAGATGCCAGAGATCCGTTTGCTACTGCTGACCAGGTCGGAGGTAGCGTCAGGCTTAGCGAATAGGTCGCTTTCAGGTCAGGTTGGTCAAAAACGGGAAATAAAGTGCGTGCCCGATCCGGAACGAGTAGGGTATAGAGGAATTCATCATTTCGGTTGAGGGAAAGCTCGCCTGCCAGAAAAGAAATTTGGACTTCATTGACTCCCTGTTGAAGGTGTTCGGTAGCTATGATAAGGTGTTCAGCGCGGTGGTCAATTGGAATAGATTCGCCATTGACGAGCAAGCTTTTGAGATGGGTGCTGTCGGCTTTGAAGTCGAGCGTCAGTCCATTGGAAAGGTCTGTTACTTCACAGTTAAGTGTGAGTTGTGCAAGAATAGGGCTCTCGATCTCTGCCGGAATGTCAAAAGAAAGGTCGTAGCGGATGTTACTGACTGTCCCTTTTCGCCATTGTGCTAATTCCTGACTCACTCCGGTGGTAAGCGGAGGTGTCGGGGCTTCGCAAGCGGTTATTAATATCATTCCCATTCCCAGTAACAGCGCAAGGCTCAATCGTAGCATATTCCCTAGTATTGTATCAATCTTAGGCGAATATACAAGAGATCGGAGTCTGCTAACAACATGACATCAAAAATCCTCAACTCATCCCTTTCGCAATATACCAGGCCATCGCCTGAATAGATAGCATCGGATTGACCCCGCTACAACGCGGAAAGGCACTCGCATCTGCTACGTACAAATTATCGACTTCCCGGCTTTCTCCGGTAGGTTTGAGGGGATGCCGCCTGTTGCCGCCACCCATCCTGCAAGTTCCCATCTGATGGGCGCTGAATAAGACAAAGCGGTTTGGGGCCCAGCTCTTTTTGGGAATGCGCGGCAAGAATTTTTCGAGGGAATCCCCTTTTTGCCAGGTGTCGCCCTCATTGTGGAGGAGTTTGATCGTATGTGCCCCGGCTGCTGCGTGAATGCGAAAACTCTGCTGTAGCCCGTGCAAGAGATGGGCTTTGTCGTAAGGATTGAGGCGATAATGGACCAGCGGCTGCCCTTCTTTGCTCAGTTTGATCTGCCCGCCAAACTTGTCGCGTGTCAGGACAATAAAGCTGGCAGCATGGGAAGCGCCCAGTAACTCTTGTTTGAAATGTTGACCGGATTTCCAGGGAGTCGAAAGGCCCATTAATCCTGCATGAAGGGGAGGAGTCTCGAGTTTATACCCAAAATTCCCATCCAATTGGGTGTATTCATCACTGACCGCCGACATCATAGGGCCATACCAGCCTTCCATGGGACGATCGTAGATCCCCAACACTGGCACTACGGGGTGCAGATAGAGGTTTTGGCCGATCTCACTGTGTTGCAAACCGGAGCGTCGGAGTAAGGCGGGGGTATGGATGGAGCCCGCCGAAACCACTACGCGCCTGGCGCGAATGTGAACTTCCTGCCGATTTCCATTTTCATCAATCTGAGAAGCCAGTACCCCTGTCGCTTTTCCTTGTTGAACCAGGACTTTTTCGACTTCGGTTCCGACGAGGAAACGTGCGCCCTTCTCTTTTGCGTCTTGCAAAAACGTTCGCAATACGCCCTGCTTATGGCCATATCGGTCTCCCAGGCAACTGTAGCCTTGTCCTTTCCAATATTCATCCTCTGATTCGCCAGGGGCAGGACCGGTAACATTGCGGGGAATGAGGTCCGCATGCATGCCGAGTTTTTGGGCTCCGGTAAATAAGGCTTCGTTTTGAGGGTTATGCTGAACAGACCATTGGGTGCCAATAGCAGTTCGTGCCTCAATCGCTTCAAAGCATTTTTTGTATTCCGGATCAATGAATTGTGGGTTGTCATGCTCTTTTGCCCATTCCTCCAGAATATAATCTGGTGTACGGAATGAGGCCGACCAATTGACGGTAGTTCCCCCACCGAGACAACTCCCGGCAAAAATACTCACCGCCCCATCCTGCGAAGTGAGGGCCCCTTTGCGCTCAAAGGTTCGCTCGATCATCTCGGCTTCCCGCTGGTTCATCTCTTCTTCCCGAACGTATTGCCCCTTTTCTACCACAATGACTGATTCTCCTTTTTGGGCCAATACTGCTGCTACGACTCCCCCTCCTGCTCCGCTGCCTACTATGACGGTATCACATTCGAGGGTATTGGCTTCGCGAATTGTCAGGGTGTCAATCAGGGGGGATTGCTGGGCCTTCCCGCCCGGTACCCCTGGATAGTTGATAACTGCCCAGTTCGGATTGGGGTCGTTGTGATCGGATGTGCCGAAGTAGATGAAACTCACCAACCGCTTGAGGGTGTTAAATCCATTTCGCAGCAAGGGAATCGCACTCAGCGACCAACTTTGGAGCAATTGCTCCCGCTGTGAATCGGTTAACTGATCGGCTGACTTGAAAGGCCCAAACCAGGTCAGACCCACGAATGAGCTATTCAATAAATCCAACAACTGAATAAAGCTCTCCTGATTTTCGATCGGTTGTGCCTGAATCACCAAAACAAGTTTTTCCGGAACCCCCAGATCGGACGCTTTGCGCTCCCAATATCCATGTGGATCATCTGTACGCCCTATCGAGGGGATAAGGGTGTCGCACATGAGGGAGAGAACTTTGTATTGCTGGGGAGTGAGCTTCATAGTCCGATAATTAGATGCTACAAGATACATAAATTTGGTATGCGAGCATAGGAGTTTTGGGAGCTGTAGACCAGGCCCAGACAGGATGATTATCGGATCAGGCGAACTCCTGTTTCCTTGATGACATTTTTTTACATTTCATGACAAATCCTTCCCGGACCCCTCTGAATCGCTTAGGAGATAGGTTTTTGCTCAGGAAATCATCCTGGCGCAAATACTACGATAAGGGCATACTTGCTCAAATGCCACGTAGTCTGTAACCTTTGAGCTACTTTCCACATATTGGGATATAAAGCCAATGACATCTATACCCTATGTTTGACCTTGACAGGTGGCAGGAAATATTCAGCAC
>CAYGTH010000479.1:0-5829 GCA_964352745.1 uncultured Bacteroidia bacterium
TCCGCCACGTATAAGACCATGTTTGGGACAGGAAATTTGTTAGTGAAACTGGTGGATTTCGGGTTCTGACAAGTTAGTTGGAGCAGAAATAGCGAGCTATTTCGAGTAAAAATGGCGCAGATCAGGTTCCGGAAGTCGCCAGTTTCTAAGGAAATTAGCGTTCCAAACATGGTCTAAGAAAGGCCCCGCTTCCGCGAGGCCCAACCTGATAGGGAAAGCATGTCTGTTTCTATGGTTAGCGAATCAGGGTTATGGTTCCTGATCTGTGAATTTGCTGTCCGGAATACCCTTTTCCCCGAACGAGGTACACGTAAGATCCTTCCGGTGCGGCTTGACCGCTAAAGGTCGTTCCATCCCATCCCCCCACGAGCGTATTACTTTGGTAAATTTGTTGCCCCCACCGGTTATACAGAACAAAATTTACCTGCTCCAGAAAATGGCCTTCAATGGTAAACACGTCATTGATTCCATCTCCATTGGGGGTAAAGGCATTTGCCACAAAAAACGCAGGGTCCAGCACAACGCCTTCTTCATTCGAGAAGCTTGAAGTTCTGTATCCATTTTCTTCAAATGCGATAATGCGGTAGTTGTTAATCGGGAATCCCATATCAGCGGTCGGATCCGCATATCGATGAATGTTCCCTGCGACCTCTTCAATGACTACCCAAACGCCTGAATTCTCGTCATATCGCTCGATAGCATAATGCGAAACCCCATTTTCCCACCCTTCATAAGGGCTCCATCTGAGCAATGCATTCCCGCCAATTCGCTCTACCGTTAATAGGACCGTCTTGCCGGTAAGTCCCAGTGGGGTATAGTCTCCGCATGAATCCATTGCAAAGGCCCGGTATTGATATGACTGCTCTCCTACCTCGGTATTCATATCCTGATATTTCTGATTCAGGATTCCGGTAGGTGCCTGGGTATGAATCTGGCGGAATCCACTTCCGTCATTCCGTTCGATTGCTATCATTCGAAGTCGTTCGATTTCAGGCAGTTCCCATTCCACACTCACAAACGCATTGTCCTCCACCGTCGCCCTAACTATCTGCACAGAATCCTGGGGGCCTTCATGGATGGGCGCCATTCGGACAGTGTCGGAGTAAGCATAAGCAGCATGTCGCCCCAGAGCAAGTATTCGATACGAGTACGGGGTATAGCAGTACATATTCGTATCCAGAAAGAAGGTCGTATTGCCGGGAAGGTTAGCGATCAGTTCCCCGGTTCCTTCGGCATAGCTATTCACCCGAAACACCTGATATCCTTCTACTAATGGCCATCCTTCATAGGCATTCCACGATAGAGCAATAGCATCTTCCATCGGTACCGCTTGTAACTCAATTGTACAATGCGCCTCATTTCCATCCAGCGGAGCCTGCAAGCCGCAGTGATTTTCCACCACCACCTGATAGCAATATACCGTACTTCGGGTGTCTAATCCCCCATCAACCAACTCGGTCTGCTGAATATTGGTAGTACCCGCAACCTCCACAAAAGTTCCGGAGGGATCTTGCCGATACAATACATATCTCCCGAAGTCATTTCGGATATTTCCATAGGCTTCAAATCGAATCCGAACCCCTGAATTAGAGACTACCGAAACGTCCCGGATTTCCGTTTTTTCGGGTACTTCATTTTGCAGTACTTCCAGGTACGCAGGCAGGGTGAGCGAATCGGCACACCCCAACGCATCCTCAATTCGCAAAGTCAGATCATACTGCCCCGTTGCAGAATAGACATGACTGATGGGTTCCCCCACCCCGGTTGTTCCATCACCAAAGTTCCACTGCCAGCTTTGCAGGGTCGTATCGGCACTCGATTCATCTATAAAGAAGACTTCTGTTCCAGGACAAATGACAGGATCGGATATGGAAAAAGAAGCCACCGGATGACTCAGTTGAATATAAGCGGGTCGCGTGCGGGAATTGACACATCCATTTACATCTGTTACCCTGAGGCTCACATCATAGGTTCCATCTTGTAAGTAGGTATGTGTCAGGGTATTTCCAGTTCCAACTTGTCCATCCCCAAACTCCCATTCCCACTCTATCGATCTCGGCGTCAGATCTGTAAATTGTATGGGCTTCGGTGCGCATCCCCATCTCTCATCTGCAACAAAGTCCACCGCTGGCAAAGCATATACCTCTACCGTACGTTGGGTAGAACTGCTACACCCATTCACATCAGTCACCGTGAGCGTAACCGAAAACCTACCCGACTGAAAAAAGGTGTAAGCGGGATGTTCCAGCCCGGATATTCCTCCATCTCCAAAATCCCATTCCCATTGGACGATTTGAGCATCTCCCGGTTCCATCAAAGACCGGAAGCTTGTAACAAGTGGCAAACAACCCGCTGTGTCCCCGACAATCATCGTAGGGTGAGGGGATGCAACTACCTGGATAAACTGAGGCTTGGTAAGCACCTGACGACACCCTCGAGTCGTGGTCAATTCCAGGCTTACCGTATAGCTACCCACTTGTGTGTAAGTGTGCTGGGGAAATTGCTGAGTAGAAGTATTTCCATCGCCAAAATCCCACAACCAATCTGTAATCGGATCAGCAGAATTAGACAGGTCAATAAAAGGAACTACCCCAGAATCACACACTACTGTATTCCCTGTCGTAAAATCCACCATAGGCAATTCATAAATCAATACCGAATCGCCTGGCAAAACGACTTCACACCCCACAGTATCCTGAATGACCATAATTGGGAAATAGGTTCCGGGGTCCGTGTAGGTATGGCTGGTGGTTTGGCCGGATCCCAGGCTTCCATCTCCAAATATCCAATCAAATGAGATCGAATTAGGGGAAGAGCCGGTAAAATCAACGACCGTTCCCGGACATCCCGCTGCCGGGTCAAGGGTAAAGCTTCCCATTGGGCCCTCTATCACGATCAGGGAATCCAGGACCAGGGTATCTGCACATCCCGAAGCAGCAGAAAGAATCATACTCACATCAAAAATCCCTGCTGTTGAGTAGTTATGAATCGGTATGGGCAACGAGGAGGAGGCTCCGTTTCCAAAATCCCATGCCCAGCTTACTCCCGGGTGAACGGAAGTGATACTGGTTTGAAAGGTAACTTGTAAGGGAGGGCAATTGGCAAAAGTCGTATCAGCTGTAAAAGCAGCCTCAAAATCAGCTATCGTGATGACATCTTGTTTGACCACCATGCTATCGCACCCATTAATATCAACTACCTGGAGGGAAACGGTATAGACTCCGGGGCCTGAATAGGTATGGGTAGGATTCGCCAGATTAGCCGTTCCTCCATCTCCAAAATCCCAAAAATAAGAAAGCCCTGTACCCACTGAATTACTGACAAAGGTAATAGCGTTTCCCGGGCAATTGATGGGATGCGGGATCACAAAATCAGCAATCGGAAAGGTTACAAAGATATCATCTTCACGAAGTATCTGATCCGTACAGCCATCCCCATCTGTTACGGTAAGCGAAATACTGTTGTATCCGGAAAGGGGGAATAAATGAGTCGGGTGCTGAACCGAATCCGTAGTTCCATCACCAAAATCCCATAGCCAGGATACGGCAGTTCCTGTGCCTGATGAGATATCCTGAAACTCAACTTCCAGAGGCGCACATCCATTAGTTGGGGTCAATGTCGAGTAACCCGCATCGATCCCCAGCGCCTGTATCATCGAATCGACCCGAATCGTATCTACACAGTAGATATCATTGGTTACCGTTAACGAAACATCGTAATACCCCATCTGATTGTAGGTATATGCAGGATTCCGAACGACTGCCGAATCTCCCGTTCCGAATTTCCATTTCCAGCTGATCGCATCCTGTGTGTTGTCTGAAAACTGAACCGATAACGGAAAGCACCCTCGGGTGGTATCTGCCACCATATCGATTACAACAGGCTTAATCTCAATAGAATCTGCTACAGTAGGCTCACAACCCGTGGTGAGGTTTCCGGCAGTAAGCGTAATCGTATATACACCGGCCTGGTTATAGGTATGGTTAGGATGATTTGTCGTGGTAACAGTTGAATCCCCCAGATTCCAGGAAAAATAATCGGCCCCAACTGATAAATTGGTGAATTGTACATCCGCGGGCACTTCACAAATTGTTTTATCATTGATATGCATCAAGGGTAAAGGTGCCAGGACGTGAACATACTCAGGTCGAACGAGGGTATCCTTACAGCCCCGATCAGACATAATCAAGGCTACGCCAATATCTCCCAGAGCAAAAAAGCCGTGGCTAGCATGATAAGACATAGCAGTATCCCCATCTCCAAACAACCATAAATAATCATCCCCATGAGAACTCAGGTTGGTAAATATCACATCAGCCAGGGCACAAACCGTATCTGCATTGGCTACAAAATCGACTACTGGTAGCGTGCCTGTTGAAATGTATGCAGGTTTTCTGATGGTATCGGTACAGCCTGCCGTATTTTGAATAATTAGGCTCACATCGAAATAACCCGTATCCGTATAAGTAATTGAGGGTTGTGAAAGGGTGGATGTCGCCCCGTTACCAAAGTCCCAGTTCCAGCTCGTTATGGGAAATACAGAGGAAGAAGTATCTGAGAAACTAACATCCAGTGGTGCACATCCGGCCCTGACATCTGCCGTAAAACCCGGCACCATTTCGATTATTTTCACATGGCTAACCTTTCGCAATCTTTTTACACAGCCTCCCTGGCCAGTCACAGATAAATAGACGGTGAAAGAATCTACGGTTTGGTACGTATGGGAGGGATGCTGTAACGTTGAGCTGACTCCATCGCCAAAATTCCAATACCAACTCACTCCTCCCTGGGACTGATCCACAAAATCTACCTGAAAGGGGGCGGAACACCCCAATGTAGTATCCACTGTAGTAAATGCTACCTCTGGCAAGGCAACTACCTCCACATTCAAGGTCAAATTTGTGCTGCATCCACTTGGGTCATCGATTTGAGTGGTAACTACATAGGTTCCCGGATTTGCATATATATGAAAGGGATTGAGCAGGGTCGAAGAATTCCCATCTCCAAAATCCCAGAGAATGGTGCTATTTGCAGCCGCAGTCGTGTTAAAGAAAATGGTGTCACGCTCACACACCGAGGAGTCCCGGGCTGAAATATTCAGATTATTGATCCCGATATTGATATAGCTCGGGGAAATAAGGGTATCACTACAGCCATTCAAATTGGTAACGATATGCGTTACCCCAAAACTCCCTACACTCTGATACGTGTGGCTGGCATGCACCTGGGTTGAAGTGGTCCCATCTCCAAAATCCCAAAAATGCGATCCTGTGGTATCGCCAAGGCTTGTAAACTGAACTGCAAGCGGCGCGCCGCAGGCAAGCGTCTGATCCGCAGTAAAGCTCACATCAGGTGCGTCCACTTCAATATATTGAGTACGCACCTCCTCTCCTGAACAGCCAAACTGATTAGTAACAGTAAGGGATACCGGATAAGAACCCGCAGTCGCATATATCTTATTGGGATGTTGCAAGGAGCTCGTTGTCCCATCTCCAAAATCCCATACCCACTGCGCAATCGAACCTGATACCGCATTAGACAAATCTGTAAACTGAATAGCCTCCTGCGTGCAAACCGAATTATCCGATGCCGAAAAATCGACAACCGGAGAGCCATATATTTCCAAATAATCAGACCGAATCATCGTGTCCTGAAGCCCGTTTGCGTCAGTCACAATCAGTCGTATCGTATAGGTTCCCGGATTCAGATAGATAAGCCCGGGATTTTGCAGACTGGAAGTACTGATTCCCAGATCCCAGGCCCAGGAAACCGCTCCGGTTGATAAATCCTGAAAAGTAACAATCACCGGTGCACACCCTTGTGTTACAT
>CAYGTH010000480.1:0-5817 GCA_964352745.1 uncultured Bacteroidia bacterium
CTTCCGGATTTCGCGCGCAATACGCGTGCATTACCCCCGAAAACACAAGCATTTCGAGAGGCGATTAAAAAGGCGAAAGATCCCGAGAAAACTTTCTTTGAGGATTTCCCATCAGCTTTAGGCTATACGATAAAAGAGTTATCGGAATCGACGCAACGACTAGAAGCGTTTTCTGAAGACATTAAGGAAACTGTTCGGGAGTTGCGGGAAATATATCCACGATTACTGAAGGAACTGGAAGAATCCTTACTCTATCAAATGGGTCTTTCGGGAGATTTGTCTTTTGATGAATATAAAATCGAGATTGGAAAACGGTATAAGGCGCTGAAAGTGAATTTATTGTCCATACGACAAAAGACCTTTTACATGCGCTTGACTTCTCCCATAGATGATCGCAACTCTTGGTTGGCCTCTATTGGGCAATTTGTTTTTGGGAAAACCCTGGAGACGATTAAAGATCAAGAACGAGAGGTGTTATCCGAAAAACTGGGATATGCAATTCGTGCCTTGGATAACTTGATTGATATCATGAACTTGGTTGATAAGGACGGAGAACAAGATATCTTGAAAATTCAAGTAACTTCCCTCAAGTCAGGGATGAAGGAAAATGTGCTAAAAATGCCTGCTGTAAATGATCAGGCATTGGAAAAACTGAAAGTAACGCTTGCCAAGCAACTTCCGAAGAAAGATGCTGCTTTATCTTTGGCAGCCTTGACCCAAATGATTCAAGAACTATTGACCGATGACGAAAGCTAGACACGTATTAGGAATCTCAGGTGGAAAGGACAGTGCTGCTTTAGCAATATATCTATCCCAGCGGCATCCGAACCTGAATATCGACTACTATTTCTGCGATACCGGGAAAGAGCTAGACGAGACGTATGAGGTGATTGATAAGCTGGAATCCGTAATCGGTAAGCAGATAAAAAAGCTAGATGCGGCAGAAGGGAGTGCCTTAGATAATCCCTTTGATCACTTTTTGGAAATGTATGGAGGGTTTTTGCCTTCCTCGCAAGCGCGCTGGTGCACCAAAAAACTCAAATTGGAGCCATTTGAATCGCATGTCGGAGATTTGCCGACGATCTCGTATGTGGGCATACGGGGCGATGAGGATCGAGAGGGATATATTTCTAAAAAATCTAATATTCAATCCATTTTTCCTTTTCGACAAAATATATGGAGCGAGGATGTGATTGCAAAGGTCTTGGCCAATACACAGATTGATCATCTCTATGAACTCTACAAGCAAGTAGCCGGTAATGAGTTAAAAAATCGCTTGGTTGAGGTGATCAAGATGCCCCTAAGTGGAGGCTTGCCACAAGAGCATAAATTACAAAACCTCCTAGACCTCGGTACGGCCGCTTTTAACCATGTGGTCTTTGCCTATTTGAAGGATACAACGTACCCCTTAGCATTGGAATCTGACTTTCCTCTCTTGGATAATGAAGATGTACTGATCAAAGCAGATATCTTCAAACTCCTGGAAGAAAGCGGAGTGGGGGTACCGAAATACTACCAAAATATCGAGTTTGAAATAGACGGAGAGAAAAGCTCCTATGCGCGTAGTCGCTCCGGTTGTTACTTCTGTTTCTTCCAGCAAAAGATCGAATGGGTCTGGCTGCTCGAAAACCACCCTGAGCTCTATACCCAAGCCATGGCCTACGAAAAAGACGGCTTTACTTGGGGCCAAACCGAAAGCCTCGAAGAACTCGCCCAGCCCGACCGCGTAGCGTCTATCAAGCGTGAGTTTGTCAAGCGGACGAAGCGCGCGAAGACGGGTTCTGGGTATTTGATCGATATTCTGGATGGAGAAGGGGAGGGGTGTGCGGCTTGTTTTATTTGAAAAGCCAACCATTAACTTGATCCCAAAGTAATGACAAAATCCTCTCCCCACGCATTTTTACTAAGTTCTTATCCCAGTTTCCATCAGAACCAATTTCAACAATTGCTTCTATGTGTTTATTGAAACTACTGTTTTTAAGTTTATCAATTATTTCTTCTGATAATACGACTCCCTCATTTTGAGCCTTTATCTCAAGCTCTTTAATTAAATCAGGGTCTTTGATACTCAAATGTTTGTAATACAAATATTTTGACTTCCATTCCCTGTTACTAATGGATGAGTTTAGCTCTACAGGGAGTAATGTTAAGTTTCCTATGCTATTAACACCGTTTTCTAGATATAAATCTTCGTCCCAGTGTTCAGTTTTCTCTCGTTTCTGTGGGGCTATATGTTCAATTGACTTAGTATCAGGAGAATTCCACATCTTGACCGTTAAACAATTATGAAGATTTTTTTGTCCTTGCTTTGGTAGTCCTGGGTTTTCTTTATCTATAGTTGCATCATGGGCTGCTGCTAGTAATACGAGTTTTACAACCTTTTTTGAGTTGTAATTTAAAAACCCCAAAGACTGTTGAAGCCAACTAGCCTTATTACCTATTCCTTCTTCTTCAAGAACTGATACAAAATATTTCTTCAAATATTGAATATCGATTTTATCTACTCTCTCCTCCCATGATTGCGGTTCCCAAATTGCTACATCGTCAACTTTCTTACCTCGAAGAAAAGTCCTGTATACATTATCTAAACCTGAATTAGATTTTGCCGAACGCCAAAGAACGTAAAAGGCACTTATTGCCTTTACTGATTCAATAAATGATTTTATAGATCCTGATTCGCCCTTTAATAACTCTATATAAAATTGGGATAGAAGAGTAATCGCCATTTTATGATTACTGTCTTTTAGAAATAATACGAGCATAGAAATCAAGTCAGCGTCTTCCGAATCTACAATTCGGTTAATGGGCGCATCATTTATTCCTGAATAGTCAATCCATATTTCCTTATAAAAAGTTGCATAATATCCCATATAATCAACAAATTTAATTCGTTGATCGTATTGGCCATTTCCACTCCTTAAGAAAGTCCTTTCTAACCACTGACGCTGTTTGCTGAAATGGAATGAAACTGCCTTAGCATTTATTGAGGTAGAAACAGCAGCTAAGAAATTATTTGTTAATCGATTTTTTCCAGCAGCACTAGTAATTTCATTAAATAGATATTCGATTTTTCTAAAACTTTTATCAATATTAGAATTTTTAAATGCACTGGTTGTTGGGTTGTTATGATGTGTTTCTACGGTATTAATTACCAGCGGTTTAAAAGTCTCTATAGCTGTTAGGGGAGTACCTGTTGCATTTAAAGATTGAAACATATCAAATGCCCATCTTTCATCTATAGGCTGAATAGAGGTGAAACAACATCTTTCTAGCAGGTAATGACATACAGCAAACAACTGGACTAAAGAGCTAGCCAAATATTCTATCGATTTTTTTTCATTTTCCTCGCTTGGTGATAAGAGTGCACGAAGATTAGGCCTTTCATAATCCCAGATATTTTTTTCGGAAATTTTCTCAATAATTTGTGATGCAGGAAAATAATCTACGTCTGAGTCAGATTGCGGGTCTGCAATATCTTTAACCCATTTGCTCATCATCTTTAGATTTTTTCCAACCTGAGATTTTCCAGGAAGTTTTAGCTTTTCTTCTTCTAGTAATACGTGCGAAATAAAATAAGCTATGTATTTTGCAACATCAGAAGTATATGCTTCTGATATTACCCCATCTCGAGTCCATTTATCCTTATCCTGCCTAATTATTTTAGGCTTCCATGTTGGTTTACCCCTCCCTAAATCAAAAGAGAAAATCTTGAATAATTTTTGTTCCCATTGCTCGGCGGCCTCTTCTAGATCTTTTGAGTTATCCGAATCTTTTGAAGGTATTTTATTTTTTAAACTTCTAATTTCATTAAATAAGATACAACTTAGTAGAGAAATTGTTGACAGTCGTTGTTGTCCATCAATTACTAATTGAATGGTTGGTGGTAACCCCCGCTTATCAATTGGTTGTATTTTATTGGGGTTTTTTTCTGCTACAGTAATGATAGTACCAAGAAACCTTAGCTCAGAATCATTATCAAACAAAGCTTCAACACCCTTTGCAATATCATCAACAAGCTGCTCAATGTTGTCAGAATCCCAACTATAATCTCTTTGGTACATCGGAATATATAATCCTGTTCCGCCTCGACTAAAAAAGTCAGAAACACTACAAGTCTCAGTAATAAAAGAGCTTTCGATTCTATCCATGAATTTATTATAAGGAACCCTTAGGGTTCTAAATGTTGTGAAATAGGTCTGCAATTGGGACTTCAAACACTTTTGAAAAAGTACTAATATTTCGTAATGAAATATTTCTCTCTCCTCGTTCGACCATCCCTATGTAAGTTCGATGGAAACCAGTTTTTTCTGCTAGGAATTCTTGACTCCAGCCCTTTTTCGTTCTAATGCTCCTGATTTTTTTGCCGAACGAAATGAGTATATCGGATTCCATACCCAAAGCAATCTAATTGCATACAATAAGTCTACATACAAAGGGTATCAATTGCTTTTTTGTATAGATAGCTCATCCCCCAAGCAACCTCACATACGCCCCAAAAATAAAAACCCTATTGCGCCGGTAGCCAGTCATCTCATCCAGGAGGCCGCCAGTTTTCTGCCCCAAAACTTACATACAAATCCCCATAGTTAAATTTTCACCCAAAAATTTAACTACAGCATATCCATAATTAAATTTCTGCCCCAAAATTTAATTATAAACTCTCATAAGTAAATTTTCCCCCGACCCCTAAATCCGCACCACCTTCCTCACCAACACCTCCCTATCCCGCCAAACCCGCACAACATACACCCCCACCGGCAAGTCCAAAATATCCCAGATGACTTGCGAAGCATACCCGATTCCCTGCGAGCGAAGCACCTGCCCAAGGGAGTTGGTGAGGGTTGCATGGTCGAGCGGGAGCGAATTGCCGAAGCGCAGTGTAATGCGATCCAAAACAGGATTGGGGAAGATATTGAGGTTGATTGCGGGAGCGGGGAGATCAAGGCTACTCAGCGGATCACACGTCAGCCGCATAAAATCAAAGCAGACACTGCCTGCCGTAAAATAGCCCAGGGTAATGCTCGTATCCTGTCCGGTCGTAAAAGGCATGGAAACAAAGGTCCAGTCACTTGCTACGGTCGAATCGATATATTCCGTGCCCCCGGCAAACAGCCTATACGGATCTGACCAGGTATTTTTTACGTAGCAGTTGAGGTAATAGGTCGTTTGAGGCTGCACCCGGACAATTTGCCACAGACTACCGGCATTGCTGCACGCGGATAAATTACCGTGATAAGCACCCGGTTCAAAACTCCCACCATCACTACGAAACCAACCATTGCGCCCATCTATATCAAAAACGCCGGATTCAAAGCTGGAATCGAGGAGTGCGATGGGCTGGCATTGGGCAAGCAGCGCAGAATTTATCCCTGTCAAACAGAGGACGAGCAGCCAACAGCGGATAGTAAGAGCGTGCATAGACAATGAGTTGGAGTGAGTAACTCCTATAAATAAGCACAATTATGAGGAGATGAATATTAAGCGGTACGCTATCAATTAGCGATGCATTTATTGGCTAGTGTATTAGGCACAAAGTTCTAAGCCATTTATTGTTGTAAACTTCTTCCCACTTTTTTAATAAAGTGGGGCAAAAATCGCAGAAGCCAATACCAGCCCTGCATGCCGCCGCTGTTCCCGATGGCTTCTGCATCGCCGACCCGCCTGGGTGAGAAAGAAGAAGAAAGAAGAAAGAAAGAAGAATTTTTGTCGAAGATCACCCCTTGGCGGGCAGGCCCAGCAGCCTCGTGGTCGGGGGTCGGATTGCAGGGCTGCCTTAGGCTGCGAGGGTGCTTTTGGTACTTTTGGCACCTTCCAAAA
>CAYGTH010000481.1:0-5801 GCA_964352745.1 uncultured Bacteroidia bacterium
AATAGATACTGGTTGATTGGGTTAGGTGGCGGAGGTATGCGAGCAGTCGAAACACAAGGAGAAGAAGAAATTAGAGATGAGAAGGAAGAGGAAAGAGAGCAGATAAGTCAGATCGCATTCCCAATACCCACTTAACAAAACAGCCCTCCGAAGAGGGCTGGTGGTGTGTATTGATGGTGCCGGTATTCCACCGGCGGGTTTACTCAGTTGTGACCTTATAGTCAAATCTGATAAAATCAATCTTGCCCGGATCATCTTGTACGGTGGTGATTTTCATCACGGCAAACTGCGGCTGCGGCGCCTTGATCAAGCGGACGATCACATAATCGCCAACTTGAAGAACCGGCGTTTCAGGTGCAGGTTGTGAGTCTGAAAAGAAAGCCTGATAGATGGACAGATAAGTCGCTTCTTCATAGTTGAATCGCGCAGCATCTGTAATCACAAATACAGAATCTTGTCCGAGTAACTGGTTATTCGGAGAAATCAATTTAGGTGCAAAGTCAGAAGGGATCGGAGGAAACAAGTCATTTCCCGTCATCGAGCTCTCTTCGATGTCCCGGTCAATTTGTCCGCTCGGTACATTATTCGCAGGGATAGAATCACGCGAGGTGAAATTAAAAGCGTAGGCTATCGGTGCCAACCGACTAAACATACGACGATTGGTGTAGGTCAGGATTTTGTAAGGAGAAGGATCATCCGGCTCTGGCAGAATATTTACCCAAAACAAAGAAGAGGCAGAAGCCCCCTTGCTATCAATCACATATACTGTGAATCGAATTTTATAATAGGGTTGAAATCCGGTAGGAACAAGATAGGTATACGTTGTATCGAGCAGGGTGCCATTGATGCCTGCCGTTTCGATAAAATCGGTTCCAACAATATTATTTTCCTGATCAAATACGCGCCCGACTACCCGAAAAGCATTTAGCGCTTCGTTATCTGCCAAACGGAAAGTAACCGCTACCGGTTCTCCTTCGCGAGCCAGAAAATTATTGGTGGTCGGTGCAATCAGGGTGATCGCAGGGGCGAGATCTACTGGAATCGGGCTTTCTTCCGGATCTGTTTCACAGGAAACGAGTCCAAATAAGAACAGACATAGGATCACCGTACAAGTAAGCAGGGAGTTAATGTGTTTCATTTGCGTATATCAGGTTATGCATTCGCCCCGGCAAGATAAGGAATTCGTGACTTTTTCCTTTTCCGCGCGTCTATAATACTGGCATAAATTTAGTAATAATCCCTCGTATTACGGTAAGGGGGTCGTTCTTTTCCCCAAAATTTATTCTATCTTTGCCTTACTTAAACCCGAATAAAACAATTCAAATATGAAATTCTTACATTTTTTAGCTGCAATTATGGTGGTTGCCTCTGTAGCAATCATGCCCGGTTGCGGGAGTGATAATGGAGACGAAGCGGCAGCTCGTGAGCAAGCTCGCCTGGATTCTATCCACATGGCAGACTCGATTCAAAGAGTTGCACTGCTGGATTCTATGGCTAATATTGCTGATTCTCTTATGAATGAAAAAGCAAAATTGGAAGCTCCTGCAGTATCCCGGACTTCTTCCTCCAGTTCATCTGCATCTACAAAATCTGGTGGCGTAGCGACGACTCCTGCCCCCGTAAAAGACGGTCCCGTAGCTACTGACCAAAAGCCAAAAGAATTTGAGCCTGGCAAAAAAGGAGCAGAATCTGAATCCGGCGATACGGACTTTACCCCTGGCAAAAAAGGAGAAGTTCCTCCAGCAGTGGGTGATGAGTTGAAAAAAGCAGAAGACTTTGTTCCTGGTAAGAAAAAATAATTAGCGATATTCAATCGCAATCCAATCAGGAGATCTCGAGCAGGTCTCCTGTTTTTTTTATGTGCATTCTTGAGGAATAAAATGGGACTACTTACTTCCGTTTGAATAAATCTCCGGCAAATTCAAAATCCCTTACATACTCATAGGTCGAATCGAGCTTTGCTCCTTCTCCTTTTGGCACATAGTAATAATCATAATAGGTATCTGTTCGGAGATCTTTGGAATACTCAATCGGATGAAAAGAAGTGAGGCCCTTCGTTTCGCGGTAAAAATGTGCCGTATGTGAGTATAACCAGTGCATACCGAGGCGAATGGTATCCCCTTCGGGCACCTGTTGATCTACAAATTGCACCATCTCCTCTGTACCGGAATCGTAAATCCATTCGCGGCAATAGTCCAGATTGGCAAAACGAGTCCCGTGCCAAACGGCAAAAACAGCAATGACCCAAGCGAATACCTGCGCCGGAATCCGCCAGTTTTTATGGACATAGGTTACCAACAGAGTGAGCATCAAACCGCCAAGTGGAATAAAAAATACCGCCTTACGATGGATCACATACTTTGCCCCCAGCAAGTAGTATTGAACTACCAACCCAACCAGTAAAATCCCAATCAGCGCAGTAATCACCTGAAAATATCGCTGGGTCGGCTCCTCTTCTTTTTTCCAGAAGGATAAGGCTGCAAAGGTAAATGCAGCCAGACTGAGAAAAATGGAGAGCCATTTGAAAACGCGGATCGTTTGACTACTGAAATACGATTCCCCATACAGGCTATCGGTAATCAGGTAGTGAAAACTCCGCCAAAGGGAGTCATTTCCATATTTAAATTCTCCGAGCTTACTGAGTTGGCTAATCGGGAATAAGAGCAATGCTCCCATGATTACCGCCACGATCAACCAGGGAATGAACCCTTGCCAGCGGGTGCGTATCGCTCCTTTACTTCCCACAAACAAGGTACCCGGCTGCTGTACTCCCGTTCTCCCCGCAATCATGACCAACACAATCGTCGCGCCCAAAGCTGCATAAAAGATTAACCAGGTGAAATTACTGAATACTGCAAAGGCGCCAGCAAGGGCAATTCCCCACGCATACGCGGCCTTAGGTGCCTGAATCTGCCGCATGAGGTAATACAAACTTACCATCATTCCGACATTGGCCAGTCCATATCCCCGTGCCAGCGAGAAAAAATCCAGGAGATAGGGGTTGGCATTCAGCACCAAAAAGCCCATCACCTGAATTGCTGGCTCACGTGTAAGGCGCGTAACCAACAAAAACGAAAAGACCAGGTACACCAGATGGCCCAGCACATTCGGAAGACGAATGGCCCATTCTGTAGGCCCTAATAAAGTTACCCAGAACTGCATACCTACCGTATTGGTCATGTGCAGGTTGGCAGTTTGCCAGCAATGTGCCTCGTAGAAGCATTCCAAAACCGGAACAGGCAAGGTATTCAGATAGGTACTGCTCTCATCGTGCGTCATCGACAGGCGATCAGCGCGCAGCGCCGTATAGGTCAACAATCCAATTCCCAGAAGGATCAGGAGTGTGTTAACAGAAAAAAAAGCAGCGATAGCATTCTTCACAATCAGGAAATTGGGGGATCTGTGTGTAGGCCGAAGATCACACTCTCTACTGAGATCGCCAAAAAATCTATTTCATTTCTCCTAAAAACAAAAAGGCCACCCCAATTCGGGGCAGCCTCTATGCAATTGCATATGTTTTTTTACTGACGTGTCAGGGTAGCCACACAGGTATCTGTGCTTTGGTTTCCACCAGATTCGTAAGTAACCACGTATGAGATGATCAACTCATCGCCACTAATGGTTCCGCTTCCGCTAAAGGTGTACCCGGCAAAAGAAGTAGTCGGGCAGTAAGGTCCTGCTTCCAGGGTTACGGTGCTTCCATTGACAAGCGCTTCAACGGGAATATCTCCGCTTGGGCAATCGTAGTTTCCGAGATTAGTCAGGATAACTTTATCAGCCTGAACACTCGATGCTGCAATATTAACGGTATAACCGAGAGCAGAACAGTCTTCTGCTGCTGCAAAAGAACTTACAAATTTGTCAGCAGAACGAACGCCACAAGTACCATCTGTGTCTGTTTCATACCCTACATCACAGATGCAGTCTCCTTCCAGGCAGCTCCCAAAAGAGCCACATTCTACGTCTTTACAGGGGTCAGTTTCACATGAAGTGATCGTCATGCTCAATGCTGCGATCAGGGTTACTGCGAAAATAGAAAGCTTGCTTCTCATAAATTTCACTTTTTTGTACTGAATGTGTACAGGTTGAATATTTGGATTTGATCAATACGGCAAAGGCCGTAAATAAAGAATAATTACTTACTTAATCAGTTTGGCGGTGCAGTTATCTTGTTGAGACAGTCCATCTGACGCATAAGTCACTGAGAAACTCAGACTTATTGTATCTGCCTCGATCATTCCGGAACCAGAGAAGGTATAGGAGATCGAACCACAATCAATTATTTGTTCCGGAATCGTAATCGTATTGCCATCGGGTTCTGCTGAAAGGGAAACCGGTCCATTTACCGGGCATTCATAGTCGCCAAGGTTGATAATTTCTAACTCTGCAGAGCCTACTGCAGTTTGCCCGATCGCTACGGTATGATCCGGACTGGTCTCAAAACACCCCGTATATTCAATGTCATATGTCCCCAGAAATTGCTCCAGTGCAAAGGTTTCGCAGGTTGCCCCCTCATATCCTTCCCGACATTCGCAAATTCCTTCTATACACGTTCCTCCATTGAGGCAGGTAACAGATTCGCAAGGATCTTCCTTACAAGCTACCAACACGATCATGAGACCCAAGATTACCCCTATTTTCCGCATGATATTCGATTGATTATAGAATCGGAAATATACACATAAGCGATGCTTTCTATGCACAGCTGTAATATAAACGCAAAAAAAGCGGCAATGGCATATCCATTTCCTCAAAAAGTGTAACCGAGTGCAAATCCGGTCCGGATCGTGGGCGTAGGCAGATAAAATCCCAGGTTGAAGCCATCATCTGAAATGATATCCGGAAATTCGTCCGCATTGAGGCCAAACTCTTCTAAGATATCAGCTTCCAGTTCCCGGTAATCCTCCGCTAACAGGCCATCATCTGTTAATGAGACCCCCAGTCGGGCAGCATTTCCCCCAAGCCCAAAATATATGTCAAGGGTTAATTCTTCCGCAATAGGCACGTTATATCCCGCAATAACATTCATCCCAAATCCTGTGAGGCTCCCTTTTGCCTGCAAGGAATTAGCCTCTCCCGCACTATTCGTATAGAGGTAATCGGTTTTGATGGTATAACGAGAAGCCCGCAAAGCAGGCGCGAGATAAAAGCCCTTGAGGTCCATATCCCTTTTAAAAGGATAGTATCGAAGTTCAGGGGTGATGCTCCAGCCTGAAAAACGGATGTCCTCAGCGAATTGAGTGCCGTCCGGGTCTTTGATCACGATACCCCGAACAATACTGCTACCCGGCAAATTTCGGCTGGGCAAAAACCCGATTCCCAATTGAGCGGAAAACTTATCCCCAAGGGAGTGTTCGTAGGCAAGCGAAAAATTACCTAATACCAGACTGGGCAAATTGAGTTTTACAGCGCGCTCCTGTGCTATTAAGGGGGCAATCAGCAGGGGCAATAGGAGGTATAGGAAAATGCTAATATTCTTTTTCATGATGTAGATTGTTTGAAGGAAAACGCTGGTACAGGTGCAAATCTCTCACCAAACCCGCAATTGCCCAAGCCCATTTGTACACGCTTGATAAGTAATGCTACACTTTTGGGGGAAATGTACAAGATTCCCATCGGGAAACGATATTTGTAGCATTAATGCCCCCCTCCTTTTTGCTGTCGGGTGCTGATAGCGCATGGGATTTTTTGTTTGAGGGAGTTTGAGGGTTCGATTGTTTGAATGTTTATTCCCAACGCTCAAACCCCGAACATTCAAACGGTCAAACAAAACCACACCTCGAATGTAATTCGGGATTTGT
>CAYGTH010000482.1:0-5798 GCA_964352745.1 uncultured Bacteroidia bacterium
CATACTACATTCATTAACGGTTATGAAAAATGGTTTTTTTTTAGTATTTATAGTTTTACCGACCCTGTTTATGACGAAGAATCACTAAAATTCACGACTATTTTCATTTTTGAAGATGAAGCAGGCAGACCCTATGCAAATTATCGGATCAGTGATAAACTACAGAATATTCCCGACTTTAATGACGAGATCGACTTACTCTCCAAGCGTTACCGGATTTATCTAGACGAGAAACAGAATGCTGAGTTCTCGATTTATCAAATCTACAATTCCTTTGAAAAATTTAAGGGTCTTGACCCGGAAAAAGATTTTGCCGATGGTGGAAAATTTGAAATAGTGAACCTGAATGACTATTTCCCGGATGAAAAAGCCTCGCCTGCAGCTGTGGATTATGCAAAACTACCTGCAAAAAAGAAACATTTCATCTCTGCCGAATCTGTATATATCGGTGTTTTATTAGAAAATTATACCGATCAGGCTGAATACCTCCCCTTGCCCATCATTTCCCGTGGCAATCTGATGGGGATTATTTATTTTATATATGACGAAAAAGCCTTTCGAGATAAAAGCGGGAATTCATTTATTTCTTCCTACCGGAGCCTGTTGCTTTCCGCCACCCGTGAATACGAGCGCGTAAGTCTGGAGTCCAAATTTCGGGGATTTGCCCTCAAGCCCCAGGATCCGCTGGAAGACTATTGGGAAGTGTTCAATGATCTGAAAACTACAGAAAAGGTAAAGCACCGAAAAGAGATCGGCTATTGTTTCTTGTACAATTTGGGTGCTTCTTCTAAACCTATAATCACAGAAAATGATTTTCTGCTCGATCTCGGCTACGACGATTATTATAAAAACCAGGCCTATGTATTGGAGCGGGAAAGTGAATACCTTCAGGAAGCCAAAAAAGAACGAGTTCGCAATGCCATTACGGCCATCGTGGTGGACTCTTTTGCCCACAATATTGGGGCGCACTGTCTGGTTGCATTGAAGTGGTGGTTTGAAAATCGGTATCGTATCGCGGCTCAAGCGGGGGAGGTAGATCTGAAAAAGGACTTAGTATCCGTATTACCCCTTGACAAGCTTGTACAAGGCATTTACAAAAGCCTGGAGGCAACTGCCAATTTTCATTCATTTATGGACTATGAAGATGGGCAGGAAACTAACGAGAATGAGAAGCAAAGAGAAATCTCCCTGCTGGATATTATCCGATTTATGAAAACGGATACCTCTTCAGGGAAAATCACCAGTGGCCAATCAGAAGGCGATAACTATTTGCTCTCGTATTATGATGAAGAAATACAAGAGGAAATCGCCCGATTTCCTATCCCGGTAGCGCAGTCCCTGTTTCACTTTTTTGAATACCTGAGAGATAAATCTGCCTTCTGGAGCGGCGTGGCACGAGACACCGTTTTTAGCGGACGTTTCAAAACGTGGCCGGAACTTCTGAGGGAGTTTCTCAACAATACCCTCTTCCTGGGGACCATCGCACATTCCGAAGGGATCAATAAACTGTCGATATTTGTCGAAGTCCACCACAAAGGCGGTAAAGTCAAGGTCGGTGGGGAATATGCCCGGATCAATCTCGAGGTAATGGAGCGAGAAAAGGCAGCGTATTTGGGAATCGAAGTGCCGGAGACCGAGGAAGATAATCCATACAACTACTCCGAATACGCCTTCTTGCGAAAAGGAGGTGCGTTTGATGATATACAGCCTGAATTGGAAAAACTGGGCAAAGTATATCTTGCCAATGGGGTCATCGGCCAACATGCACTATATACCTTGTTGGAGAATACGCTCCGCAACATCAAACATTACCGGGAAGACCTGGATGAGATCAAAAAGAAAGGGGTACGCCTGTATATTACCATCGAACCCATGCCATTCTGGAAACGACCGGAAGTTACCCCGGATAGTACTGAGATTGGAGTGGAAAAAGTGCGAAATCTCACCGAGGAAAAGAAACTATTTCGGGTAGGAACCTGGTTGCATCACGAACAGGGTTTGGTCAACAATACCCCTGCCTTTATAAATGAAGAGAAAGGGCGCCTATTTAAGGACAAAGATGGCAATGAAATTAGACAAGGAGCCGTCATCGCTGGTCATACCCAACAACTCCGACGGCGGGTAGTAGATGAAAAAGGCAATACCATTCTGGGCGGTAGCGCACAGGATAAGGTCTGCGCCGCCATGCTCATGAACAATACATTTCGGAGCATTGATGACATTAGCATTGATACCAAGCGGCATTATTTTCCGTATGTCTATGCGGCCAGCGAGGTGTATATGAAACCCGAAGTACGGACAAAAGGCCACTTGTCAGATGACCGGTTTCTAAGCAAAGTGTATGATCCCAGGATCGCCCACAATCATCCTCTCCAAAGGCAGGAACGGTACAAAGAGGCAGTGATCAGTTATATCGAAGAGTTTTCTCAAGCAGGCCAAAAAAAGGGCCTCATCAAAAAATACTTTCACCTGTGGAAAGGCGAGCGATGCAAACTGGCAAATGACGAATTTGACAGAATGAATGAGAATTTGTCCCGCTTCCAGGTGGTGATTTCAGATCATTTTCAGGGGCTGAAAGACTTCAGGAGAAAAGGAGACATTCACAAGAAACGTGGTACTGCCGAATATAAACTGCGCCGAAGAGGGCTTATGCGAATTGTAGAGGCAAATGATGTGATGCGGGCAGCGGAACATGGGTCGGATGCCCAATATAATCTGGCGATGGCAGCATGGCTGGGGGATTGGTTTGCACCGGAAGACGGTATGACGGGAATTCAGATTTGCAAGCCTGCTGGCGACAAGGAAGGAAAGATCGGAGTGGTGTATCTCCAGAAAGAAGAAGGCGTCTGGAAACTGGAATATCGAAACCAATTACAATTGAGAAGGGAGAGCAAAGAGCTAAAAACTGTGGTCAAAAAGTTCTCGCCTTTCAACCTCAAGCACAAGGAACAATCCGATGCCAAAAATGTGTGCCAGCTCCGAAGTCATGGCTCCTTTATCACCTTCCTGTATGAAGGCTCTCATTTCAAAAACCTGCCCTTGCATACATTCGATACAACCAAACTGGACCGCGCTGCCCGGTTGCTCGAAACCCTACTGACAGAAATAACCATATTTGATGATCGGGTATTTGAGCGCTTGCCATTGAAGCCTAAAGTAAAGGGAGAAAAGGTGTTTGACCCCTTTCGGGATGCGCTGAGGATTCAGGCTTTCCCCGAAAAACATGAAATCTTTAACCATGGCCGCAAAAAAGTAAACAAGGACAATAAGGAAATTGATTTCCTACAAAAGAAGAGCCATTTCCTGATTGTACACTTATCCTTCCTCGAATCAATCTACCGCTCAGGGACTAAAAAACCTTATAAGGAAAACGAAGTGGATGAGTTTTTCAAAAACGAGATTGCTGACAGGTATAAAGAAAACAACGATGAAAAAGAACTTCCCCCCAATGTGATTCTGGTCATTACTTCCGGACGTGGGCGCGGAGACTGGTTTCAGGCTACCGAACATCCGCAGATTACTTTCCGGCCTATTGAAGCGATTCTCGATGCCATTGAAGATGGCCTCTCCCTGAAAGACGATTTCCAGGTCAAGTACAACCTTTGTAATGTATTATTCGGATCATGAGCAAGCAACAAGACGTATATAGAATCATGGCCCTCAACTGGAAGTGGGAGGACGATCTGTCATATCCGGCGGATGAGGATTTTGATCCCAAAAGCGATTCAGTTGGAAGAGAGAAACGGGAAATTAAAGCCATTCCCGCTGCAAATTCCAATGAGATAAAGAGGAAGGGGCATTCGGATGTTTTTGAGGTGATTAATCCGGATTCGATAGATTCCTACGTGATTCCAGCCCGGATTTGGGAGGGCAAGGAGAAAAAACTTTCTTTAGAAACCTTTACTAATTCAATCATAGAGTTCGCAAAAACCCTAAGCAATAAGAACTCGTTTCAATTGCTTATCCTCCTTCATAAAGGAGAAAAAACTTCTTCAGTCGAAGAATTAGCAAACCTGGATACTTCAGGACTCCCCAGTGGTTCCAAAATGCGTGTTGCCCTTTTTGGCGGCGGTAGGGATATTATTTATGGAGAGGAAGGTTTGTTGGATCATGGAATCTCCACTTTTTTATTGGGAGAAGACCCGGACTCAGGTGCGGCATGGTTTGATATGAAACCGGAAATCAAGGCACTCATCATCAAAAAAACGAATTTCAACTATATCTGGGACTCTTACTGGTATCAGACCCGTGTGAAATTGGAACAATTCCGCAAAGAAACCCTGCTGGCGCAACTCCCCAAAGTATCTGACGGCCCTGTAACGCGGGCTTCCGCGCACGCCAAAAGCCTGCTGTTTAGACTTGATCCTGTCAAATACAAATCGTTCAAAGAACAAATACCTGACCCTGATCTGGAGAATTCGGAATTTGACCCCATAGCCTATTACGGCGAATGTGCCGATCTGGAAGATATACTTCATGCTTCAGAATTTGATGAAAAAAGAGCAACCTGGATGACGAAAATCGAAATGGTGGCGAATGGAGCCAAAATAAATGATACCCGGGCACTGAATGAGGCCTTTGACGAACTGCTTAAATCCTGGTAATACTTCCCTCAACTATGCGCGCAGCCCTTCTCAATACCCAACCCCTGATTACCGAATGGTTTCAACGAGACTATCCGGAGGTGAAGATATGTGGAGAGGTAAACGAGACTTTTTTGGATGCCGAAATTTGGATCATTACGGCCTTTTATGAAGTGGAAGGACGGCTGTATCAGGTGCTGGATTTGTGGAAAAGGTTTGCAGAAAAACAGGCCAGGAGAAAAAAAATATGCATTCTGGGATGGAGTGAATTCAGTTCGTCCAATTATTGGGAGGTAGGGGCTATGCCACAAAGCCTGGAAGAGGCCAGTAAAAAAATGTTGAGGGCCGAACAAAAACCCATGTACCCAATCTTGATAGATAGAAACATCATTCCCACCCTCGACCGAATGCTTGAGACCCACGGAGTGCGAGCCTTGCGGGAACTGATGATTACTATTCGCAGCTCTCTTTTAAAAGTGGAAAAGCTGATAAAAGAAGACAGCCGACGAAGAGGGCTGGAAAGCGACACAGTTTTTTTGGAAACCGTAGCGGCTTTTCAATTGCTGGAAAAAACCTGGCAGGACAGATTGCCCTACTTTACCCTCATGCCACAGTTTCTCCAACTCGAAAAATGTCTGGACTTTTTGAAAAAATGGAAGGATATGGGCAAATATCCTTATTCTCTTCCGGAACCGATTCTTTCTGATCAAATCAAGGAGTATCTGATTGTTGTGAAGCGGATATGTGGGCTGTACAACATGGAAGCCAAAAAATAAGCGGGACATGCGTGGGAATATCCTCGTCATTGACGACGAGAAAAAAGTATTTGACGAAATAGAAACGGGCCTTTCAAAGGCCCACAACCTCTATTATGCTCGGAATCTATCTGAAATCAGGAACATTTTTTCCCGCAAAAAAATCGACCTCACTTTTGTGGATTTGAATATAAAGCTGGGGGGAAAAGACAGGTTTTCTGGTTTAGAGTATATCAAGACCATCCGGGAGCGCTTTCCTTATGTGGTCATTATTACCCTTTCGAAGCACGATGATATAGAGCGGGTTTCAGAATCCAGTCGAAACGGTGCCGATAAATATATTTATAAAGGATTTTGGGACGGCGACTCCGATGAATTTAGGGAAGAAGTGCGCTTGCTGATCAATGCAAAAAAGAAACTGGATACCGAACGCGCAAAATGGCTGGAAGATGCCTGGGGG
>CAYGTH010000483.1:0-5797 GCA_964352745.1 uncultured Bacteroidia bacterium
TTCCGTCTCTGGCCCCGATTATGACAATGATGGACAGGTTGTCCTGGTAGCAGACGAATATCACAGCGGACACCTGGACTGGCATTCCTTTGACATTCATCCGGGTATCAAGGAATTGAAAGAACCCGAAGAACCGGGGGTACCCGTAGTGCCGGGCAGCACAGCTCGTTCTTTCATCCCTGCGCAAATCGAATTTGCCGGAATGCCGAATCCCCGCTGGTGGGAGTTTGAAGATCGACAAACGGATTTTGGAGATATCAATGCCTATACGACTGATACTGCCAAATTACTCCTCATGGAGTTTGGCTTATTATATGCGAATGATTGGTTTTTGGTGCCGTATCAATTGCCGGTAGGGACCCTGGCACAAGTAGAAGGCCTTGTTGTGACTGATGTGTTTGGTCAAAGAACCTGGGTACCGGCTGCGGGAAGTGGAGAGCAGGATAACTGGCAGCGTTGGAGTATGTATCACCTCAATCAACGCGGAGAGGAATTACCGACCAATACTTCGGTATTCATTCCCCCGGCTGTGGATCGCTTATTAGAAAGCCGACCTATTGAAGAGGTGAATTTTATTCGGGATGAGATGGCAAATATGGTATGGGCCGTAGAATCGCGAATTCCACAAGATAACGGCGTCTCTCAAAGTGGCTATGAAGCAGCGATCGAATACCGGAACTACCTCCAAAGTCTGCTACCTCCGGTCGCTCCTGTTCCTGATCCGGTTCCGAATGAGGCGGAAATCCGATATTCGCTGGAAACTTCCGTTCCGGAAAACTGGATTCCTTTTATTCCGGTAAAAATGGATCCGGAGAAGAACATCAGTCGAGATATACAGTTACAACGCGGTGCCATGCTACGGAACCTGAAAGGAGCAGATCCTGCCCCGATTCGCCCAAGAAGTAAATTGGTCCGAGTAGGAGAAGAGGAGGGGAAGCCCTATTTCATTCATGAAGAAGAAGTCCCTCGGGCAGGTAGCCGCCTTACCCGTACCTGGCAGCGTGCGCGCTGGTACAATGGGAAGGTATATACCTGGCAAGGCCGTCGTAAATTAACGGGTAGAGGCTCTGGCGCAAGTGGCCTGGAGTTCGACCAGATTCAACCGAAAAAGGAATAAATCAAAGAGGACAGATTTAAGTATATAGATGAAAGACGTCCCCAGTCTGTTATCTGTTGTCTGTAATCTGTCCTCTCTCTTAATAGCCTACTTTTACTTGTCCGGCTTGTCGGGCCCGGGCATCATTAGGGATAGTGAAAAATACGCTAATGGCTGTCCAGCCATCGACCGGCGTACTGCCACTCAATGCAGGGCTGAACCGAAGATCCGGAACCCGGCTGCATACCAACTCTGCCAATTCGGCATCGGGAGTCAGCATGACTTCGTGTTTGACATAATTGCCACCTGCATCCACCATGATGCGAATCTTTACTTCGCCTTCAATGTTTTTGCGATAGGCTTTGGCGGGATACTTGATCCCTTCGAGTAGCGACATGTTGATCGCTTCTGGCGGTAACATCTCAGGGCGGTCAGTAATTTCCCCCCTTGGATTACCTTCAGGTCGGTCTGGTCCCTGAACTGGCTGTGCTTTCACTCCTAATCCCCCTACCAGTGTCAAAAAGGACACAACGAGAATGAGCTGCTTCATGTGTTGAAAATGGGTTTGTGTTTGGCGTTGAATGTGTTTTTTACAGGTTCGTGCTTGGTTATATTTTCACTAAGCTGATTTAATGGAATAAAGGGAAAGCCAGGAATTAACATTAAACATACAAACGTTCTGAAATTTACAACTTTTTCAGTTTCTTCCCAACTGACCTTCCGGGAGAATGAACTTATACCCCCATTTGTCACCTGTGGTATTGCCCAATAATCGGACATTCAGATCGACCCGAATCGGGAAAATCTTCAGGATTATTTTTTCTAAACCGGCATTTAATTCCAGATAAGGGCGTTGATTTTCGCGAACGTGATAATGCACACCCAGGTACTCCCGAAGCTTCCAATTGCGGATTCCCGGCACTTTATTCAGCAAAAAACCTGAAAATGCGTGTTCCCAATGTGCTTCCAAATAGGGAAGGGTAGTCGAGAATTCGTAATAAGGCATGAGGAAGAATTCATCAAATCGATCCGTCGCAAATTTGGTCTCGTTGCCTTTGATATGAAAATAATCAGGTAGATATATTATGTTTGTGTTAATAAATTTTCCCGTAGTTATACGCCATTTGGAACTGCCTAACATGCCGAGGCTGCTGGTGTGAGATACCGAAAGTCGGATTCGGCTGAAGTCGGCACTGCTATCAGTTGTAGCGCCGAGAGAACGAGTATAATTCAGTTCCAGCAAAGGAAAAGGAGAACCTAAATTAATCTTACTGCGTGGGGTAGTAATATACCGATTAAATGGCTGAAAGTGTAAGGTGAATTCACCAATGAAGGCATTGTGTTCGGGAACAATCAGGTTTGGGGCGTAGGCATTATCCTTTCGGGAGAAGCTGTAGTCGGAAGTATTCCTCAACTCGGATCGTTGTTCATACCGAAGATTTACCTGCGCAGTCAGCCCATTTAGGAGTTCTCGCTCGTAGCCGATTTCTCCAAACTGCTTGCGATAGAGCCGAAGATAACTGATCCGGTCAAATAAGGCTATAACTGTATTGAGATCCTGGCTGATTTGAGAGAATCGACTGAATTGACTGACTTCATTCCCGCCAGAAAGGAAAAATGATTCCTGACGCTTTGCGTGATGGAGGTACTTGAGGGTAATACCATAGCTTCCTTGTTTATTGGCTAAACCATACCGGCTGCGCGCCTGGATAGAGAAATTTCGTTCCCGTTTCAATTCCCAGGCTTTGGTAAGAACAGGCGCGATATAGGCTCCTTCAATGGGGTTATAGCCGATCATTTCCAGCAGAGGCGAGAGGGTAAGCCGGGTTTTGTTGCGATAATTTCGGATTTCCATGCCAAAGAGCAGATCGAATCCTGCTACCTTGCGACTCTCCCGGCTGAGGGAGTCGAGGTATTGAGGACTATTTTTGACTACTTCGAGGCTATCGCGAAAGACATAATCGCTGCTTTCTATATCTGTTAGGGGAACCGGTCTTATGCTGTCCCAATAGTCCTTCGTATAGTGCAGGGCACTGTCATTGATTCCGATGAGTTGCCGCTTGAAGGTTCCTTTCGGAAAATCAGGAGTTGTGTCGTATTCGGAGGAAAGAGAAGCGCTAAATCCGGCAAAAGGAATTTTTAATGCTAATAAATTCAGCGAAAACACAAAGCCGATCCGCGATTGAAAAGGGACCCATTTGCCGCCAATCCGCTGATAATCTTGTCGAATGCTGAGCGTGTCCAGAAAATCGATCTGCTGCGCCTTGGTAACAGTCAAATCGAGTTCAGTTACCGCGTAGCTGCTATCAGCAATATAAAGAATGCCATAATAGGCCGGATCTCGCTTGCGTTTGGGGCTCACGCGGATTTTATAGGCTTTGTGATCGGCCTCCGAAACAGTCCCTAACAATTTGTATTCGTAATAAAAAAAGGCATTGTCTGAAATAGGGGAGATAATCCCACGCTCGGCGACATTGCCCATAGACGTTCGGTTTTCATAGGGCGAAAACCGGTTGAAGAGGTTGCCAAAAAAACTGAACTGATCCGAATTCCCACTGATACGGGAGCGAATGATGGTTTCCCGAACCCGATCCGGTGCTTTGACTGAAACTTCAGATACATTTTCGGAGAGGAAAAGGATTTTTGAGGCTAATTCGGGAGGGAGTTCGCTTGTAACTTCTTCAGCCTGTTTAGTATTGCGCCCAAAAGCCATTCGGACCAGACTGTCAGGTTCAAAGCCATCAGCCCATTGGATGACCGTTTTGGTGTAGGCGGAGTGGCGATATGCAGGAAAAGGGCGTTCGTTTTCTTTTTTTCGGTCAATGGCCAGTTGGATAATCCCATAGGCGGGATCTCGCCCGTCAGAAGTAATGACTACCTGTTCAAGGGTCAATGCTTCTTCCTTCAATTGAAAATCGTGTATAATATCAGCATTTGTGATATGGATTTGTTGTCGCTCCCGCTGATGTCCCAGGTAAGAAATCGTCAGGTCGAAAGTGCCGCTTGGAAGCTTGAGGGAATAGTGGCCTGCTGCATCGGTTGTGGTCCCGTATTGCTGCTGGACAGGCCTGTTTTGCTGGGCGAATACACTGGCATAGCGGAGCGGGGATCCCGATTCATCGGTTATGGTTCCGCTGAGGGAATAAAGGGTTTGGGTAACTCCGAAGTGAGCGAAACAGATAAAAAAGCATAAGCAGAAAAGGCGCATAGACTTGGGCATTAATTCAACCTGCACAAAGGTACAACGGTACCGGGAATTGATCGTATGATGATAGGGACACTAAAACTGAAAAAAGGTTGAATGGATGTCTTTAACAAGCCTGATAGATGAAATATGTTTCCTTTATGGAGTCAATCGTGTATCTTGTCCTGAGGCTTATTGTTGGATTGCTTGATGATTGTTGAATTATGAGATTTGAGAAAGTAACCTATCACCTGAAAGAAATTGATGATCAGGAAACCCTGGAGCGTTTACCTTTACAAATGCAATCTTTCCTGCAGCAGGTAAACGGGATGATTGCCTTTGGCGGAGGGATCCATTTTAGAGGCTGTTGCCAGACACCCGCCTGGCATTCGATTCGGCATGCATGGATGGGGGAATATGCCTTCCATAAGGATTATGACAGCATTCGGTCCAGTGATATTCCCTTTGCCCAGGATTGTATGGGGGATCAGTTTTTCTGGCGCGATGGACAGATCATTCGCCTGCTGTCAGAGACTGATGAACTGGAGTTGCTGAATGTCGGATTCAACGAATTTCTCAAATACGTCAAAGAGGATCCCGTAGGATTCCTTAAGCTAAAGCCACTACAGGAATTTGAAGAAGTATATAACGGCGAACTCAAGCCCGGTCAACTGCTGAATGTCTATCCGCCCTACTGTTTACAGGAAAAAAACGATAAATACCGCTTAAAATCCGTTTCTACAGAAGATCGCCTTGATTTCCTGGCGGATTTAGCCCGAAAGATCAGGACCCTGCCGAGGGGTAGGAAATTGCGGATTAAGCCGGTGGAGTAGGGGGATTATTGTAGTTTGGTTACGTTGTCCGCAGACCCCGATCTGCTGAAGAGCATCCTTTCGCGCTGCCCCCATTTCCTTCAAAGGAAATGCGCGTACTGTCCCAATCTTTGATTGAAAAAATGTTGTCCGCAGACCCCGATCTGCTGACGCGGTTTCCCCCTGCGGATACCTAGCCTACACCGCGTCAAAATCAGAATACTGAATCCCAACTGTTTTTCCGGCTTCGAGCACTGCTGCGATAGGCGGGTAAATACGCTTATAGGCAGGGCGGGAAGACCCGATTTTACCTTGATCGTTGATATTCTCAAAAGAACTATCGCCTACCAACAGGCAGCCTTCCGTATCCTCGTCATCATTTCCGGTGTGGATGAGAATAAATTGAAAACCAGGCACCTCCTGTACATGGAGCATGCCTTTGTGGATTTTCTTTGACCATTGATAGCCGCTGTATTTGCTGTGGAATCCCCCTTCTTTCCGAAATCGAATCGGGTATACGCCTGCGGGAATCCGGGTTTCGCCATGCTTTTTTTCTTTTCGGAATTCGTCTTCCATCGTGTAAGCCAGAAACTTACGGCCATTTGTTACATCGAACAAAGCTCCTAAGGTAGAATCGGGGCCACTGCTATAGCGTACCACCTGGAGACGCATATCATACTGCATCAAACTTTCGCTGAGTCTGCC
>CAYGTH010000484.1:0-5794 GCA_964352745.1 uncultured Bacteroidia bacterium
GCCTGCTGCTATATTCATCAAAAAATATTCTTACAAAAGTGGCGTCATTTTCGGCCTCGCGTTATATGCTGCTGGTGCATTGCTATTCTACCCTGCAGCTCAAACAGAACAGTTTGGCTTTTTTCTGGCGGCCCTTTATATCCTGACCTTTGGACTGGCTTTCCTGGAAACGACCGCCAATCCCTATGTAATGGCAATGGGCGATGAAGCCACTGCCACGCGCCGCCTCAATCTCGCGCAGGCATTTAATCCCATGGGTGCCCTTTCGGGGCTTTTTGTCGCACAGGCATTTGTGCTGGGTGCTTTGCAGTCTGACGATGTCGATGCCAATGGCCAGTCGATCTATGATACCTTGTCCGAATCCGCCAAAGCCACCGTGCGTGCGCAGGATTTGATGGTTATCCGGGATCCTTATGTAGCTTTGGGTTTATTTGTGATTCTGATCCTGATCATCATCGCGGTAGTGAAGATGCCCAAAGGACAAGAGGCAGACACCCCCTCGACAGTCATGGAATCAATCAATCGCCTCCTGAAAAGCGCAATTTACCGCGAAGGCGTACTGGCACAGGCATTTTATGTGGGGGCCCAAATCATGTGCTGGACCTACATTTATCAATACGCCGAAACCCTCGGTATCGATAATCAGTCTGCCGTTAGCTATGCATATGCGGCACTGGCCATATTCCTCGTCGGGCGTTGGGTCTGTACCTATTTATTGAAATTCCTAAACGCAGGGCAACTCCTGATGTACTTCTCCTTTTTGGCGATGGGCTTTACCCTGGGTGCGATCTTTATTCAAGGTATGGTCGGTCTCTATAGCCTCGTTGGGATTTCCTTTGCGATGTCGCTGATGTTTCCCACGATCTATGGAATTGCCCTGGAAGGTCAGGGAGATGATGCGAAAATCGGCGCTGCCGGCCTGGTGATGGCCATTGTAGGCGGTGCTTTGATGCCGACGTTTCAGGGAATTATCCTGGACATTGGCGGTAAGGGCTATGCGGATGTGAGGATACTAGGGGTCCCGGAAGTGAATTTCTCCTTCATCCTGCCGCTGCTGTGCTTTGCCTTTGTGGCACTGTATGGATATCGGGTATTTAAGGTGCTGAGGCCGGTTTAGCCTGCGGCTAGGGAACTGTTGGATTGAACACGGAGGTACGGAGGCACAGAGAAGAGAATTGAATGGAAATGTGCGAAGTGGCAAAGGGCCTTCGGCTGGGGTGTTTTGGATAGAACACGGAGGCACGGAGGCACAGAGAAAGCAATCGATCCGTCATGCTGATCGGTCGAAACACAGAGTTTCTTCCTTTACGGCTCGGCGACTTTGCGTGAGCCAAAAGGGGGGAGTATTTTGCTATCAGAACAGAGCCGCCTTTGTGTTCCTTTGTGGTTTCCTTCGTGTACTCTGTGGAATAATAAACAACCCCGGCACAGCCCCCATCACTTCAACTCCATCGAAAAATCCATGAGTTTCTCGACATTGACCGAGTAAAGCAGCATGGAATTCATCTCGCCGATGGAATAGGCAACTACGTATTGGGCTTCTTTTTCTTCCTGAGAATACGGGGTATGCTTAGTCAGGATTTCAGTGGCAAACCAATGTAGAAAGGGCTCTTTTTCTATTTCGTAGTCCTGGGATTCTACGTATTCCCAGACGATTTTACTGACATTCATTTTACCCGATTTTCCGCCATATAGTGCCAATACTTTTTTGTCAGGTTTCGTTCGATACTGATTACCGTCTGCTGCAATTCCAATGACGCCAAATCCCGTTGACGGAGGAGCTGAGGTCTCGAACACTGCAAAACCAGGCTGGAAATCCCTGACGGTAACTGTTCCGTCTTTGAGTTCTATGGTTTTGCCTTTGGAAGCAGCATTGATTTCTACTTTTTCATATCCTGTCCTTGCATGTATTTCAAATGAAACATTACCAGCAGCAATGACAGCATTTTTGTCTTCCGGTTTGTATTGAATCTCGGTATAGTACTCGAATTCTTGAGTCGACACATTATCCTTGTAGAAAGTACGGTTCTTGATGTGTATCTTAAGCGTAACAGGGTCGATAAAAAAGGAAACATCTACCGCTTTTCCGGCGGCATCAGTAAATCCATAAGTATGATTTTTCATCATCCATCTGCTGTTGCCTCCTTGGATGCTTTTTACCTGATCCGAGAATACGCCGATGCTGTAAAAAAAAGTGGGATATGCGATATTTCGTTCAAAAGCATTCGTTCGGTTGGTGAAAGTGAAGCCATTTTTGATCTCTGATAATAAGGGCAGGTTCAGGCTTTCTTCTTCCAGTTTGGCCCAGGGAAGGGGCGCCGAAACTACGTCCAGGGTGTCAAAAGACTCTTCTTTCAGCAAAAACTGCAACATATTATAAATGACCAGTCCGGCTTCCTCGGCTTGTTCGCCTGTTATTACCTGACCATTTGGACCTACAAAGTCTTCTTTTTCTCGCCAATTACTATCGATAGCTGGACCTTCACACGCAAACAAAAATAGAAGAACTAAGGCAAATAGGAGTCTGGTAATTGGCATATTCAACAATGGGGATTAAGGGAGAAAAAAAGGGAGTGGTGCTTCCCGGTACTATCAATTCTACGCCAATTCGGAATTTTCGTTATGGCTGATGGGGAGTAGGGATTTATAGGAATTGGATTTGCCTGATACCTAAAGGGTTGGGAGAGTCCTCCCCCCTTTCATCTTATCATATATTTTTTGATTTTCGCCTTGCCAATACAAATTCTGACACTTGAAACAGAGGAACCACTCACATGAATTGGCTGGATATTGAATATGTCGTATGGGAAGTTTGGGGCTATGAAATGAGCCTGCTCGAATTGCTGGGGACGATCACCGGCCTGATTACCGTTGTGTATGCTTCCCGTTCCCATATCCTCACCTGGCCGACGGGTTTGGTGAATGTGGCGCTGTTTTTCGTGTTGTTTTATCAGGTTCAGCTTTACTCCGACATGCTCTTACAGGTGTATTTCTTTGCTACAGGCGTATATGGCTGGATCTATTGGCAACACAAAAAGGGCAAAGCCCCTGTTCCCATTACGACTTTGTCGAATCGGATGTATCTCCTGATGCTTGCGCTGATTTTGGTTGGGAGCATTGGCTTGGGCATTTTTATGTCAGGCATTCACGAGACGCTGCCAGCCTGGTTTCCGGCTCCTGCGGCCTATCCTTTTGCCGATGCGCTAACAACTGTCCTGAGTGTATTGGCTAATCTCCTGCTTGCACGACGCATCCTGGAGACCTGGTTGTTATGGATCGCTGTGGATTTGATCAGCATTGTATTGTATCTGGAAAAAGGCATTCTGCTGATGTCAGTCGAGTATGGTATCTTTCTGATCATTGCCTCCTATGGCCTATATACCTGGATGAATCTATATCAATGGAAATCGGATTAGTACTCGGGAAGTTTATGCCTGTGCATGCGGGACATCTGGCGCTGATTGACTTTGCCGCAGCACAGTGTGATCAGTTGATTGTGCTCTTATGCGTTAGCGAGCAAGAGCCGATACCGGGGGACATTCGCTATGATTGGCTACAAAAAATATTTGCGGATAATTCTCAGATCATCATTCAGTTATTTGAATATGATGAATCGGTCTTACCCAATACTTCGGTTTCTTCTCAGGAGGTTTCCCGAATTTGGGCGGAACAGCTTTCGTCTGTATTTCCCGAGGTGAATCGTATTTTTGCTTCAGAGGATTATGGCGAATACCTGGCTCATGAAATGGGCATTGAATATCAGCTCTTTGATCCGGCGAGGGTACAGGTTCCCATTTCTGCTACAGCGATTCGGCAACATCCTTTTTTGAACTGGGAGCATATTCCTTTGATTGTACGACCCTATTTTGTGAAAATGATATGTGTCGCAGGCACAGAAAGTACCGGTAAAACAAGCCTCGTCAAAAGGTTAGCAACTCATTTTGGCGTGAGTGCCCTTCATGAAGTTGCTCGGGATATTGTCGAGCATACGGAATCCTGTACCTACGCCGACCTTCAGGCAATCGCGGTGCATCACGCAGAAGCTATTCAGGAAGCCACCGCCAATGCCCATAAAGTTTTGATTGTCGATACGGATGTGAGGATCACGCAGTCTTATTCCCGTTTCCTATTTGGGCGAGACTTGCCAGTGGCGGATTGGATTACCACTCTCAACCAATTTGATCGCCATCTTTATCTGAGTGCTGATGCGCCTTTTGTGCAGGATGGGACGCGCCTCCCCCTTGATCAGCGCAATCTACTCGACCGTTCTCATCGGCAGGTGTATCAGGAACAAGAAATTGAATTGATTGAGATCAGCGGCGATTGGGAAGCACGATTCGAGCGCGGAAAGGAGGTGATTGAGGAGCTGTTGAGTGGAGAATCCCATGAAATTCAACCTTAATTCAGTTCGAACTTTTCACCACTGAGCACATTCACTAAGCGGAAGCTCCGAAATCGAGTCTTCCTTAGTGGTAAAACTCATGTTCTTTCTTAGCGGCTTTGCGACTTTGCGTGAGGCAAAGAAGATTGAACGCAGAGGCACGGAGACACGGAGCAAAACAATCGCCCCGTCATGTTGAGCGAAGTCGAAACACAGAGGCGCCTGGCCCATAAATCGATTCCGCTATCTCCCAAAAATCCCTTTGCGTGCCTTGGTGAATCTTGTACCTTTGAACCAAAATAATTCCCATGCGAAATCTTCTCTCATTTCTCCTGTTAAGCAGCTTCATGGTTGCAAGTCATTTCCTGTCCGCACAAACCGATACTGAAAAGACATTCATCGCAGTAGTTGGCGGTACCTCATTTGGAGCACCTGATAAATTTGGTGATGGCCTGGTCGAAAATGAAGGTTCTTTTACCGTCGAAACAAAAAAAGGAACCAGCCCTACGATCTACAAAATGCGGTACAAAGGTGTGCCCTTTTACTATGTACGGATGTATGGGTTTGAGGCACAGCAGTCGGGCGAAATTCGCGGAATGGGCCACATTCGAACCTGGCTGGCGCTGTATGACCTGGGCGTAACGCATGTGCTCGGAGGCGCAAGCTCCGGCGCGATCAAAACAACCTGGAACTATGACGACCTCGTGATCGTCGATGATTTTATGGAGCTGGAAACGAATCGCCCCCAAAATATCCTGCATTTCGCAGAAATCGAACGACCGGGCATATTCGCCAGTTATGCAGATCCCTTTAGTCCCTCCTTGCGGAAACTCCTGATCGAAGAAGCTCGCAAAGTTCAGCCCGGGTATACCGGTAATTTGTATGAATATGGCGTGTTTGCCCAGCATAACCCTGAGCGATTTGAAACCGCAGCGGAGATACGTGCGATGCGGATCATGGGGGCAGACCTGACCAGTGAAAATATCGCAACCTGCGCCATTTATGCCCGGCAATTGGGAATTCGCTTTGGCGCCATTTGCTCGATTGCAAACCCGGCGGTGGGCGTGCGGCCCTTTAGTTTTGTCGATATGCAGGAAAGTGTGCAGCGAATCGCCAAACAAGCCATTCCGATTACCCTGGAAGTTATCGCCCGTATCCCGACTGATCCCGATGCAATGGGATCGGAAGTGATCAGTACCGGTGAGCCCTTCAAAGGTTCCTACGCCGATCCCGATGCCAAAAGCCATAGAATTGTGGATCCCAATAAAAAATAGAAAAGTTTGCCGTTGAAGCTTATCCGTCGGAGGTCTTTTATCTAAAATCTTTAATCTTTCCATCTCTTTCTTATGAACGATTCCTATTCCATCTCCCGCAGTAAAGCCTTGTTTGCAGAGGCGCAAGACTTCATTCCCG
>CAYGTH010000485.1:0-5783 GCA_964352745.1 uncultured Bacteroidia bacterium
AAGAACACAGTAATCCGGTCAGTTATCGGAATATCTGGGTACGGGAGTTGACGCAGGGGATTAGCTTACCTTAACGTGACTTCAGCCTTCCAAAAAGAAGGCCCTTGCCAAGACGCTCATCGCATATCTCTGCGATGAGTGTTTTGGGTTTATGAATTGCTGATGCTCGTCAAACTATATACCCTGGTTTCTGCTGCCCTGCTCGTCTCGGTAGGCATTACCTTTGGGGTTCTTTCGCAAGTAGAGGATGATCAGGAACACCCCAATTTCTTTTGTGGGACGGTTAGTTCGATCAATGACTCTATTTACGCTAATATACCCGCCCTATTTGGTCAATATTGTAGTACATGTCATACATATGATAGGAAGGCAATTGGTCCCGCGCTGGCAGGCATTGGCCAAAGAAGATCGCGCAAGTGGATTATCGACTGGGTCCATAACTCGCAGGCATTTATCGCAAGCGGAGATAGCCTGGCCATCGCTGTTTTTGAGGAAAATAATGGCATAACCTGCCCACCTTTTCCCTTTCTTACCGAACATCAGATCGACTCTCTTATTGTATATCTGGATTAGCAGTATCCATGCAACGCATCCTCATTATCGGTAGCGGAGGTTCCGGAAAATCCACCCTTGCGCGCAAATTGGCAGAGCAGAAGGGCTTACCATTAATTCACCTGGATCGGCATTATTGGCGGGATAACTGGGTAGAACCAACAAAAGAAGAATGGGCAGCTCAGGTCCGGGAACTCATCGCAGCGGATGCCTGGGTCATGGATGGTAATTATGGGGGGACGATGGACATGCGAATCGAACGGGCAGATACGATCATTTTTCTCAATAGGTCACGCTGGCTGTGTTTGTATCGCGTGATCAAGCGCCGGTTGGTGTTTCACAATCGGAGTCGCCCGGATATGAATCCCAATTGCCCCGAACAATTGAATCTCAAATTTCTTCTGTACCTCTACCATTACCCCAAGAGCCGCAAACCCGGTATCCTGCAAAAGCTGGATCGCGTCAAGGGGAAAAAGACTGTTTTTATGCTAAAAAACCGAAGAGAGGTTCGGGAATTTATGATGAAGAAGACATCAGGTTTTAGAGATTAGACGAAAGACATTAACCTGCTGTTAATAGATAAGCAGATATCCTTTGTGAACCTTCGTGTCTGATTTGTGCCGCTCAGTGTCATAGCCAGGGTAGATCGGATTACAGATTGCATCCGAAAGAAAGCTTCATAAAAATGCACGCCTTAGCATTCTGTTACACAGGTCTTTCCATCCGATAGCCATGTCCCCTGACCGTAATGATGTTGATCTGGGGATCGGCTTCCAGCATCTTACGAAGGCGGGAAATAAAGACATCCAGGGTGCGGGTAATCATGACCTCGCCGGATTCCCAGACATTCCCCAGAATCTGCTTGCGTGCCAGATCCTCATTGGGATGGTCGTACAAATAAGCCAGTAGCTTCGTTTCCTGTTCGGTCAGTTGATGGATATGAGTACCAATGGTTAGTTGTCGTTTTTCACGCGAAAATTGGCTTGTGGTGAAAGGCTTTTCTTCCTTGGAAAACACCGCTTCGATAGCCTTTCGTTTTTCAAATACGACAAATCCGATTGCCAGGATAAACATCCCGATACCTCCCGCCAGACTGAGCGGAAAAGCACTCTTTTGAGGCATATTTTCCTCTCCCAGTGTAAAAATCAATACGCTACACGAAAGCGGCTCTACCCTGCCCTCACAGGGAAAGGTATCAGAAAGAGAGTCCGGCGTAGCGAGGTACCCCAAAATCAATTTGTGGGTCGCACAGTCATGCACCGCCAATCTATAGGTTAGCGGCATCTGGTGTCGCGCAAAAACCAGATCCGCTTCGGCCTTGATGAGGTCGTACTTCACGGTAGATTCCATCCGAAGCGAGTACCTTCCTTCCCCCAACTCAATTATGGGCGGAATGGTCGTTGTTGAATCCTCTTGTTTAATCAACAACCCGTGTATTACTTCCCGCAAGGCCAGGTTATAGCCTTCGGACGCAGCAGGAGAGGTCGCCACTTCTTTAGATTCTACCGCAAAATGCGTGAACAGAAAAAAAGCACCTATGAGCAGAAAATAAACCGGGACCGTGTTACGCGTCAGCTTCATACCAGAAAAGTACGGGAATATTCCCTTCATGGCTAGCCATTTACCCCCCATTTACAAACTTTTACAATGAAAACCGGGTTTGGCAGAGTTGATTACTGCAATTTGATCTTCCAGGTACGGCGCTTCCCTTCCTGAATCAGTTCCAGATGATAAAGCCCCCGCGCAAGACGATTCGTTGGAATTTCTTCCCGGCAGATTCCCTGCGCCACTACTTGTCCCTGTACGTTCAGGATTCGATAATTCGCTTCCCTATCCAGTCCCTTGATTCGCAATACCTCCCCCCCTGAAACAGGATTGGGATACACCTGAATCCGTTCTAATTCTTCCTTCTCCAATGCCGTAGTTACCCCAAATGCTTCGACACCAAACCAAACGGTTTTATGTGTTTGCTGATCAAGATTAACTACAAACTGACCGGGAGACTGCGGCAAAACAGAGAAGCTCTGCAAGGCTTGCCCACTTGGATCCAGCGGATGTATCCGAATCGAATCCGCAAACAGACTCAAGGTAAGCTGCATATTAAGGGGCTTGATCGAAGTAGGAGCAGATCCCCAGTTATTATTTACGGTTGTCGTGCCGTTCCAGGTCATATTCTGATTTTGGGAACGGGAACACAGGGTGATCACAGAAGAGGTGGAAGTATGAATCGGCTCCTCGGTAAGCGACATCCAGGCCAATACCCCATGATCCGCTCCCTGATTCACCCGGAGATAGTTACTGGAAAGCTGACTGGCATTGCCGAGATTACCCGCAATACACTCGATCCGGGGTGCATGAATCCGCATCAGCGAAAGCTCCGGCCGGAAAGCAATTTCTCCGGTTGTCGTCAGGTAAGGACTGCTCCCCACCTGTGCGCCGGGCACTTGAGTTTGAGTCGCCTGAAAATCGCGGGTCTCAATTCTATGGGTCAGCGCCAGTCGGTTATCATAGGGAAAGTGTTTGCCCCAGCGCCGGGTATTGTCCTGACTCGGGAGGTCATAGATATATTCCGGTGCATAATCTGCCGAAAGGATAATCCCGCCCTCCTTGATCATGCCTTCGCGGTAGGCATAACCAAAGATCGGAAAGAGTGCCATCAGCGCCGGATTTCGGTGAATTTCAAAATAGGTATTTACAAAATCCTGGCGCCAGTCCACGGGATCCCCACTGGCATAATTGAAAAACATAATGCCATCAGCACCGTGGAAAGCCGAATAAGCAGCAAGGAGCGGCACCATCTCCGTTTGATAAACGTTAGGGGAAGGGTGGTTGTACTCACTAATGGTATAAGGCTTGCCTGCTTGCGCTAATCCGCCGAATAGCAGAGGAATCGTCCCGAGATAATCTTCGCTGAGCATAGATTGATTGCTGATCAACCAATCCGTATTGGACCAGGGCGTATTGGGGAAATGAGGATGGTCCCAATAAGCATGATCGTCCACATAGTCCAGCATATCCATGCTATAGGTTTCCTGCAAGCCTCCCAGGGCATTGGAACCCGTAATGGGTACCTGAACGCCCAGGGTATTGACCAGATAGTCTTTCATTTCTGCATAATAATCGGCCTGCAAACCGATATAAAACTCCGCCATATCAGCTGCACGCTGTTTGTGATAGTTCGCCCGCTCTGAGTAGGTAATTCTGCGAACGGTACCCGCAGCAAGGATTTCACCCGGATCGATTCCGGCACGAACGGACTTCTTCACCGAAACATCATCCAACCACACATCACCGGTCGTATTCGCAAATGAAAAAGAGATTCGCCCATTTCCTGCATTATCTTCTGTAGGTGCAAAAGCAAAAAGGTATTCCTGCCACTGCGTCCCTACCTGAAAAGAAGATCCACCATACCAGGTATAAGGAGCGTTATGTCGCTGCATATTGAGTTGAAGCGTGCGGTTTCCATTGGCACGGGCTGCGAAGCGGACGACATAAACAGAGTCTTTTTCTACAGAAAATCCTGCCTGTTGGAATTGCAAATGCCAGTCCGTTCCCGTTACCTGTGTTACATCAACAAATCCGCAGTAGCTGCCCGTTCGGGGATTATTCTGAGTCGTTGAAATTGTCGCAGCCGCTCCCTGGTGCAATTCTAATTGCCATTCCTGATTGATATTTCCGGACTCAAATCCCCCATCAGTCAATAACTCCACAGGGGGCCCGGCACCTCCTGCATCCCAGGCTGACTCCAAAGCCGCCTGATTGGGGTATTTTTCTTGTAAAAAGGCTGTCCACTTTTCATCCAGGCTATCCGAATGGCGCTGAATCAGGATGCCTCCTGCCGCAATGGGTTTCAACTCATCATTCTGCCAGAATCCGAAGAGGGTATTTTCATTCGTAATCTCCACCATCGCAACCACCGGATCATCTGCCAGCGAAAGGCCCGTATAGGGATTCACTGTACCGAGGAGCTGCTGGGCGAATTGCTTTTGGAGGTCGATCAACTTCCGGTCATAGAAGGTAACTGCTTTTCCAAATTCACCGATTGAATCGGCATGCAAGACGCCATCATTGGGCTCAAAGGTGCGAGATACATGCAAATTGATATTCGCATACACGCCCTGCTCCTTCATTTTGGCCAGGAAATAATGCATACGATCCAGGGTATTGGGATTCAGGCTGGTAGTAATTCCGTTTCGGAGAAAAATACTGCCCTCACTCGTCGTCCAGGGATTATCCATGTGGTGAAACCGCATGAGGTTCATGCCCATTTTCCGCATCCGGGCTGCTATGGCCGAGGCATCTGCCTTGGGCGGAAAGCAAGCCCCCGTAGACAGGTTCCCACCCCAAAATCGAATGGGTTGTCCCCCGACAATAAATTCACCGTTAGCAGAAGTACTCACAAAATCGGTGAGGGTCTGCTTCGGAAAAACAGGCAGAAAGGTCTGGTTAGTTGAATCAAACGCAGGCAGATTAAATGCAAAACCATTTGAAAAGCTTTGGGCGCTCAGACCAAGCGTAGTGAGGCAAAACAATGCCAGGAAGAGGTGTCGCATGGGAAAAATCTATTTACAGGGTTTGGAGAAGTAGCAGGTACAAATGGCGGGATCAACCGACTTTTCCACCGGCTCGTTTCAGCAAGTCAAGCGTAGCCTGGATTCCCTCCATTTCACTCAAGACATCACCTTCATATTCAATACCGATATAACCACGGTAGCCCGCTTCCTTGACGATACTGAGCATTTTCACATAGTCAGTTTGGGTATCATTTCCCTCTGCATCAAACTCATTCGCTTTGGCACTCACGCCTTTGGCAAAGGGCATCAATTCACCAACCCCTTTATAGCGATCATATTCCAGGCCTGCTTCGCGATCCACAATAAAATTCCCAAAATCAGGAAGGGTGCCACATCGATCGGAATTTACCTGCTTCATCACACCAGAGAGCCATTCGCCATCAGAGGAATATCCACCATGGTTTTCTACGATTACATTCAGGCCACGCTCGCTGGCAAATTCGGTCAGGCGCCCCAATCCATCCGCAGCAGCAGCAGCAACTTCTTCGCGGGTCCCCTCCCCTGCCGCATTCACTCTTACCGAGTGGCAACCCAGGAAGTTAGCCGCCTCTACCCATTTGTAATGGTTTTCGACTGCCTCTATCCGCTTGGCATCGTCGGTATTGCCCAAATGCCCTTCATTATCAATCATGATCAGGAGGTTTTTAACCCCCAATC
>CAYGTH010000486.1:0-2037 GCA_964352745.1 uncultured Bacteroidia bacterium
ATCTTGAGAAGGCGGGGATCTTTTTTGTCGAATGGCGGAGCTACCCGGGATTGAAATAACATGCCCCAGATTCGGGCCGTACAGCTATATAGGATGCGTTGGGGTTCGTGGTCTTCTTCCCATTCGGTGAGACGCTCATTGATTTCCTCAAAGAATCGAACGGTATTGGCGAGCCGAATCCGGGAACCTGCTTTGGACTTGCCCCGGGTGTTGAGGTAGTTGAGTTGTGCCTTGCCCTGCTTTTTTCGGGTCATGTATTTTTTGATGGTCTTGTGCAAAAAGACCTCTCCCTCCTCAAAATAGCCCAGAGCCGCCGCTCCTGCCTGTACCAACAACATGACATAAGGTTCTGGGAAATAGGGAATCTCTTCGAGGTATTCGGGTAAGTCGTCAGCATCACCCGGTAAGCTCGGCCAGGTAAGCGGCACCCGAAACATGGATTCCTTTTCAAAATCCGGCCCCAACACCGTGATTAATTGCCTGCCGGGATCGGTTTCCAACTTAAAGGACGTCTCGATCAGCTCCGCGAGGTAAGCCCGGGAGGCATCATCATCAAAACTGTCAGGTACACGTGGAATTCCCATAGGGTAAAGATACGGTTTTTTGAGAGGCTCAGTGAAGAGATACCACCAAGGAACACGGAGGATAGCACAAAGCAGCACGGAGTCAATACGTGTGAGCCTTTGTGTCTTACTTTGTGAACCTCTGTGGTATAGCTTCACAGAGATGGGCAGCATGCTCCTTTCTGCCTTTGCGTTCAATTCTCTGCCTGTTTTTCTGTAAATTCGTGAGGTAATCTCATTAATCCCCCGGAAAATCGGTCGAACATGACGCTTGTAACCCTGCCTATTTCTCTGACTCCCGCCCGATTATTCATTATTTCTTTGATGCGCCACTTTGAGCGAAGAAAATGGTTGGCCTATGCCTATCCCATTGCCTTTGCGATTCAGGCATATTTGGCCAGTTTTAATATTGACCGGATTCGCTATATCGGGATATTCGGCTCAGCAATCATGGCGGTGTTTTTACTCTATATTCTGGCCTTCTATTGGCGCTTTGCCTATTCCCCCAATAATGCAGCGATCCTGCGCGCTCGGTCTTATGAAATCGATCAGAATTTTATCAGTACCCAGGTCGAGGATGGAGGGATCTCAACTTATAATTGGAACCGGGTCAAAGAGGTCAAAAGCCATTCGAAATACTATTTGTTATACACTTCCCTGACGCAGTTTATCTACCTGACACGCGAGGCTTTCCGGTCAGAGGAAGAATTGACAGCCTTTGAGGGAATATTGATCAGCAAAGGATTATTGAAAGGATAAGCAGGAGCAATATGCTGAAAGAGAAACGCATCGTCATCATGGGCGGAACGAGTGGCATCGGCTTATCCGCAGCAAAGGCCTGCATAAATGCCGGAGCAAAGGTCGTAGTGGTTGGCAAGGATCATGAAAGTTGTGATCAGGCGCGGGAGGTATTGGGCGAATCCGTTCGGGCACGAATGGGAAATGCGATGGAAGAACATGTGGCGATGTCGGCGATCGAATGCTGTCAGCATGAGTTTGGCGGATTTGAGGGCTTGTATCATGTGGCGGGGGGCAGTGGGAGAAGCCTGGGCGATGGTCCGCTCCATAAAATGACCATCGAAGGATGGGAATACACCCTGCGCCTGAATCTGACTTCGGTGATGTTTTCCAACCGTGCAGCCATTCAGGCATTTCTCAAAGCCGGTACAAAAGGAACCATTCTCAACCTCGCATCGGTATTGGCATTTTCCCCTGCTCCTGAGCATTTTTCGACCCATGCCTATGCCGCTGCCAAGGCCTCTATTATTGGATTTTCTCAATCGATCGCTTCCTACTATGCACCACAGGATATTCGGATCAATGTGCTTGCCCCGGGATTGGTCGATACGCCCATGGCACAGCGCGCAGCTACGAATCCTGAGATCATGAATTTTACAAAAGCAAAGCAGCCTTTGGACGGGGGTAGAATCGGGAAACCCGAAGATTTAGACGCAGCAGCTGTCTTTTTTCTGTC
>CAYGTH010000486.1:2137-5782 GCA_964352745.1 uncultured Bacteroidia bacterium
GGGGTAGAATCGGGAAACCCGAAGATTTAGACGCAGCAGCTGTCTTTTTTCTGTCCGATGCTTCTGCTTTTACAACCGGGCAGGTTCTGGCAATAGATGGTGGCTGGAGCGTGCGGTAAGGGGAGAATTTACGATTTGGGATTTACGAGGTATGATTTACGAATTGGGGTCTTAGGAAACAGCTAATGGATCTTGTCTAAGTACTTTCGACTAACTACTATGTACTAAACTCATGAATACACACAGCTACGCAATGGGGATCGATCTTGGAGGTACCCATATCAAGGGAATCGTAATGGACGATTCGGGTGAAATTCTGCTTCAGGAACATCGGGATACCCGTGCAGATATGGCCGAAGATCCCGAAGGAATGCACTGGAAAGAAACCGTCAAAGCTACGGTAGAGAGCTTGCGAACTGCTTTTTCGCATGAAATCCATGCAGCAGGGATGGCCGCTCCCGGCTTAGCAAATGAAACGAATACGGCAATCGCTTGTCTGCCCGGCCGTTTGCAGGGGCTAGAGGGATTTGTCTGGGGCGAATATATAGGCGAATCGCCCTTTTCGGTTATCAATGATGCACAGGCGGCTCTAATTGCGGAAAGCACGTATGGGGCAGCCGCTGGTGTCAAAAACGTCGCCATGATTACACTTGGCACCGGAGTGGGGGGCGGCTTGCTGATTGATGGGAAATTGCACCAGGGTTTTTTACAACGAGCCGGCCACCTCGGCCACCTTACCGTCAATGCCCAATCCGAATACCTGGGGATCACTTCTATGCCGGGGAATCTGGAAGATGCGATTGGGAATTCCACAGTGGCGCGCCGGACTTTTGGACGCTATGAAGATACGGCCGATTTGGTGCGTGCTTTTGAAGCGGGGGACACCTTTGCGACTTATTGCTGGTTACATTCAGTAAAGCAACTTGCAGTTAGTCTGGCCGCGATTGGGAATGCGATTTCTCCCGAGCGAATCGTCATCAGCGGCGGCATTACCAAAGCCGGCAAAGCATTGTTCGGACCCTTAGCCGATTTTATGGATATATTTGAATGGCGCCCCGGTGGGAAGTCGGTAGAAGTTCATACTGCTCAATTTGGGGAATTCGCCGGAGCGATCGGCGCAGCAGCCTATGCCTTACAGCAGGTGTGATGTGTCCCGATTCCTATCTCATGTCTTCCTTCTAATATCTAATATCTTCGATCTACCCTCTATGCTTCCTCATCAAGATTATCTCGAAAAGTGTCAACATATTCTACACGTAGTAGCTGCGCAGTCTCAGCAAATCCAGCGGGCTGCAGACTGGTTTTCCAGTACCATTCTGGCAGGTCGGATGGTCCATCTATTTGGTTCCGGACATAGCCGGATTATGGTCGAAGAAATGTGGCCGCGCTATGGCTCTTTTCCGGGGTTTAACCCGATTGTTGAGCTATCCCTTACTTTTCATAATATGGTTACCGGTGCAAACGGGCAGCGACAGGCGATGTTTTTGGAGAATGTACCGGGATTTGCGGATCGTATTTTACGGAATTTTGACCTGAGCGAACAGGACTGCGCCCTGGTGATTTCTTCCAGCGGATGCAATGTCGTTCCGATTGAGATGGCCGAGCATTTTCAACAACACAATATCAAGGTCGTGGCACTGATGACAAAAGATCACGCTGAGGCAACGACAAGCAAACGTGCGGATGGCAAAAAGTTAAGTGACTTTGCGGATTTGATTCTCGATACGGGCGCGCCTATTGGAGATGCCATGGTCTATGTCGATGGACTGGATACGCCCGTTTCGCCCGGCTCGACTGTGGGCGGTGCCATGCTGGTAAATTGTATCAAGGCAGAAGTTGCCCAACGATTGACGCATGCCGGACATCCCCCGAGTGTTCTGACGAGTTCTGCACTGGTTGGGACTGAACGGGCAACGGACTTATTTGAAAGTGCCTATGATCAGCACGCTCATCGAATGGCGAAGTTGTATGAGGAAGTGGGGAAATAGAATTAGGAATTTTCAGGACGAAGGTCCCATTGCTGGATGAGTCTGGTAACGGTTTCTGTATCGAGACCGGTGAGTTCTGCAATGAGTTGATCGTCTAACCCTTTCGCTACGGCATTGCGGATGTATTTTTCGGTTGCTTTCTCAAGGCCTTGTTCGATCCCTTGTTCAAGGCCTTGCTCCATACCTCGTTCGATCCCTTTTTCTAATATGTTTTCATATAAGGTCATGCTCGCTTCTTTTATTGCATCTGGTGCTTCTTCCAATAATATAATAAATTCCTCTCCTTGAAGATCGGTAGTTTCTGCTATATATACAAGCATGGCCTGTATAAGGTTTCGCGTTTGATCATTGCGAATCAAGTGTTCCGTTTGCCAAAAAATGTTGCTCAGGTTCCGGCGAATGTAGGCCGTATCCCCAAAATGCTTGAACAGGAGTAAAATATTGCGAAGTAAACCTGCTTGCAAGCCGAGTAATCCTTCATCCTTCCAGTGCCGTAGGTCTGTCAGTAAATAATCGAAACGAGGAATGAATGGTTCAGTATGCGCATCCACAGCCTGAAAATAAGCAGGAAAAGGCTTCATTTTCCAGGCATCGGTACCGTGATAGACAATAATCGGAATAACCGGACTTAGGAGTTTGCCTGCTTTCAATTGCTGCTCCCACACCTCCAGCATATATCGCAATAGCTGCAAATGAGGATAGGTCGGTGGTTTTACCTTATGCTCAAATAGCAAACTGATAAAAATCTCCCCTTGCTGATAAGGGCAGGTATATACGATGTCAGAATAGTAGGCTTTTAGTTTTGGTGAAATATACGCACTCGGATCAAGAACGAGCTGATTCAGGTCCAGGTTCTTCACGAGTTCTGTCGGGAGGAAATTGCGAATGTAATCAGATGCAATCTGTGGATCCGAAAAGGCTGTTTTAAACAGACTATCATGTGGCTGATGGGTTTTACGCATGGGCAAGGCATTTCAGAATAAGGTAGCTACTGGCAATTGGGTAGTGAAAATAGTAAATACAATAGAATTATTGCTAATATTTGTGTCATTATGTTAATTTTGTTGTCATTTTGATGATTGGGTAATAGTATTGCCAATGATATAGGTAAAGGCCTGTCCCGACTTCCTGGGCCTTGAATCCCTGTAACGCTGCCTTTTTCGGATTCCTTCCGTAACTTATGCGGACAACTTACCCGCTAATCCCTATTATAAATGAAAACTTACCTGATTTGGCCAACAGCCCTGCTACTGGGAATGATGGCCTGTACCGCTACCGAGTCCGAAAATTCCACTGCCAAAGAAACGGCTACGGAGGTTGTTGCCGCTCCTGCTGTCGATGCCGAGGGTTGGCAGGTTTTATTTGATGGAACCGATGCAAGCAACTGGCATAGCTACCTGAAAGAAGGCGTGCAGGGATGGGAAGTAAATGAGGGCCAACTTACCTCTGAAGGTGGGAACGGAGATGTCGTAACAAATGAGTCGTATGAAAACTTCGAATTGGAATTTGAATTCAGCATCTCCGAGGGCGGAAATAGTGGGCTTATATTTCACGTAACGGAAGCCGAAGAATATCCCGCTACCTACCTGACAGGGCCGGAATATCAAATCATCGACGATAATCATTATCACAAGCCTCTGAAGGAGACTGAAAAGAC
>CAYGTH010000487.1:0-2768 GCA_964352745.1 uncultured Bacteroidia bacterium
TTCCCTGCATGCCATCCCCCTGATCGAGTCAGGGGCAGGCTTCCCCGCGCCCGTTTACTCATTTGTGCTCGTTTTCAAAGGTATTACGCATGATCTGTTTACCTTTTAACGCATTCGTGAGGACTTCGTCGTTCGTGAGTACTTCGCGGTTCATCCCAGCCGCACTTTTTTAGCAAAAATAGATTGGCTTTAAAAAGTGTACGGTAGTGAGTACTAAAATCTGTCTACTTACTTATACAAGCGGGTATTCATAAAAGTGGGCGAATATCCGAGGGCAAATTTTCTGAAGACTTTCCGGATCCTGAGCTGACCAATCTATTTGGATATCTGGGTAATGGGTTGCTTCCGGAGCGTATTTCAGGAGTTCAGAATCATAGTGCAGAGAAGCTTCTGAAAAATCTACTCCAACCTTCTCCTTGAAAGCACACCAGGCAACGGAAAGCATTTCCTCAAGTTCCGCATCGGTCCAGCTAGTGAGTCGTGCCAATTCAAATATGAGGACATCGGGATCTTCGAGGGCAGCCTGAAATACGGCTTTGCCACGGGAGATCACCCAGCCTCGGAAATACTCAAATCCATCGTCTGAGCAACCGCCGAGTGCAATGCAAGCTGCTGCCCACCAGTCAGATCGATACGATTCTCTAAAAGCGTGTTGGAGCCAGTAATCGAATCCCAGGATTTCTTCAAGGGTCAAGCCGTTGAGTTTTCGTTTCAATAAATTGATCTGCTCCAGGGGATCCTGTGTGTTGTCTCGGGTGATCGCAATGAGCGACCAGAAAGTTTCTTGTAGCATCAGGTTCTTTCTCGATGGCTTTTTCATAATTTGATAGATAAGGGGGTGAAAAAGAAATGTGGGTGTCAGGTGTGCCAGCGAGAAAAATGGGGACATTATGCACTCAGCGAGCGATAGCGCTTGCGGAGTGAACAATTTTGTATGGTCTCCAAAAAATGGAGAAAGGGGATATGCTTATACAGGGTTTGGTTAGTGAATTGGGCAGCTTCCTGGTCAGTCCAGTACACCAGATTGAAGTAAGTAGCAGGGGCTTCCCAGGATTGGAAACTACGCACCCGCTGAAAGCCGTCAGCTGCCTTCAAAAATGAAGTGAAGAAATGCTGTCGGGCCTGATGGTGGGCCGCTTCCTGTTCAGGGGCTACCGTGTAGGCATATAGCTCTACATAACTGGAAGGAGTAGTATCATGCTCGCGGGAAACTTCGTCCAGGAGGTGGGTCGTGTCGAGATTGGATACTTTTTCAAGAGGAGATAAAATGATCTTGAAATAGGCATCTTCCTGAATGTGCCGATCTGCAGTTAAGGCATCCTGGAGACTATCCCAAACTTCCTGGTCCAGCAATTCAAGGGGATTGTCTATGTTTTGATAGACCTCACTCGTTTGGAACCCATTAAACCGGCGCATGGTAGCCTTAAAGGGAACCCGAAATTTTTTATAGGCGTCAAATTCGCCGGGTTTGAGAGTGAAAAAAATAAATTCGTAGGTCTGTTGTTGGGTAGATTTAGGATTCATAACCAGTACCTTTAGAGAGTTTCAATTGTTCTTATACAAAGATAAGGGGGGCTGTGACAGCCCTATGTCAGTAGGGTTTTTAGAAAGTGATTTTTTTCTTTGGGTGCTTCCCCTGCTCTTTTTTAACTTACTGATTCATCGTAGGCTGCACGCCTTGAGGAAGTTCCCTTTGAGAGCGAATGAAAGCAAAGAGTCACGGAGACAGACGGCAGTTGCCTTGTTACATTCCCTCCATAATTAATTACCATGAGTTCAGATGCCGAAGACAGAGCTGAAATGCCAGAAGGCAGTTCGGAAATCCTTGATCGCCGAAGCATGGCGAGTTCAAACGCGAATGTGATTCCCCTGCTAAAGCCGGGAATGACCGTTCTGGATATAGGATGCGGTTCTGGCCCGATTACGCGGGATATTGCGAAGGCAGTTGGACCAACCGGAACCGTGATTGGGCTTGACTCAAGTCCGCATTTGATCCACAAGGCGGATACATTGGCTGTTGAGCTACCCCAACTCTCCTATCTGTGCGAAGACCTATTCAAATATCAGCCTGAACATCGTTTTGACCTGATCACAGCAGCGCGTGTTTTGCAATGGTTGGAAGAGCCGATGGAGGCACTTAAGAAAATGCGTGAACTCCTCAATCCCGGAGGACAAATCACAATCCTGGATTATAACCACGTCCGGATATTGTGGGAGCCTTTTCCGCCGGATTCTGCTATGCGTTTTTATCAGGCATTTCTGGATTGGCGTTCCGATGCTGGTTTGAATAACGAAATTGCTGATCAATTAGCGGAAATGTTTGAGTCGGTCGGCCTGCGAGAAATTGAGGTAACCGCGCAGCATGAGCAAATTAGTCGAGGCGAACCGGGATTCGAAGCCCATGTGGGAATCTGGAAAAAGGTAATGGAAACACGTGGGAAGCAGGTTGTGAAAGACGGTTTTTTGGCAGAAGCAGTTCGACTCCAGGCAATTGAAGACTATGGGAAATGGATGGAGCAGGAAGCGCAATCCATGCGATTCTATTTGTTGGGCATTTCAGGGAAGATGAGTTGAGTTGCCGCCATCGCCCCATCGCTCAAACCCTCGAACTTTCAAACGGTCAAACAAAACCGCGCCGCGAATGTCATTCGAAGGCGGAATTCTGTTTGAGGGAGTTCGAGTGTTTGATTGGGCGTTTGAATGTTTCCCCTAACGCTCAAACCCTCGAACTTTCAAACGGTCAAACAAAACCGCGCCGCGAATGTCAT
>CAYGTH010000487.1:2868-5780 GCA_964352745.1 uncultured Bacteroidia bacterium
CGCTCAAACCCTCGAACTTTCAAACGGTCAAACAAAACCGCGCCGCGAATGTCATTCGAAGGCGAAATTCTCTTTGAGGGAGTTCGAGTGTTTGATTAGGCGTTTGAATACTTTCGGCCAGCCCTCAAACCTCAAAATGGGGCAAGCCCGGTTCTCCCAATATCGATCCGCTTATCGCCTTCGGCGATATGGGGCCTGCGCGCAGCGCAGTGTCCCAGCGGGACACACTATGGGTAGCAAAAATCGTCTCATCTTTTTGGTGTCGGGCGCTGATAGCGCAAAAGGTAGTTTTGTTCGAGGAAGTTTGAAAGTTTGATTGTTTTCCCGCACACCCGCACAAATTGTACTGAAAAACTATTGCGAATCCTCAGATTCTTTCCGTCTTTGCATATTCAGTCGGTTGACATTACCGGCTGTCTGGAACACTATGGTACACGGCACACACAATGCAATACAAGATGATCGTAATGCAGAGATCCTGATCTATATAAATGGAGAGTTATTCCCCCGAAATGAAGCCAAAATCTCTGTGTTTGACAGCGGCTATTTAGTGGGAGACGGAATCTGGGAGGCATTGCGCCTGCATGAGGGGGTATTGGTTTTTCTGGACCAACACCTGGATCGATTATGGCAGGCCGCGGCTACCATTGGGATGGATGTTGGGATGAGTCGGGAGGAATTGACCGCAGAAGTATGGAAAACCCTCGAGGCCAATGATATGCATGATCATGTGCATGTCCGCTTTATGCTGACTCGTGGAATTAAAAAAACGCCCTCTCAGGATCCGCGCCTGACCATCAGCGGGCCTAATCTCGTCATCATTGCTGAGCACAAAATCGCCAACCCGGAGAGCCGGGAAAAAGGCGTTACCCTGTTTACCAGTACCATCCGTCGGGGATCGCCGGACTATCTGGACCCAAGACTCAATTGCCACAGTAAACTCCATGAAGTCATGGCGCTGGTGCAGGCCATTAATGCAGGAGCCGATGAGGCCCTGATGCTCGATATTCATGGATTTGTGGCGACCTGCAACGCTACTAACTTTTTTATGATTAAAAATGGGGAAGTGTGGACCTCTACCGGACAGTATTGCATGAATGGAATCACACGCGGCGCAATCATTAAGGTATGCCGGGATCACGGAATTCCTTGTTTTGAGAAAAACTTCTCTTTATTTGACGTATATGGCGCTGACGAAGCCTTTGTTACAGGCACCTTTGGAGGCGTTACGCCCGTTACGGAAATAGATGGCCGCCCGATTGGTACTGCAAACTTTGGCCCGATGAGCCGCCGCCTTCAGGAATTGTATGAGGCTGAAATTCGAAATGAAGTTGCGAAAACAACCCGTATAAATTCGTAACTCCAAGATCGTAAATCATAACTCTAAATTCGTAACTCGTAAACCCTTATGCAAACTACCCGCATATGCTTATGGTCTGGCCCGCGTAACATCTCAACTGCGATGATGTATGCTTTTGCACAGCGAAGTGATACGACTGTATACGATGAGCCACTGTATGCCCATTACTTATCCAAAACAGACGCTCAGGCCTATCATCCGGGTGCCGCTGAAGTCTTGGCATCCCAGGATCATGATGGGAGTAAGGTCATTGCGCAGATGATGGCCCCCCAGTCGACTCCGGTAGCTTTTTTTAAGCACATGGCCCATCACCTGATTGAGTTGGATTGGACGTTTATGGAGCAGACGGCAAACGTGATTTTGACACGTGATCCGGTCGAAATGCTAACTTCTTATATGAAGCAGGTGGATACGCCCAATCTGTATGATACGGGGTATGACTCCCAAATCCGGGTGATGGAATATCTGCAAAGCAAGAGACAAGAGGTCTTAGTCCTGGATGCAAGGCAGGTGTTGCTTGACCCTCGAAAAATACTTTCGGATTTATGTGTCCGAATCGGGATTCCATTTGAGGAAACAATGCTCAGTTGGGAGCCTGGTGCACGACCTGAAGATGGGGTTTGGGCACCGCATTGGTATGAAAATGTACATCGGTCTACCGGATTTGGGAAATATAAGCCCAAAGAGGAGCCCGTACCTGAAAGATTGAAACCCTTATTGGCCGAATGCAAACCTTTATACGAACACATGCATAAGTTCGCCATTTCAGCTGAGTAAGTAAGCACCTATGAATATTCGTTTTATCATTGAACAATTGGCACACAATCACCCGGTTTTCCTTAGGATGCTGAGTGGCGTGTCTGCTGAATTATATAGCTGGAAACCCAGTCCGGATAAATGGTCTATTCTGGAGGTAATATGCCATTTGAGGGATGAGGAGGTGGAGGATTTTCGTACCCGGGTAAGATGTACCCTGGAACGACCCGACTTACCGCCACCCCCCATTGATCCGGGAGCCTGGGTGGAAGAGCGTAATTACAGGAAGCAGAATTATGACGAGGTCGTGGCTTCCTGGCTCTATGAGCGGAATGCATCTGTGGAATGGTTGATCAATCTGGAGAATCCAAATTGGGATCATGCCTTTATGCATCCGACGCTGGGCCCGCGCTCAGCTGGCATGTACCTGGCCAATTGGTTGGCGCATGATTACATTCATATTCGCCAGATCAATCGATTGAAATATGAATACTTTGAATCCATTTCGGTCAACAGGCTGGATTATGCCGGGAATTGGTAAGTGGGGTTACGCTTATGGAGGGGCATAATGCTGAAAGAGTACTTGCGCTTGAGCAACCATGAATTCACGCAATTCTTTAGGTTCTACAATCTCCACAAATTGTCCATAGGAGAGCAGCCATCGCCCCAGACTGGCCAATGAAATGACCCAAAATGTCATTTCTACTTGTGATTCGAATGCCTTTTCCGAAACCCAGCCCTGTAAGTATTTTTGACTTTCTGTAAACCTCGCTATCCGTTTGGTGAACCGAATCAC
>CAYGTH010000488.1:0-5779 GCA_964352745.1 uncultured Bacteroidia bacterium
TTGAGGTTGAACTCGTGATAGCATCCATCGAGCGAAAGGTAAACCCGACCCGAAACAGCCAGGCGTTTCAGTTCATTTGCAATAGGCTTCCAAAAGTGCTGATACAGATTTTGAAGGGTCTCCTGACTTTCGGAAGGCAGGCCTTTCCATACAAAAGACGAGCGTTCTCCGCGATTGAGGCGGTCTTGTTCCTGAAAAGCAGGAAGTGGCTGCTGTTCGAGGAATTGATTTTCGCCGATCTCGATGAGCGTAGGAAGTTTTGAGGTGGGATGAATCAGCAAGGCCACATAGCGCCCCGGAATCTGCTGCAAATCGGCCAGTCGGATAATTTCGATAGCGACCTCATCGGCTTGTAGGCGCTGCTGTACGTCTTGCCAACTGTGATTCCCGATCACCTGAATGGGATCCATTCCATGGATTTCAGTTGCGAGCTCTTTCTCCGACCGATTGATGGTTTGTTCCAGTTGAATGAGATATCGGTGGTGCGCTTCGTCGTTTTGGGTATGGTCGTAGCGGGTGGCCCAGTATTTTTTCTGAGCAAGCCAGGTTTCATATTTTTCCTTCAGGCCCTCATCTGTGCTGCTTGTAATGAATTGTTTGAATTGGGAAGTGGAATAAAACAGCAGGCCCTTCAGCGCGAGCCAATGGGTAAACATGGTTTCGGGGAGTGCCGGGCGTTGTGCGTGAAGCTTTACCGCCAACTGGTTGAAATCTCCAAAAGCAAAGCGGAATTTGTCAAATATGTTGGTTCGCTCCTGCTCATTTTGGATAGGAAACAGCGCTTTGATCTGGTGCAGGTAGAGCTCCACCAATTCTTCGAATAACTCAAGTGCTTCTGTGTAACGTTCCATTCGGGTAAAGCCATTCGCCAGGTTATTCAGCGCATTGGCAATCGAAAGATGATTGGGGGCATACAGCTTGCGGGCGAGTGCGAGGGCCTCTTCAAAATAGAGAACGGCTGTTGAGTACTGACCTTGTTCCTGATACAGGCCTCCCAGGTTGTTGAGGGAAGAAACATAAGCAGGGTGTTCTTTCCCAAATGATTTTGCCATTAAATCCCGGGCTCTGATGAGATATTCTGCTGCTTGTGGGAATTGTTGAGTTTGCCGGTAAAATCTACCCATCAGTTGTAGCAAAGCGGAATGGAGAGTCTCATCAGCATCCGCTTGTTGGGTAGCAGCAAGGATTTCTTGTAGAAGCTCCTCCATGCCAGTTGTGTTTCCCCGGTCCAGGTTGATGCGGATGATCTCCTGTGCAGTACTCAGTGCCTCGGGATGCGTTCTTCCCAATTGGTCATGGTAAATTTTGTATTGCTGGGTATAACAGCTTAGTTCCCTGCCTGACTGGTTGAGAATCTGTAAATGACTCGCAAACTCTCCCAGTGCCCAGGCATAATCGACATGGTTTTTTCCGACCAATCCCTCAATCGCATCCATACCATGATGGAAAGTAGATTCAGCTTCTTCGTATTTTCCTAGTTGTGAGAGAATACGTGCCAATTTGATGTGGAGGAAAATATACTCCCGACTTTGTGTTTTTCCGCGATTCTTCCAAATCTCCATTACCTCCCGAAATGCTGCTTCGGCTTTGGGGTAATCGCCCATGAACTGATACAGCATGGCGGATTCATCAAAAAAAGAAACGTACTCGGTAAGTTTGCCGCATGATTCGAGCAGTTCCCGGGCGGAAATTAGCTGTTGTTCTGCTTGTGGAAACTGGTGCAAACTCATCAATGCACTGGCAATGTCGATCTGGATGAGGGCCTTAATGTCTGCTTGTGGATTTGCGAGGGCCTCATAACGGCTGAGCGCCTCTTGCAAACACGCCAGTGCCTCTTCATATTCACCCTGCCCATCCAGCAGGCGTCCTTTGAGCCGGAGAGCAATTGCATAAGATTTGCTGTCCTCCCCAAATTTGGCTTTCCGTAAGGCCAGGTTTTCGTCCAAATACTGCTGCGCCAGGTCATACTCCCGGTGCTCGGTACAATCAGCGCCGAGCTGTTCCAGTTTTTTCAGATAGAGATTATGTTGTTTTCCTTCTGATTCGGCAATGGCCAGCAGTAAGCCGACTTCCATTGAAATGCGTTTCACGGGTTCATTCGTCTCTTCATAATATGCTGCCAGGGCTTCCCAGATATCGCGGTATTCCGGTGCCAGGTCATCGTCCAACCGTAGCAGAATTGTTGCCAATCCGTCAAAAGCTACTTTTGTCTTTTCGGGCTCCTCCATCGCCAGCCAGCATTCTCCCAGGTTATAGAGGGTGGAAATATTACTGTCAGATTCTTCCTCTAATGATTCGATGCCGATTTGGAGGGCCTGGTTAAGCATGCCTTCAGCCGACTTGAGGTCGTCCATTTCGAGGTAGCAAACTGCCATTTCATTGAGGAAGTCCACTTCTGCTTCTGGATCACCTTCCCAAATCTCATTTCCCAGGATGTACAGTTGTTGATGGAAGGACAAGGCTGCTTCATATTGCTCCAACTGCGAATGAATAGAAGCAAGGACGGAGAGGACATCTACGTAATTCAGGGTATCTGCTCCAAATTCTGCTTGTGCGAGCTGGTAGGCTTTTGTTCCAACTTCCAGCGCTTCATAATAAGCCTCCTCCTCAAATGCCTCATAGGCAGCTTCGCAATAAAATTCCCAGGTGTGAGTGGTGGACATGAAAAGAAGGATTGGATGGGGTTAACGAAGAGAAAGTTGTGTCAATAATTCCTGAACCGTCTGCGTCTGCCCTGTGGGTACCCAAAAGGGTTCCAGTTCGGCAAGCGGCCCCAGTACAAACTCCCGGCTGGGGTAATAAGGGTGAGGGAGCTTCAGTCGTTCCGATGCGTGGACTTCCCTGTGAAATTCCAGAATATCCAAATCGATGAGTCGGGGCCCCCACTTTTGTTCCCGAATTCTGCCCATATCGATTTCGGTTTGCAATAAAATATCGAGTAGGGTAGGCGCGTCTCCCGGGTAGCTGATCTCGGCTACGGCATTGAGGAAGGAGTCTTGTTCCTGTATCCCCCAGGGTTCCGTTTCCCAGAAGGAAGAAATGCGAACAAGTGACACACCTGTTTCTTCCAGCAATTGAATTGCGGTGTTGAGGTTGGCAATTTTATCGCCGATATTGGTGCCGAGGCCGATAAAAATCAAAGATTGGTCGATTAAGTGAGCATTCGGATGGAAAATAGTGTATTTCAAGCGTATAACCTGACAGGTTGATTCACACCATTTTCGTAGATTTCGTAAAAATTAAGCAAATATGAGTTTTTCGAAGGTATTTATTGCAAGTTTCCTCGCTGTGCTGGTAGCTTTATTCGCTATCATGATGATCTTTTTTGGGCTCATCGCGGGTATTGTCGGGAGCGGGAGTTCGCAGGATAAGGTAAAAGTATCTGATAACTCGGTGCTCCGATTTGAATTGAAAGGAGAATTAGTTGAGAATGCAAATGCGGATCCCTTTGAGTTGGACCTGAGTGAGTTTATTCCAATGGCTGGGAACACCAGCAAGATGGGACTCTACCAGACCATCGAAGCGATCAAGTATGCGGCTGAAGATGATAAGATTTCAGGGATCTACCTGGACTTGTTTACCTTTTCTTCGGCAGGCTGGGCCTCTCTCAAATCCATTCGGGAAGCATTAGTAGATTTTAAGGAAAGTGGCAAATTTATCTATGCCTATTCAGAATTTTACTCTGAACAAACCTACTACCTCGCCAGCGTTGCCGATAGCGTGTACTTCCCGCCCTCTGGTATGCTGGAATTCAATGGCCTCGTAGCCAATCGTATGTACTATACCGGCCTGTTTGAAAAGCTGGAAATACAACCCGAAGTATTCCGGGTAGGAACTTATAAATCTGCGGTAGAACCTTATTTCGAGAAAGAAATGAGTCCGGCAAGCAAACTACAAACCGAAGCTTTATTGGGAGATTTGTGGGGAACTTTTACAGAAGCCGTTTCCGTTTCCCGCGGCATTACCGTTCCTGAATTGAATGAACTGGCAGGTTCGCTGGTATTTTCAGATGGAGAAAAGCCACTCGAGGCAGGATTGGTAGATCGATTGGCCTACGAAGATGAAGTGCTGGATGTCTTGAAAGAAAAGCTGGGGCTGGAAGAGGATGAAAATCCAAAATTTGTATCCCTAAAGAAGTATAGCAAGTTGGCGGCGGACAAAGCCAAGAAGTCCAAGAATAAAGTGGCAGTTGTATTTGTCGAAGGCACCATTCAGTTTGGAAAAAGCGGAGATGGCGCTGCGGGTTCTGAATCAGTTGTCAAAGCACTGCGGAAAGCCAGGGAAGACGAAAATGTAAAGGCAGTAGTTCTGCGGGTCAATAGCCCGGGTGGAATTAGTATTGCAGCAGACCTGATGGCCCGGGAAGTGCGTGAAACCGGTAAAGCAAAGCCGATCATCACTTCGATGGGAGACTACGCAGCCTCCGGTGGATATTATATCGCCGCGGGGAGTGATAAGATTTATGCTCAGGAAAATACCATTACAGGGTCAATCGGCATCTTTAGAATTCTGTATGATGCGCAGGCCATGCTCAATAACAAACTCGGGATCACCGTAGATGGGGTTGGGACGCATGAGTTTGCGGATATCGGAGAGCCTTTCCACCACATGACGGAAGCCGAGAAAGAATTCTGGCAATCAGGTACAGAAGATGGGTACTGGGAATTTATCGATATCGTAAAAGACGGACGAGATTTTGCGAGTCGGGAAGCAGTGGACAAGGTGGCACAAGGCCGTGTTTGGACAGGGCTTCAGGCTAAAAATATCCAGTTGGTAGATGAATACGGCGACCTGGATGACGCGATTGCTGAAGCTGCTTCTCAAGCTGGACTGGGAGATGATTTCCAGGTAGCGCGATTGCCTAAAAACGAAACGCCTTTTGACGAATTGTTAAAGTCAATGTCTGAGGTAACGACCCACTCTGAAGAGTTGGAAGCCTTCCGCCCGGAGATTGAAGCCCTCAAAAAAGTAAAACAGATGTTTCCACAAAGTGGCACCTATGCATTGATGCCCTACTTTTTGGAAATTCAATAAACGATCATAGCCTTCCCATACATCGGGAATATTTGGCCCGTTCGATCTACAGCAATGTAGTTGAACGGGCTTTTTGCGTAGGGGATATCGAGAGAAGGGGAGAATGGGAATTGGAGAGAAGAGGGGGGCGCCTCGCAAAGATAGAAGAAAGAAAAGAAGCATTGTCCCCCATTGCGCAGATTGTGCGAGGCCATGGGGGACAGCATTCAGAATGGATGCAGGGGGAGATGACTTTGTAATTGAAAATCACATTTGTACTCGATCTTTTTTCATTCTGGAGCTAACTTGATCTGCCGATAGCCAGACAATGAATACAGATAAAGCCCCCACAATATGAAAATATATGCACTGATCTGCCTGTTGCTCCTGATAGGATTTGCTGGCATCGCACAAGATGAAGGAATCTTGCGGGTTGACGTTATTGACAAAGCAGAGGAAGATCCACTGGTTTTTGCAGTGGTCGTATTGATGGAGAATGAAGTAATTCGCTATGGTTCGCAGACAGACTTTGATGGGCGTGCCGAAATAAAAGGAATAGCTCCAGGAGAATATGTGTTGGAGACGAGATTTTTAGGGCAGGAATCGAAACGAATCCCCATTCGGATTGAAGCAAATGAGGTTTTATTCCTCAAAGTGGAAATGACTTTCATTGAGATCCCTATCTGCGATTGGCCCGTATATGAAAATCTGTTTCCAAATGAGTGGTCCGGGCAGACACTCACTGCTGAGGACATCCGTCGATCAC
>CAYGTH010000489.1:0-5761 GCA_964352745.1 uncultured Bacteroidia bacterium
GTAGCGGCTGAATATGGGTAGCACCGATGTCTCCCCCCATTTTGGGGATCGAGCGTCATGGACGCTCAGAGTCACGGGGATTGAATTTGAACTTGAGTTCGGGATTACAAATCCCGAAGAGCAGCGAGCAATTTTGATTAATAATTCCTTGCTACCGAATCAGTCGCCAGATAGGACCTTGTCTGCATATCCTGAATAAATTTATTAGATTTATCCTTAACCCGCATGATTGAGGTGGAAGAAGGAGCGGGATTTAGCTACAAATAACCTGTGCAAAAAATTACGTGTAAGGTACTGATCAGCGAATTAAAGCATGAGTCCGGCGCATGGATTGCATCCCCACTATTGATTCCTGGGATTGTTCAGTCGGGTATTTCTGCAAAAGTACTGGCTCAGCGACTGAGAAAGGTCATTGAAGAACAGATTTCCCGAAAAGGAAAATACCATGCCTTCCTGCGGTTGTTTGCGGATTTTGAGGTGAGTCCCGTTAGCATTGAAGTCAGTCTTCCTGCTTCTCCCGAAAATATTTTCCCCGAGTTGGACCTCTCTTTCGATGCTTTTTGCCTGAAGGTGAATTCAAAACAGTGGTTAGGGTTTGTACCGGGGCTCTCTCTTGAGACTTCCGGCAACAGCCAGACTGAGTTGATCGATAACCTCCGTGAAAATATCCGATTGGAATTTATGCGGAGCAGGCGACTACATGCAGTTCCCTTAATCCTCGAATCCCAATGGTATAAACAAGTATTTGTTGAATCCGTCCCGATTTCGATTCCAGTATATTCTTTCTCAGAGTTGGAAGCAATCAGTCGGGTGGAGGAAGAGGCGGTATTGCCGCGGATTGCCAATCCTATGATTCATACGGAAGGAGAGGTATTTGGCCTGGGAAATGAGATGGAGCAGGTGTTGACAGCAATGAAAGGGGCGCATAAAAGTAGCGTGCTGATTGTGGGCGGAACGGGTACCGGGAAAACTGCCCTGATTCGGGAAGCAGCTCGCGAGATCATTCAATCTGATAGCCGTAATATTGTGATTTGGGAGCTCTCAGCTGCTCAATTATTACATAAACTTTCTGAATTGGGGCGATGGGAAGAATACCTGGCCTGGATTTGTAATGAGCTTCGGAAATCAGGAGATATCCTGTACGTATCCAACTTTGCAGAATTATTTGAAGTTGGCCAGTATGCTGGCAACAGTATGTCGATTGCAGATTATTTGCGCGACTATATCAATCGGGAAGAGGTAACCTTGATCAGTGAATGTACCCCGGAGCAGGCTGCTCGAATTGATTTACGATCTCCTGGCTATCTGTCATTATTCACTGTAATAAAAATCGGAGAGAAGAAGCAGGAGCAACTTCAGGAAATCGTTCGTGCCCGGACGCTTCAATTAGCAGAGGGTGGGGGAAGTATGATTGATGAATCCGCCATAGGAGAAAGTTTGCGCCTCCAGCGGTGGTTTACGCCTTACTCAGGACTGCCAGGTAAGACGATTCAGTTTTTACAGGGAATCCTGACCGAAAAAGAAAAGCACGACATTCGATTGGTAGAAGAGGCGGATGTTTACAAGCGCTTTTGTCAGGAAACAGGCCTGCCTGAGTTTATGATCAATCCAGCCATTCCGCTGGAACTGGAATCAATTGAATCCTTCTTTCACCAAAATATTTTTGGACAGGAAGCTGCGATTACTACGATTCTGGATTTGCTGGTTTCCATCAAAGCTGCCGTGATCAAGCGGGATAAGCCTTTGGCTTCACTCTTGTTTGTTGGTCCCACGGGAGTCGGTAAGACAGAGATGGCAAAAGTGCTGGCGCAGTTCCTGTTTGGCAACCGAGACCGAATGATTCGCTTCGACATGAGCGAATTCACCGATATGCAGGGCATATTGCGGCTTACAGGAGACCTTGCTGGTGGAGATGGCTTACTGACTTCAGTTGTTCGTCAAAACCCCTTTTCAGTGATTCTGTTTGACGAATTGGAAAAGGTACACCCTGCTTTTTATGATCTGTTGCTCCAGATATTAGGAGAAGGCCGGTTGACTGATTCCCGGGGGAGGGTAGCAGATTTTTGCAGTACCATTATTATCATGACCTCGAATATTGGGGCTCGGGAATATCAGACAGAAGGGATCGGTTTTGTCGATTATGGAGATAAGGATACGGAAGCAAAAGATCATTTTATTCGTGCAGTTCAGGATCATTTTCGCCCTGAATTATTCAATCGCCTGGATCGGATTATTCCTTTCATCCCGCTGGGAAAAACGGTTATTCGGCAGATCGCAGATCGTGAAATTCTTCAGATAATGCGTCGGGAAGGAGTTCGTGCTCGTCGAATTCGGATGCCATTGGATGATTCCGTTCGGGCATTTCTGGCTGAGAAAGGCTATCACCCCCGTTATGGCGCGCGCTTTTTACAGCGCACCCTTCAGCAGGTGCTGATCGGACCCCTTTCGCATCACCTGAATGAAGCCCGATATGAAGATACGCTACAGATACAGGTTCAGGTAAAAGCAGATACGCTTCATTTTATGATCGAAGCTTCACGGGAAGAAAAAGTAAATAACCAACTCGTATCAGGTCCACTGGAACTGACGGTAGGGGAATTGGCCGAAGAAACCAGCCGACTACGACGCAGGGCAAATCGGATAAAACAAGGGCAATGCTTCACCCAATTGCAAAGCAAGCTGGATCAATTGGTGCGAATCTTAAAAAGCTTGAAACGCAAAAAGAAAGAAGCTGAATTTTGGCAGGATCAGGGCCTGTATCAGCAGTATTATCGGTATCAGGAATACATTCGCAGATTTGAAGTTGCCGTATCAGAGATAGAAAAGCTGGAATTGGAGGGACTCTGCTTATTGGGCGAATTGCCAGTAGATGCGCCCAGGCTAAATGCTGATCTGGCAAAATGGCAACCTGATTTTGACCACCTGGGCAGGGAATTGTTGGAACAGGAATATCCGCAGTTCAATCGGGCACATTTGGCAATTTTTGGCAATCCCTCTTATCTATTTTTACTCGCTGGATATTATCAACACTATTTTTCTGAAACAGGATTTCAGCTAACCAGGCGTACTATTTGGTTCAATGAGGAAAGCCAAGCCTATGAGTACGGGAAGTATAAGGAACGTCGAAATCCGACTATTTTCACCTTGTGTGGGATCTTGATGGACGTATCCGGGCCTTTGTGTGTGCTGGCCTTAAATGGAGAGTCGGGGATGCATGCTTTTCGCAAAGGCGAGCATCGGAAGCGGGCCACTTTATATGAAGTTTCGGTCGCCGAGCAGGTGTCAGAAACAGAATTTTCGATTCCGCAAGGCGTGCATCGCAAAAACTACTTTGCCCATGCAAAAATACGCCGCTTTTATGATGGCGAAAATGAGCTCAATGATACGCAGTTCGGGATTTACCTGGCGGATAAAGACATGAAAGAAAACCTGGCTTCTATCCTTCAGGAGCGCTTTCTGGATCAAATGGAATATTACCTAACACAATAGAATCGGATGGGAAATGTGAAATTTGAATTTCCGGTTTGGGTTCGATATACGATGGGGGAATACCACATTCGACCCTTGTTATTGCAGGGGCCGGAGGTATCACATGAGCGATATGAGAAGGCGTATAAAAGCCTCAGTAAACAGCTGCAGAAAATATTTGGAAAAGTTAGGCTGGATCAGGATTCGCTTAATCAGGTTTTGTGGTATCGCTTTAATCCCGAAGTGAAATTTGAGAGCCTTCTCCTCGAATTCAAATATGGTCAGCGGTATTTTCATGGACCGGTTTCCGTGGCCTGGTTTCCGTTTCGACAGTTTACGGTCGTACTGCTGCCCGCATTTGATAACCACTTTTTTATCGTTAATCAGAAACGCCTTCGAAAGGGAGAACTCATTGAGCAAGTCACTACCCAAATACAGGAAATCGTTCGCCGCCGTAAAAAAGAGTTTGAGGAGGATACCCTGTTGGATGCTTACCTCGCTGACAAGGGCGAATATGTCATTACCATGGATTTTCATGTGCATGTACCGGATGAAAAAGTGAGTTTGGGGGAGGAGGAAGAAGATTTTTTAAGGAGTTTTTTTCAGCAACACACTTCATTTGACGGGCGGGAAGAAATCATTCGGGTAGGGGAGGACCTCAATGAGAAATATCCGGAGGGGCTTTCACGTGCCTACTATCAGGATGAGTTGGTAGAACAACTTCGCCAGAGTCTGTACAATGGTGAAAATGTCCCGATTGTATTGCTGGGGCCTCGACAATCTGGTAAAACAGCTGTAATCGAAGAAGTGGTTTTTCGGTATTTGGAGCAAGAGCCTGACCGGGATTTATATTTGCATGATAATCTGTGGATGATCGATCCCACCCGAATCATTTCAGGGATGAGTGTAATCGGCATGTGGCAGCGCAGGATGGAATCCATCATCGAATTTGCCCGGAAACCGATAGAAAAAAAGAACAGAAGAGATATCCTGCATGTTCGAAATGTGGTGGCCCTGTTTCGGATCGGGAAATCTTCCCAAAATAGCATGACGCTGAGTGATGTGCTCAAGCCCTATATGGAGAGTAGGAAACTGCAAGTTGTGCTGGAAGCGACTCCGGAAGAATGGGATGTCGTAAGTGAGCAAGATCGGGGCTTTACCGATTTGTGCAAAGTATTTCGGCTGGTTGAGCCCCCGGACGAAACGGCCCTGCATATCCTGGGACGTGTCAGAAATCTTATGGAAGATACGCACCGGGTGCGGATTGATAGCACTGTTTTACTCAAATTGATAGAATTACAAAGGCGTTATTTCAGTCAACATTCTATCGTAGGAGGAAGTGCTGCCCGGATGGAACAGCTTGCCGTCAAATATGCTGGAAATCGAATTGACATGGACCTCGTTCAGGAGTCTTTTGAGGCTCAGACGCATATCAATCTGGAACTAGCAGAGCCCGCTCGGAAAGTAGGAAAAGACACCTTTCGGTGGGTGTTGGAATCGGGCTTGATTGGACAGGAAGCAGCAGTAAGCTGCTTGATTAACTTACTCCAGATTCTCAAAGCTGGGCTCAATAATCCCGAACGGCCTTATGGCTCTTATTTGTTCATTGGCCCTACCGGGGTAGGGAAAACTGAAGCGGCAAAAGTACTCAGTTCCTATCTGTTTACCCACGAAGATCGATTACTTCGGTTCGATATGAACGAATTTATCGATGAATATGCAGTCAGCCGACTGGTAGGAGATATGAATAATCCAGAGGGGCAGTTGACCAGCAAAGTTCGCTACAATCCCTTTTGCGTATTGCTCTTTGATGAAATTGAAAAGGCGCATCCCGAAGTGCATAATTTGTTGTTGCAGGTTTTGGGAGAAGGGCGACTGACGGATGCATTGGGAAGGACTGTAAGTTTTACCAATACGGTCATTATCATGACCTCTAACCTGGGGGCTGAACGGATCGGACGAGAGATTCAGATACAGCCAAAAGCCCTGCTTGCTGCCGGAACCTATGAAAAAGCAGTCCGGGACTTTTTTAGGCCGGAATTTGTCAATCGAATAGATGAATTGGTCGTGTTTCAACACTTGTTGCCGGCCGATATTGCCAAAATTGCCAGACTGCAAATTGGAGCCTTGCTGAAGCGTCATGGATTTGCCCGCAGGCATACCTTTCTGGAAATATCAGATGGCGTACTGGAACATATTGCCGAAAGAGGATTTGATCCGCTGATGGGGGGAAGAGCCCTCAAAAGACAAATCGAAAAAGAAATGACGCGCTTGCTGGCAGATCAATTAGTAG
>CAYGTH010000490.1:0-5752 GCA_964352745.1 uncultured Bacteroidia bacterium
CGGATCTTTTTTTGGAGGTCATCGCTCTGCTCGGGCTGCCGGGCTTTGATATAGGGATTATTGAGAATATCGAGGACTTCCTGATGAGAATAAGCGGGCGTACCTTTTTCGTCGATCCGCCTTCCCCGGATCATTCTCATAATGGTCTGCAGCAAATGAAAGACATGGGTTTGCTTCAGGGGAAATCCCATGGTAATATTCAGCGGGCTCGCGCTCGGCGGCATGGCATACAGGGTCGGAAACAGCAGATTTTCGTCTGCTAACACCACTGCATTTCGACGCAGTGTATCTGCATCCATGCTTTCCCCTTCCAACAGATTTCCCAAATATTGCGCCTGCCCCACCAGTAAGGGAACCCCTGTCAGGTAGATGGTTTTATCGACGCTTAGCATATCATGGGTAATCAGGTGACTGGCGAATTTTTGCCATTTGTCATGATATTCCCGGATAAACTTCCCCGGCTCCTCCCCTACGATGGAGGTTTGGCCAGTCTCCAGACCAAAGTAGCTCCGATCTACATCCCAATACACACTCGCTCGTTCTCTTTCGAGCAAGAGGTACATGATTTTTTCTTCGGCAGTAGAGAGGGCATTAAAGCCTGCAAAGATCACCTTCCGATATGGAAGGTCCAGCTCTTCCTCCTGCAATTTTCCCGTCAGATAGCGGTAGGCCATTCCATCATACGCCAATTTCCGATTGGCCAGGGCGGCTTTGTAGCTCGCATAGACTTTGTAAAGAGAGGACCATATCTTGAGAAACTTCTCCTGCAATTCGGAAGGCCCCTGCTCTTCATCCCCCCGTACCGCACTCCAAAAGCGGCGCAATTCTTCCAGGTTTTCATCCGAAAGGGTGAACATTGCTTCGATTTCCTTCAGGTCCCGGACATTGGTGAAGAGTTTTTCGGCATCCACGAGGTATTTGTCCACCTCGTCAAAGTCCTTAATGAGCATTTCTCCCCAGGCATAAAACTGCTCAAAGGGCTCGTTCCAACCGGGCTCCTCTTTGCGCATGACCTGCATGTACACCTGATACAGTTCAAAGATGAGGGTGAGTGCCTCCGGAAACTGCCAGCCAGACAGCTCCCGAACAAAATCCTGAATAGACACCATTCTCGGGGCCCACATGGTGGTGTGATATTGTCGGGACAAAGCTTCCCGTAAAAACACCACCGCACGACGGGTCGGCACCACGATGCAGAGGTCCGAAATATCGTCTCCGTGTTCTTCACGGATTTTCGCTACAATTTGATCAAGAAAAGTCATGCGTATCGATCCGGCTTCAGGTTGTAAGCTACGTGCAAATTATTAAGCTTCAAAAAGGCAGGATCTTTTTGCACCCCCAAAAAATCATATTTGGCCGCATCAGCCAACAGCCCATCGATTATCTCATTTCCTGGACAATGCTTTTTCTCTCATGAATAGTCGCCAACAGTAGTAAAATATTTCCAGATCACATGTCAAATTCCCTATATTGAATGGAGGTAAAACCTTAGCTAAAATGTGCTCATGCCTTTTTCAGCCTGCTACTAACTACTTCTTAAATACGAGATTATTTTGCGTACTTACTCTACTCACATGAAACTTCACATTCCCCATTTCCTCCTGATCACCTGTGCGACCTCGCTGTTTTACTTCTTTTCGACAGGCTGTTCATCCGAAGTACCCGTTGACCAGCCCCCCAACATCATTCTGTTAATGGGAGATGATCATGGTTGGGAAGAAACGGGCTATAATGGGCATGCCATTGTTCAGACGCCCATTCTGGATGAAATGGCAGCAAGTGGCCTCCGCATGGACCGTTTTTACTCCGGCGCCCCTTCTTGTTCGCCTACACGCGGCAGTGTCATAACTGGTCGTCATCCTAATCGCTATGGGACATTTTATCCGAACTGGTCGATTCGACCGGAAGAAATTTCTGTTGCGCAGCTTTTGGGAAAACAGGGCTATCTCAGCACGCATTTGGGGAAATGGCACCTCGGCCCTGTGAAAGCCGAGTCCCCTACCAATCCCGGGGCAATGGGTTTTGACGAATGGCTCTCTCATGATAATTTCTTTGAGCTCAATCCACAATTCTCCCGAAATGGCGGCCCGCCTACCCTCTTTGAGGGAGAAAGCTCAGAAATACTCATTGAAGAAACTGTTCGATTTATTGATAAGGCAAAAGCCCAGGAACAGCCTTTCTTTGCAGTAGTATGGTTTGGTTCACCGCATGAGCCTTATAGTGGGCTCGAGAAGGATTTGGCGCTTTACGACGATTTACCCGAAAGCTACGCCGATCAGTTTGTCACCCTCACCTCGATGGAAACCGGGCACTCGGTCGAGCGATCCCTCCGAGATGTACTGCAGGAGCGGTATGCTGAGATCACGGCAATGGATCGCGCAATTGGACAGTTGCGTCAATATCTCAAATCAGAAGGGTTGCAAGAAAACACAATAGTTTGGTACTGTGGCGATAATGGAGTTCCACCGAGCGGCACGATACAAAACAGCCCACTTCGTGCCCTAAAAGGGTTTGTCTATGAGGGCGGTATTCGGGTTCCGGGTATCATAGAGTGGCCTGCTGGTATTCCAACGCCCCGTGTGACCGACGTACCTTCTGTAACCAGTGATATGTTGCCAACCCTCTGCGAATTGGCAGGCGCGCCACTCCCTGCCCGCCCACTGGACGGCATGAGTATGAAAGCCCTCATTGCCGGCGAAATGAACGCGAGACCTGAACCCATTTGTTTCTGGCAATTTGACAGAAAACGTGAAATGACGAGTCGACTGGAACCTTATATTGATTCGGCCCTACAAGTGGGAACAACTCCCTTGGTCAAAGTGATGGATGGACGCTATACGCGGAGCTTTCGGAACCTCCATCATCCAGTCATTGCACCGGAGGATTATGTAGGTTCCCGAGCCATTATAGACAACCAATATAAATTGGTGATTAATGGAGAATTAGACAGGGATTCAGGGAAAGAACTGTTTGACTTGCAGATGGATCCAGCTGAAAAAAACAACCTAATGAGTGAACATCCCGAAATTGCAGCGCAACTGGAACAGCAATTAGCAGATTGGCAGCAATCGGTACTTACCAGCCTGACTGGGGCGGATTATTAAGAGCAGATGTCAGATATGACTATCCGCCCGATGGGGTTGAGCCGTATCATCCATTTTCGGCAGGTGTGAATCGATTCTGGAACGCAGGTTGATTCGAAAGAAATTCATGGCGTTTTGCTGCATGACCCGTGCTACGATGTTTTCGGGACTGATTTGATTGAAAGGCTGCAACACTTCTTTTCGGCCCGTTTGTCCGGTCAACTCATCATCCATATATACCCGCGCGTGTTGCAGGAGGTAATGTTCCAGGTAAGTAAGTTCTTCCGAAGTCCAATAGCCACTGATCGGGTTGATCACGCCATCATAGTCTGTACCGAGGCAAACATTTCCCCATGCAAACATCCCGGCCCGGTCGAGTACCTCGGCGACATGCTGCACCTGATACCACACCAACCTTGCCCAACTGTGGAGTATGTTGTGGCGGCGGGCATTGCCACGGGCTTGCTTGAGGATTTCCTTACTTCCGATACGCCGCTCATCCAACTGAAGGCCGAGCATGCCTCCACTTTTCCCGATACGAATCAGTTCCGCATCATCAAAATTAATTTCTTCATTAAAAAATCTTCCCGGACGACTGGGATAGCCCGTTACGGCGCCATGGCTCACGATAATGGGAATCTCTTCTTCGGCATATTCACGGTCAAGAATTGTATAATATTCTTCCCGGGCCGTTTTGCTCATGTGCTTGATATCTATGAGAATCCGTTTCCCATCCGAATCGTCCAGGAGGGCGTGCAGCACCTCTCTGCCTAATGCCGTAAACCCAGCCTGCAAGCCCTCATGTTGCCGTAAAATCCGATTGGCAAAGCCGTCAATACTTGGAGCATGGCCGCATAACTCATTGTAAAAGTGATGGGCGAAGGTGACAAACAAGGGCTTAAATTTCCAGTTTTTCACCCTTTGGACATTCTCCAGAATTTGCTGTTCAAATTCCCCCTGCCCAATATCCGGATCACGCCTGAGTCCGGTCCCAAAAGCATGTGCTCCCTCTATCGACGTAATGACGGCAATCGTGTTTCCATCCGGTTCGGAGAGGGCTGCTGTCAATTCTGTAAAACTACTGACAAGCCGATACCGCGCATAGCTCCCATCGGGGGTCTGCACTTCCCGATCATGCAATTGTCTCAGGTAGTCCAACTCTGCTTCCAGTGCCTCGAAATAGTCATAGTTTCGCCAGGAAATCACCTTGTCAGTCATACACTGCGTAAGGCCTGCTGCCAGATGCGTGAGTACATGTGCCAGTTTTCCCTTTCCCAATCGATTGGCGACAAAATGTCGCTCAAATGGATACAGGGCGGTACAAACGACCCGCGTGTTGCCTTTATACAAGTGCATAAAGCTTCCCTGATTGAACTTGGTAAGAGAAGAAATCAGGTTGAGGGCTTTTTGAAACAATGCGGGTCGGCGATAGTACCAAACACTGTGTCGGTCGCGGTGGTTTTCGCTGTTTTGGAATTGCTTATGAAAACTTTTTGCAAAAGGCTTCAGGGTAGTATGGCAGTGAATATCAACGTAAAAATCAAGGGGATTCATAGTTTAAGGTGCTTACATAAAGTCCATACATGCATCCATGCGATGAATGCATTGCGTTCCTATCCGGCACCGAAACGACAGTTTCGACACCATACAGATCAGGTGTTTCTCAATTGTGTGGGAAAAAGCACAGAAGCAGAAATCCTCGCTGGCGAGGTATTCTTATCTATATACGATCAGGCTATTCGAAAGGTAGCGTCAAATCAACAAAAAATAAAATTGATCTCGAGGAAATTATTACAGAAGGAAAAAATCCAAGAAAAGGAAGAGTTTGAAGTTGGGAGCTGGGAAACACTCAAACTCCTCTCAAACAAAATTCCGATATCGAATTGCATTCGAGGGGATTGTTTTGTTTGACCGTTTGAGGGTTTGAGGGTTTGACCGTTTGAGGGTTACCATTGGAGCATTATGAGAAAACGCAAAAATCACGAATCATTTGTTTCTATGAATCCCCTTAGGGATTCCATATTTGTAGCCTTTCCAGAATGGAAGCAGAACCCCAGCGGGGTTTCATATTCTGCGAATAAGACATTAGAAGGCAGATGCTAGCCTTCACTCTGGCATGGTAATTTGCTATTTCAGATAGAACTCCGATGGAGTTCTCCCCAGGCAGGGAAGACCTACAAATATTAAATCCCTACGGGATTTTTTGACTTTGCCAAGACTCCTTAATGACATCAAACTCTTCTTAAACAGAGCTTTGGTTTCGAATTGCATTCGAGGGGATTGTTTTGTTTGAGGGTTTGAGGGTTGGGGCTATTCGAAAAAAAATTAGGGGACTCAACCATCTGATGGGAGTCGCCCTAACCCTTGCTCATTCTTTACTTTAACCTGTTGATACAAATATACGCGCTATTTCCAGAGATTAGATAGTTTAGTGCATGAACGGTTATCATAGCGGGATTGAAGGGAATAAGTCAGGGTTGAGAGGGTTGATGGCTAGGAATTGAATTTGATATTTGAGCTTGAACTTGAACTTGAACTTGAATTTCCAACATTCCCTTCCCCCAATTCTCCCTTTCCCGACCTCTCGAACTCCCCTACTGATGCGTCTGTGCGTTGTCTTCACTCCCATATCGGTATCGGGGGTCGCGGAGCGCTTTCATGGATAGCTG
>CAYGTH010000491.1:0-5742 GCA_964352745.1 uncultured Bacteroidia bacterium
GCGACATCATCGAAGACATTGGCTCAAAATAAAGGAAAGACAAAAAGTAGCTCAAAGAAATTGGCCCCTCCACTTAAGTGAAGGGGCCATTCTTATGTAGAATAGAAAATAGATTTGTAGTATAAAGATTAGTAGATCTTACCTATTTGATAATCAGCAGTATCTCGTCTAGGTACTCGATACTACAATCTATCCATCTACCTACTCTTGTTAATCTTCTGTTCCATCCTGAAACCAGGTAGGATCAAGGATCGTTACAACCGGCACATTGGCCTGATTAAAGCTAAACTCCGACTCCGGATAGGGGAATCGAACCGGAATCACATTGCTGGTCAGGTTGTTGTCAGCAGGGGCAAGGACCGGGAATCCAGTTCTGCGCCAGTCTGTCCAGCTTTCTGCGCCCCGCGAAAACATCGCCAGGTACTTCTGTTCCATGATGAGTTGCAAGGTGATCGCATCGGCTGATCCCGGATCAACAGCTGTCTGAGCAACGTAGTCATCATAGGCTTGCTGATCCAGTCCAAGATAATCAAAGCTTGCCTGGATTCCATCCAAATAAGCCTGATAAGCACGTGCCTTGTCATCGGTCCGAAAGGCCGCTTCTGCCTCAATGAACTTCAGTTCATAATAGGTCCCAAATGGCACCGCAGAAGCCTGAGAAGCATGAAAAGGTCCCACAGCAGAATATAATGAATGGCTCTGATCTTGGGTAGCACTCCCGTTAGGCGCACCTGCATAAGAGATCCCATCAGCGATAGGAGCCGCATACAGGGGAATCCGGGGATCACTAAGCGGCATCATAAATTCATCCAACACCACATCACTCACCGCAATCTGGCCCCGCTGCTGCTCAAACTGAAACAGTGGATTTGTGGAGTTGGGAGAAGCAAAGAATACAAACGCTGCATCGTCTGCTACGCTCTCAAAGATCGGATCATTCCCGTCCAGCAAATTCAACACCGCCTGAGCGGATCCTTGTGGATCCCGCAGGCTTTTGTGGTTGTAATAGCGGACTTTGACGAAATTGGCAAAGCGAATCCACTTATCCATATCGCCTCCGAATATCAGGTCATCTCCACCGGGTACAAAAGTCGAAGTTGCTGTAGACAGGTCAGCAATTCCGTCATTCAACAAGGTCTCAATCGTAGCATACAATGTTTCCTGATTATCATAAGCAGGCTGCACATTGTCGCTAAACTGGAATGCCTGACTATAGGGAACCGGGCCAAACAAATCGGTCATGAGCCCGATACCATAAGCCGTCATCACCTTGGCAATCCCCGAATAGTGAGGACTGCCGGTTTCATCAGCTTGCTTAATCAGAAGGTCCAAATCTCCCAGGGAACCGGCATACATACCGAATCGCCAGAAGTTATTGGTCTCATCATCGTTAAAATTATAGATATCGTATTCCTCCTGCGACTGCCCTTGCACCCCTGCGTAGTGCTGGACAAACAGGCCGGTATAGCGATTGATATCTCCACCCACGGTATAGGCCAGATAACTCTGAGCACTGGTCAGAAGCAAATCAGGAGACACCTCGGTCGGATTGTTCGGATCGACATTTACGTCGAGAAAGTCTTCACAGGCGCTAAACATGACCGCAAAGGCCAGCAAGGGCACCCAGGAAATTTTATGCAAAATTTTCATAATGATTCAAGATTAGAATGATAGGTTAACCGCAACAGAATATCCCTTAGTGTTGGGAGGAGACATGTACTCCAGTCCCTGTCCAAAGTTGGCACCGGTCAGGCTGACTTCGGGATCGAGATTCGGATAATCGGTACTCAACCACAGGTTGCGCGCACCGGCTGTAATGGCCATCTCTGAGAAAGGTGAATTGCCCAATAGAGCGGAAGGCACAGAATAACTGATATTCACCTCGCGTAATCTCACCCAGCTGGCGTCATAGATGTTAGCCTCATCCAGATTGGAAATAACAGTCTGATAATAGGTTTGTCCCAGCGGTACGGAGATATCATTCAGACCTCCTTCAGTTGCTTTTACGCCAGGCAGAACCACCAACTCTTCGCGGGTTTCGGTCTCTTTAGCTGCACCATACAGGCGAAGCAGGCGGGTCGTACCAGCGTAGATATCTCCTCCTTCGCGAATATCGAGCAGAGCTGATAAGCGGAATCCTTTCCAGGTCAGCGAGTTGCGGATATTTATCAGGAAGTCAGGCTGCGTATTTCCAATAATCTGGTTATTGACAGCAATGATGGGATAGCCATAAGTAGGTGAATTGGGGTTATCATCAATTTGAATATTTCCCAATTCATCCCGCTGATAAGCAGATCCAAACAGGGCTCCATAAGGCTCCCCTGCCTGCAATACGGCCTGAGGCGCGGTAAATCCGCCCAGGGTCAGCCGGTCGATTCCTTCTCCAATCTCAACCACCATACTCCGGTTGCGGGTAAAGTTGGCATGGATTTCCCAGATAAAATCACGCGTCTTGATTGGCGTACCATAAGCCGTGAGTTCGAGTCCTTTGTTCGTGATCTTACCAGCATTCACCAGACGTGCTACTGCTCCGGTAGAAGCAGAAAATTGCTGCTGGAAAATCTGATCGGTAGAAACCTGATCGTAATAGGCGGCGTCCAGTCCCAATCTTCCTCCGAGGAATTTCAGGTCCAGCCCCACTTCAATGGCCTCCGTTTGCTCGGGGCGTAAATCAGGATTTCCAATGGTGGAAGAAAGGGTAAAACCCGGAATCGTTCCGGTAAGCGGGAACAACAAGCCTGAGGTCCAGCCATCTCCGGGAGAAGAGGTAACAAATACGGACTGTAAAGCATATACCGGAGCGCCATTTCCAGATTGTGCCCAGCTCGCCCGGAATTTACCATAGGGGAGAATTTTATTATTGGCCATACCCAGCGCCTCGGTGAATACGAAACTGGCAGAAACAGAAGGGTAGAAGAACGAGCGGTTTTCCACCGGCAAGGTAGAAGTCCAGTCATTCCGACCTGTTGTACTCAGATATAACATTCCCTCATAGTCAATCTGCGCGTCATAATACAGCGAAACAGAGCGTTGACGATCCAGAATTTCAGTTGTAATGATACCTGTCGCATTGCTCAGGTTATAAAAGTTTGGAATGGTCAACCCATCTCCCTGAATAAACAGACGTTGGAAATCCTGCACATTCACATTGTTTCCAACAGTCAGGGTCAAATTGATCCCATCCGTCAACTTTTGGGTAACCCGGGCAATCAAGTCGCTATTGACTTCCGTATTGTTCAATTGCTCCTCATACACGCGGCCGATGGTATTCGCCTCCCAGGAACCAAGCGCATAGATTTGTTTCCGGCGGTCAGAATAAAAGTCGGTTCCGATCCGGTAAAGGATATTCAACCAGGGCAGCGCATCGTAATCCAATTGAAAATTACCGGTCATCCGGTCCACATTATCCGTGTGAGGGTTTTTCACAGTTGCCCAGCGGGGATTATCGAAAAAGAGACGATAATTATTCATCGTACCGTCTTCATTTTCAAATGGGAGACCATACAGATCCCAGGTAGGGGGTGCGGGCCATAGCGTAAACAGGGGATTAGATAGATTCGATCCCTGCTGAATACGCGTACCACCAGAATTGACATAATTGGCAAAAACGCGTGCCGTGAGTTTTTCCGCAACTTTGGACTCCCCATTGAAGCGAATAGAAACCCGTGAAAATTCAGTACCGGGAATCACGCCTGTCTGATTGAGATAGCCCGCAGAAGCATAAAAGCTATTTTCCTGATTTCCACCACTGAAACTCAGAGAATTGTCGGTTGTCACGCCTGTTTCAAAGAATTTGTTGAAATCATTGTCATAGGCTTGCGCCATAACGGTCTGCCCAAGCGGATTCACCACCTCACCCAGCGTTGAAATATCAGCCCCCCAGGAAAGAGAAGTTCCATTATTGTAGGCTCCCTGCGATCCCTGTGAATAGGTTTTTTGAACCTCAGGTAATTTATTCACCTCGTCAAATGCGAGGCTGCTTTTAAACGAAACCTGCATTTTTCCGCTTTTGGATCCCCGCTTGGTCGTCAGCATGATGGCACCATTCGCCGCACGAGAACCATAGAGAGCGGTAGCTGCCGGGCCTTTCAACACGGTAACAGAAGCAATGTCATTCGGATTAATATCTATGCCTCGGTTGGAATTGGTTACCCCCTGCAAGTTGTTATTACGAGCGGTGTTATTAGGATCTCCTGTGTAGTTCGTAGAGTTGTCAATGGGAATTCCATCCACAACAATCAGGGGCTGGTTAATGTCCTGAAAAGAAGTAGCTCCTCTGAGCACAATATAGGTTCCTGCTCCCGGCGTTCCGTTGGAGGAATTCACCTGCAAGCCCGCAATTTTGCCGTTTAAGGCACTCATCAGGTTGGGTTCTTGTGAACCGACCAGTACATCTCCAGCGATTTCTTCGACAGCATAGCCCAGGGCTTTTTTGTCGCGGGAAATCCCCAGAGCTGTAACGACGACTTCGTCGAGTTGGAAGATATCTTCTGCCATAGCTACATCAAACGATGCGCTTCCATCCAGCGGAATTTCGATTCGACGCATTCCTACAAATGAAACCAACAGTTTTTCTGCTCCTGCTGGTGCATTGAGGCTGTACGCGCCATCGGCACCGGTAATGATCCCGATGGTCGTTCCATCTACCACCACAATAGCTCCCTCGATCGGTTGCCCGGTCTGAGCGTCTGTGACGATACCTGATACAGTCTGCTGTGCCATCAGTCCGGCCAGCGACAGTATCATTACTGTCATGACTAATACAATTTTCTTCATGGTAAATCTCTAATTTAGATTGATAGAAAAATCAAAAAGAACGCGAGCCTTGATGAAGGGGTATAGCTTACCCGGCCGCTGTAGGTGATCCTAATGCGCAATTGAAGTGTACAGCTAACCTGCCCCTGCAGTGGCGGAAGCTGCAAAGCGTCCGGGAGCGGCTTCATCAACCGCTCGATTTTAAGTCAAATGTTTAGGTAAGGTAGTTGTCTGTCATAGATATAGATTCAATTATTCGTTTTGGTCATCTGAAATTTGCCAAAACAACATTCTAAATTAGGAGGATTTGGACGATTTTGGGAGGAATGCACTCTTTTTTAGCTCAAGGACTTACCCTGATTCCCAAACAGTATTTTTTAGCAGATTAATGGCGAAAAAGAAGATGAAGGTCAATTTACCTCGACAAACAACCAATTAATAAGCCAATACGCCGAATTGAGGGAAATTAAGAACCTACGGAGAATAGAAATCTAACTACTGCCAGAAAATAGAGAAAAGAGGTTTTGAGGGTTTTTCGTCGAGCCATTAGAGGACTTAGGCGAATTTATCTGCATGGAAGCAGTAGCCTGCTTTTATTGGGCCTGTCTTATCATTTAATAAAGCTTTGGCGTTTGCTCTTAATTGGCTGGAATCTCCAGCGAATGAGAGCAAATGTCGTTTTTAGGCCTATGGGAGTGTGGGAAGAAACATTCAAACTTTCAAACCCTCAAACTTTCTCAAACATGACTTCACGAACGAATGACATTCGCGGCTCTGTTTTGTTTGACCGTTTGATTGTTCGAGGGTTTGAGGGTTGGGAATAAACCTTCAAACTCCCAATCAAACACTCAAACTTTCTCAAACAAAACTATCCCATGCGCTATCAGCGCCCGACAGCAAAAAGGAGGGGGCATTAATGCTACAAATATCGTTTCCCGCTGGGAAACAGGGCTGCGCCCCGATTGCAGATGGCCGCAGGCACAGCCG
>CAYGTH010000492.1:0-5737 GCA_964352745.1 uncultured Bacteroidia bacterium
CGTGCGCATACTTCTTGCACCGAAGATTATCCTGCCTTCAAGCTGCTGTATGATCACATGCTTGCTAAGCATGGAGAATGATTGGGCATTCGAATAAAAAAATAGTATGGATCCCCTGAACTGGTACCGCCTCGAAAATGAATCGGAAATTGACTCCCCGGCATTGCTGATTTATCCGGATCGGATTTTTGAAAACATTCGTCGGATGATTGTGATGGCAGGAGGCGCTAAACGCCTTCGGCCTCACATCAAAACCCATAAGATGCAGGAAATCATCCAGATGCAACTGGAGATGGGCGTGACACGATTTAAATGTGCGACGATTGCCGAGGCTGAAATTCTCGCTAAATGTGGGGCTTCTGATGTCTTGCTGGCCTACCAGCCGGTTGGTCCCAAGTTACAGCGGCTCATCAACCTGGGTTGGGATTATCCCGCTACCCGATTTGCAGTGCTGACAGATGATGCAGAAGCCCTTAAACAAATGGCTAATGCCTGCGCACCAACGGAATACCCGCTGACGGTATTCATCGACCTGGATGTTGGCATGCATCGTACAGGCATAGCACCCATTGGCGCGCGAAGTCTATATGACCTCATCGCCTCTTTGCCACATCTCACATTTGGAGGTCTGCATGTGTATGATGGCCACATCCGCGACACCGATATTGGCTTGCGGAAAACGCGTTGCGATGCGGGATTCGCGCAGGTGGAATCCCTTCAGGGAGCCTGGACCGAAGTTGGAATCGGGATTCCCGAAATCATCTGTGGCGGCACGCCTACCTTTCCGATCCACGCGCAGCGGGAGGGAGTTATCCTGAGTCCGGGCACGGTCGTTCTCTGGGATGGAGGCTACTCCCGAATGTTGCCCGACCTCGATTATTTGCATGCAGCAGTAGTCCTGACCCGTGTCATCAGCAAGCCGGGTACAGATCGTCTCTGTCTTGATCTCGGCCATAAGTCTATTGCTGCTGAGAATCCCCATCCCCGTGTGTACCTGAAAAATATGGATCAGATCGAATTCATGGGGCAAAGCGAAGAGCACCTCGTCCTTAGTTGTGCCAATCGGGAGGCCTGGTCAGTAGGCGACGCGGTCTATGGCATTCCGCATCATATCTGTCCGACGACAGCGCTCTATGAAGAAGTGCAGGTCGTGCGGGATGGGCAAGTTCAGGAGACCTGGCGGGTAGCAGCGCGGGCGCGGAAGTTGGAGGTGTGAGGAAGATGAAAGAAAAAAGAAGGAAGAGATAATTCTTCTTGGTAAAATCCCCCAATTTCCTCCTTTCTGCATTTTTTTTCCTTCCGCTGTTTACCTCTGATCCATTTTGAATACTCATGCTTAGAAACCAGGGTTCTATCCCCGATTTATCTGCCTTGGTATTCTACTTACCCAAAATGGATCAGCATTATGAAACGCAATTATTCTCATGTCTTTGCAGGCTTTTTGGCCGTGCTAATTTTAGTTTTTTCAGGTTGTGAACCCGAATGTGATGACCCCACAGCCACCGCTTCCCTTGCTAGCTTGGAGGGTAATTGGAGTGGGGTTGATAGCAATAACCCCATTGCAGATTTTGTCTAGGTTAGCGTGGTGGATGATGAAGCTACGATCAGTGATAAGGCAAACTGTTATTTTACAGTAGGCCAAATCAAATGGCGATTGATCAAGCCCTCAACACACGACGAATTTACGTACGAAGAACTGGGCAGCGATGGTAATTATTATGAAGCTACTCTCACTCTGGTTACCAATGACGAAGTTACCATCATGGTCAGTAATTCGGGTGCAGGCAATTCGCAGAAATGGGTGCGCGACGATGGAAGCATTGGCCCCAGTGGAAATGACACCCCTACTGTGCTGGATTGTAATTTTTTCAGCCAGGACAGGACACTTGTGAATACGGAATCTGGTGTGGATTACATCGTTACCTGCGTGATGGACATTACGACTAATGTGATCATTGAGGCAGGTGTGGTGATTGAATTTGAAGAAAATGGTGGACTCGGTGTGTATGATGGAGGAACATTAAGCATGATAGGGACCAGTACCGAGCCGATTGTACTGCGTGGCAAGGAGCAACTTGCAGGCTATTGGAGAGGGATACACATGGAAACGAATTCTGTCAGTAATCGCCTGGAATATGTAACCATACAGGATGCGGGCAGTAACTATGTGTACTGCTGCAACGATCCTGCTTCCCTATTAGTGAAAGACGGAAAAGTCGTCCTGCAAAACAGTACCCTGAGTAATGGCGGCGGATATGGCGTGATCATAGGCACAACTGCAGAAATGCCGGATTTTGAGAATAATACGATCACCAGCCATACTCAGGCACCGCTTAAGCTGGGTCTCACACAAACTCAATACCTCGACGGAGCCTCCGATTTTTCAGGGAATAGTGTCGATTTTGCTGAGGTTACCAGCCAGGATATCACTACTGCCACGACTATTCCTGCTTTAACGATCCCATATCTACTGGAAGGAAAGGTGATCGATATCACTGCTGCCTGTACGATATCTGCGGGTGCTGAACTGGTATTCGAAGAGAATGGAGGACTGGGTGTCTATGACAGTGGTTCCATCCAGTTAATGGGTACTGCTTCCGAGGAAGTACGCCTCCGTGGTAAGCAGGCAATTGCGGGCTTCTGGCGAGGCATTCACATTGAAACCAATACCCTGAATAACGTGATCAAATATGCCCATATTTCTGAGGCGGGCGGTAACTATGTGTACTGTTGTAATGAGCTTGCTACCATTTTCCTCAAAGGGACCGGCAAACTTCAACTCCAGCACACGACCCTGAGCCGGGGAGCAAGCTATGGCCTCTTTGTAGCCAGTGGTACGGAATTGTTGGAATATGGGGATAATGTCATCACGACCCATGCAGAGACGCCTCTTTACATGGCTGCGGAGCGTGCTGACGAACTGGATGGGATGGGATCGGATTATAGTGGTAACCAAAAGGACTTTATTGGGATTTTTGATTCTAACATAGCGAGTCCTACCACCTGGCCCAAGACCAATGTTCCTTACCTTGTCGATTCAAAAGTGATCGATATCACGGATGCCTTCACAATTGAACCGGGTGCAGAAATCGTATTTCAGGATAATGGCGGACTGGGAGTTTATGACAATGGTTCGATCAATGCCCTGGGTACGAATGATAAGCGGATTGTACTGCGGGGACTGAATCCTGTACCGGGCGCATGGAGAGGCATTCACGTCGAAACCAATAGCCTCGAAAATGAATTCCAATATGTGAGGCTCCAGCATGCTGCCAGCAACTACGTGTATTGCTGTAATACCAAGGCGGGCCTCTTCCTCAAAAGTGGACAGATGACAGTTAGCAATAGCTCAATACTGGATAATGCAGGCTGCGGAATTTTTGTCGGAACTGCTACCCTCAATGAAAGCGGCAACACCTTTTTTAATAATTCTGGCGGAAATATTTGCCAGTAGCATCCGCTTTCAGATACTTATATATGACAAATCCCCTTTCTGGTCCCTGGCCGGAAAGGGGGTTTTTAGGTTGGGAGAGAGGATTTTCTTTAATAACGATCCCGGGATATACACGCTCAATCCAGGAGGGATAGCACTGCGTCAACAGAAGCCTGAGATTCCAATGGGTCGGGTTTTGTTTTGGCTACAACCCGGAGTCCCATCATGAGGGTGTAAAGGAGCCTTGCAATCATCTTGAGGTCTTTTTTGGGAGAAATTTGACCCTTCTGCACGCCTTTCTCAAGGAAAGTGAAAAAGGTGCCTACCATTTTATCCTGGTATTGGGTAATGATCCCTTGAAGCTTGTCATCTTTATCGGATGGAAGTAATTCCGTCGAAGTGTTTACCACAAAACAGCCTTTACAATCTTCATCGGCGGCATCGTCATCAATGATCTTTTGAAAAGCCATTTTCAAGCCGATTCGGATGTCTTCCTGTGTACTTAAGAAGTGGTTCAGGCCGGTAAAATTGCTTGTTCGATAATACGCAAATGCCCGGTCAAATAGTGCTCTTTTTCCGTTAAATGTATTGTAAATACTCGCATTGCTAATCCCCAGAAATTCAATTAAATCAGTGATAGAAGTATCATGATACCCCTTTTTCCAAAAGAGAATCATCGCCTTTTGGAGCACTTCTTCTTCATCGAATTGTTTTGCTCTGGGCATAGATTCAAAAATGAGATACAGGCAACAATGAGGTGAAAATACTCATACTTTCCGTTTTTAGGGAATATTGATCGATCCCAATAGCGTCTTATCGATTGCCTAAGTAAGTAGACTGATTTTAGTATAAAGATGAAAGACTATATATATCTGATAATTAGCAGGATTCAGTCTAAATACTCATTACTTAAATCTTTCTACTTATTAATGGGGAAACTTTCTGGCCAATGAGTTCAATGGAGGAAAGAAGTTGCGTATGAGAAAGTCCAACATCCATTTGAAAACTAAATCGATCGATTCCGCCGAGTGCCTCACTATGCCGGAGTATTTTCTCGGCCACCTCTTCTGAGCTGCCGATTACAATCGCACCCAATTCCCCAATCTGGGCATTGAAATGCGCACGATTCATGGGCGACCACCCGCGTTCCTTGCCGATTTTAGTCATCATCTTTGCGTAGCCTGGATAGAAATTCGCAATGGCTTCTTCCCGCGTATTAGCTACATAGCCAAATGAATGCAGGCCAACTGATAATTGTTCGGGAGCATATCCGGCTTCTGCACCGGCTTGTCGGTACAAATCCACCAAGGGCCGAAAACGATGGGTTTCTCCACCAATGATTGCCACCATGAGGGGCAGACCCAATTGCCCTGCACGTATAAAGGAGCCACGCGTACCGCCCACGCCCAGCCAGATGGGGAGTTTGGTTTGCACAGGCCGGGGATAAATGGCTTGATCGTGGAGGGCAGGGCGAAATTTCCCAGACCAATTGACTACCTCATTTTCCCGAATGGTAAGCAGCAGGCCTAATTTTTCTGCAAACAAAGCATCGTACGCTTGAAGATTGAGCCCAAACAGGGGAAAGGATTCGGTAAATGAACCCCTGCCCACCACCATTTCTGCACGACCATTTGTAATCAGGTCAAGGGTGGCGAACTGTTGAAATATGCGAACCGGATCTGTTGCACTTAGTACCGTAACGGCACTCGTCAGCCGAATACGTTCTGTCCTGGCAGCTGCAGCAGCCAAAATAAGGGTAGGAGCAGAGTCTAAAAACTCTTTCCGGTGGTGCTCACCGATGCCAAATACATCGACTCCCGCCTGATCTGCCGCTACTATTCTGTCGAGCAATTCTGCTATCGCTTGTGCATTGTGCATTGCAATGCCCTGATCATCTGCTTGAGGAACTGCTGCAAAACTATCTATTCCAATTTCCATAAAAAGGGTAGGGGTTAAGTAAGGAATTTCTGGACCTCAGCCGCTTTAAGTTGGTACTTTATCTGTTGTTTCTTGTCAGGACTGTTTTTCTCTTTTTTAGCCTCTATCCACTTTGTCCCCCTTAAAGTAGGCATAAAAACTCAGGAGAATAGCGGAACCAGATACAAGGGTCATCACAGTCCCAGGAACGAAATTGACATGACCCCCTAAATCCATAAACAAAAAATAGCCAAGGTCCGCTAAGCCACCTGTTATTGCCGCCAGGAAAATAGCATTTGTATGCTGTTTCCAGATAAAAAATGCACAAACGAAGGTAACGATTCCGATCCAGAATAGATTAAATCCATGCTGTCCGATGATCGCACC
>CAYGTH010000493.1:0-5725 GCA_964352745.1 uncultured Bacteroidia bacterium
CTCGCCAAACCAACACGTACATGCCCACAAAAAAGGCGCAAATCGCCAGAATATCCAGCAATAGAGATGCCTGAACCAGATCATGAGTCCCCCGATCCACGAGTGCAAGCAGCCAGGCATATCCCGGCGGATAATCCTGGTCAGGTAGACATTGAATTTCAGATAAATTCGCAGGGTTACATTCACAGGATCTAATCCCCAGGCCCCGATTGTAATTATAGGCGGCGGCAAGCTGGACCTGGGTATCTACATAAAAATTTCGGTGATGCACCCGATCTTCTATTCGCAACAATAGCGAGAATCCCAGTATCAGGCAGATCGTAGCGGGTCTCTGCAGCCATTTCCACACAGCTTCCCCTCTTGTATGCATATTGGCCCTGAACATGTTCACAAAATACAGCAAGGCATCTCGCATTTACAAAGATATTTATCTTTCATTTAACCACTTCGGGTCTGCCATGCATAGCCACCAACTCCCAGCAATGCCATCAGGATGAACGCAGTGATCAGATAATACGTCCAATTGCCGGGACTCGATAAGGGATGCATATCTCCCATAGCAACTGGCGCAGCCCAGTAAAACGGTGGCAGATTATAGGTAAATAAGATCTCCAATTTCGCTTTCCGAAGCGCCTCATCTTTCGGCAAACCGGCTTCCAGGAAACCATAAAACAACTTCATGAGTTCTGCGGTGTACTGGTCATCTACCTGCCAAAGTGTAGTGACCAGACTCTTCGCTCCTGCATAGGTAAATCCACGCGCCAGACTGGCAATCCCTTCTCCTGCCTGTACTTCTCCCAGCGCTGTATTACAAGCGCTGAGCACGACTAACTCAGCGGCCAGATCCAGCGTATATAAATCCGCCAAATACAACCAATCCTGGCTGGCAGAATCTGCATCAGGTGCAAAGGCGATATAACTAAAACGATGATCTCTTTCATTCAGATCGGCATGGGTGGCCAGGTGCAGAATGCTATATTTCCCAGCTTCCTCCACAAACCGGTTTCGACTCGCATCTCCGCCTGTATATACCTGTGCATCAAAGTTTTCTGCAATTGTAGCAACCTCCGTTTCGTTGAATTTCAAAGCGCCTAACTGACCACTCCTGAACGGATTAAAACTGGCAAACAGGGAGGGCTGAGATTCAGGATTAGTGGGTGTTTCAAAACCGGGTGCGAATGCCAGCAGCCTGGCATTTCCCATGGGGGCAATATTGGATTGCTCCATTAACAAAGTTGCTGAAAATGCATAGCTCAGGGTGTGAGTCTGGATCCAATAGGGATAGGTATCCGGCAGTTGACTGGCTGGGACTGCCTCTGTCAGCAAGGTTTCAAAAGGCAGGTAGCCGAGGTATCCATCAGGAATGATAATGAGTCGCTTAGGAAGATGGGGTGCCAGGGGTTCTATCAATTGCTGGTACAATGAATGTGCATAAGTTCGGTATAGTTCATCATACCATTTTTCAGGCTTCCGGACGGTTTCTCCCTCCTGGTGAAAACCATATAGGCCTATCCGCAAGCTATCAACCTGAGTTGATCGGATGGCAGGGAGTTGAACTGCCTGAAAAGATTCCGGCAGTATCAGAATGGCCGTTGTGAAACTATCGGCAATCACAAATTCCAACAAGCCCATACCCGGTTCTAAATATGCCTGAACGGTTTCGATATCAGCCACTTCAGTCGCATATTTGAGTTGATAATAGGCGGGGTAATTAGCCTCCATTGCGCCAATCAAGGAATCATACCGTTCTTGATATTGGAAAATCCGGGCGCGCATGGAATCTCCTTTCTCACTATTAGAACTGGCAAAGAGTTCTCGTTCGCCGTCTGCAAGCTGTATGCGAAGTTCCTGCTCCAGGTCCAACACATCAGACGGGATGCCTGCAAATTTCCGGGCATTGGATACCCGCATTGCCTGGTTGAGCAACCTTGCTTTGCCTTTTTCGGCGAGCATAAATGCCCGCTTGATCTTATTCTCAGTCAACCTTCCGGGATTCTCCGTCCATTGATCGGCTATTCCCTGCGCAAAAATAGTCTGAACATCCCTGCTGTCTACGAGACTGGAAGCTTCCTCCCGCACATCCCGCTGAAAAAAATCATTGGCGGTGAGTGCCTGATTCACAATCGATTCCTTTAGTGAAAAAGCATCCTCAAATTCTGCGCAGTTTTCTACCGTCCGCAACAGGATCAGAAGTGCTGTATATACATCATTTCGGTAGGCTTGCGCACCCGGTTCTGCCGATCCAAATCCAGTCATTTCCGCCTGGGTACGTTCGAGATAATGTCGGGTAGAATCACATTGGCCTACATGAGAGAAGGCTCCTGCCATTTGTGCGGAAAGTAAGGCCTGATGTTGATTTCGACCTTGCTGATCTCCGATCGTTTCCAGGGTTTGCCTCGATTGGCGGAACCACTTCAAGGCTTCCGGGTATCGGTTTTGCAGATTTCTCAAACTTCCCATCTTTTGATAATTCCCAAAAAAAAGAAAGGGGTCCTGTGCTGCTACGACTTCATCTTCCTCCAGAGCTCGTATCAGGTAATACTCTGCCGAATCGATTCTTCCGGTTTCCAGGTATGCCCATCCCAATTCTGCATGGTACTGCGCCGCCATCGCCTCTGTCGTCAGGCCGGACAAATCAGCACCTTTCCGGGTGAGTAATCGGTGCCTCCCCTCCTGAAACAACTCAATAGCCGACTCATATTGCCCTACCATTCGCTGACACACGCCAAAATTCCAATACAATAAAGGGCCGTAAGTAGGGTTATCCGAAATCCGCTTGATGGATTGCTCGTAATAATCAATGGCGCGGTAGTAGTCTTTTCGCTCTTGCGCAAGTGCTCCGAGGTTCAGGTATTCCATCCCGATTTCAGGCCTCTCAGGACCGGGTATTGACAGAGTTGCCTCCAAGGAATTTCGAAAATGAGATTCTGCCCGCCTGATATTTCCCTTTCTCTGATGAATATTCCCCATTCCATTGTGGGCACGGGCAATTTCAGCCGAATTATCTTGTTTATGGGCGAGCTGCAGCGCGTCATCCAATCGAGAAAGGCTCGTATCCAGCTCCCCTTGCTGCATATAAATGAACGCCTCAATCGAATACATGACAGAAAGTTGATTTGTCAGTTCGATGGGTAAGGGCTTTGCGATTTCTTTGCCGATCTGTATATAATGCAGCGCACTGTCCAGCTCCCGAGCCCCTAAAAAAGCTTGTCCCAGGAAGCGCAGACCTGCCACGGTATAATACGTAATGCTATCCGACTGGACAGAACCGGAATGATCCGCCAGCATTTTCAAAAAAACAGACTGAGCCAATTCAGCGTTTCTCATTCGAAAATGGGTATTCCCTATAAAAAAACGAGCTTCCCAGTTGATTGAATGATTTTTTCCTAAATGACGCGACGCGAGGGTTTCTATTTCTTTGCACAAGGAGATGGCCTGTTCAAATTCCCTTCGCTCCAGGAGAATATCTTTTTGGGCAAGTTTGATCCGCAGGAATCGCGCCCATTGCTGGCTGTCCGCTTCCACACGAGTCACCTCTTCATAGGCCTTTGCGGCTTTTTCCAGGCACACTACGGCACTATCAGGCTGGTTCTCCGCGACAAAAGTTTGTGCACGGACGTACAATTGGGTGGCCATGATTGGGTCTGCCTCCTGAGCAAAACAAAAGCACGAAAACATACAACAAGATAGCAGCAAGGTCCTGAATACGATCAGGTAACAATTATGGAATGGAACCATTAAAGGCAGGATTGGGTCAGTGCAATAATTTGATCATTTCTAGCTGTTCCAACTTGCTGAGAAATTTCTTCAAAATCAAGTTTTGCAGCTTTACAATTATCGCCATATAGATGACCCAATGCCCTATACCACTGGGCATCGAGGCGGGTTTTGGGGAGGAAATTCGGATTATCTATCACTTTTGTAAGCGAAATAATTCCCAATTCCTGCTGCCCATCAAGCAGCAGTGCCCGCCCAAGATAAAGCTGAATTTCTGCCCTGTCTGGCTCAGATTTACTCAAGGCTTCCAACGCCTGGCCAGCCTTGTTCCATTCTCCTTTTGCACCTAATTCCAGGGCTGCGTGCAAGGCCGATCCTGTTTCTGCCGAACGTACCGCCGACACTTCCTTCCAGGCCAATAAGTCTCCGGCATCCACACTTCCGGAAGCAGTATTCACATATAGAGAAATACCGATTGCGGCGAGCAGGCAAACTATTGCTGCTGCCAGCCATATCCGTGGACTGATTGGGGTGTTACTAGAAGTGGGCAACTCCCCTATGGCAGCACGCATCGCCTCCTGATGCGCTTGTAATCTATCTGCACCAGCCTGCCCGTTTTGCGCGAGCATCTGTAATTCTCCAATTTCTACAGACAGTCCTTCATCTGATGCCATCAGCCGCTCTATTTCTGCCGCCGCATTAGCAGGAAGGTTCCCATTGACATAGGCCAATAGGGTTTCATTTGTCGGTCGATCTCTCATCTCCGCTCCTTTAATCGTGGACGATTAGCTATATTCATTTGCACTATTCTTGAAAATATTCCTTAAAATCTTCCCCGAGAACTTCTTTCAGGCTTTTCAGAGCCCGGCTTCGGGCTCCCCTCACCTGGTTCATTTCGAGGCCCTGCTCCTTTGCAATTTCCTGGTTTTGCTTGCCCATGAAGAAGTGTTGTATCACATACAACCGGGGCAAAGGTCGAAGAGATTCAAGGGCTACAGCCAATTTCCCACCATCTATTTCGAGGGCAATTTTTCCATCTATGGTTTCGGTATCTTCCTGCAAGGTTCCCACATACTCCTCATATCGCTTGTGCCTGCGGCTTCCGTCTATCAGCGTGTTGGTGATCATCCGCCGCAACCAGGGCTTAAAATCCCGGATCAGGAGGTCCTGCTTGAGTTTATCCGCTAATTTGAGGTAAAGATCTCCGATAAAATCCTGAGTTGCTGATTCATCTTTCAGGTAATTGACAGTGCGGGCTACAATAACATCCTGATATCGATCCATGAGCAAAGAAATAATCTCCAGGTCTTCCCTTTTTCGGAATTCCCGGATGAGTTCAGCATCCGTCATTTGGAAAAGGCGGTTTTTCCTTTGCTTTCCCCTGATTCCTAAAAAATCGATCGTGATCGCCATACAATCAGCACAAAATCTTATTGCTACTCCAAAGATAGCTAATTTCGAGATTAGCTAAATTTGAAAAACGTATCAAAAGCCCTGTTATCAGGACTATTGATACGTCTTTTTTAGCAACTTCAGCCAAATAAATTTCACTCCATACCAGAAAGGATAAAAACCTCCTGGAATTCATATTGAATACATTTGCTTTCGGGTTGATCGAAAACAGCCTTTTGCATAGCTTGGGCTACATGCCGGGCATGAATAGGGCGATATTTTTGCAAGGGAGGAATCAGAGGGGCAAGGAATTTCCCCAATGCCAGGCCGATGGATTCTCCCAGGCGTTTTTCTGCCCGATCTCCATCCAGTACAGAAGGCTTGATAATCCGAATACAAGTAAAAGCCAGGGATTGTACATCTCGATCCAACTCACCTTTTATTCGGCTATAAAAAAACGCTGATTTCACATCTGCTCCGGCGGAAGAGACCAACACATATTGCTTCACGCCATTTGCAGCAGCGGCAGCAGCAGCTTCGTATTGAAAAGTATAATCGACCTGATATTGAGCCTCCTTGCTTCCTGCTCGTGCAAGGGTGGTTCCCAGGGTAGAAA
>CAYGTH010000494.1:0-4524 GCA_964352745.1 uncultured Bacteroidia bacterium
CGCAAGTCCTACTAGTATGGCAAATATGGCAGCAGCTAATCCCCAGGGACGAAAGGGAAAACGACGTACCGGTGTATCGGAGTCCCACTCTTCAAAAGCGTTATTGAGGGCTGTACGCCGGGATTCGCGGGCCTCTGTCCGTACAGCATATTCTGCCTGTACGTGCTCGCGCATGAGATCGGCTAATTCCGGCTCAGCCTCGCACCGTGCTTCAAAAGCTTTTCGGGCGGCATCTTCCAGTTGACCGTTGAGGTACTGGTCGAGAGTTGCCAACAATTCTTCGTTCGGTTTCATCTGTATCAGGGATAAGGGCTGTTTAGGGGCAGCCAAACCATTTTTTAAGTCTCCTGCTTCATAAGGCTGTATTTCGTAAGGCTTTCAGTTTTTCAAGACATTTATATCGCTGGCTGGAAGCACTTCGTGCCGTGCTGAATCCCATTTCCTGAGCGATCTCAGCAGGAGAATAACCCAGTCCGCTAAATTCCAGTAATCGCCTGCATCGCTCACCCAATTGGGCCAGGTAGCCCCGAAGGATACCTACCTCTTCTTCTCCTAATAATTTTCTGAGAAAATCACGGGACTCATCCGCTACCTGAGGAAAGGTATCTACCCAGTCCACTTTTACAGTCGCATTTTTTCGATACCGGTCAACACATTTATTCCGAAAAATACGGGAAAGATAGGTTTTGAGACTACTGTCTCCCCGGAATTTTCCGCTGAGGACATGATCGATTACTACCAGAAAAGCATCTGTATAGGCATCCCGGGCCTCTTCTGAGGTCAGGGCATACTTCCTGGGACGCTTCCGAACAAACTCCATATACCGCCGGTAGAGCAGGTTCTCAAACCGCTGCCGCTCAGCACCACCCGATTGGATGGCCCCGATGATTTCGGCGTCTGTGGCTGGAAAATCTCGACTCATATCTCAAAAATATAAAAAATCGGGTGATAACAGCCAGACCGCTGCCGACTATATCCCTGCAATTCTGCAATTCCATAGATCCTAATCTTTCCATCATGAAAAACCTATTGTTCTCTCTTGTTCTATTCTCTCTGTTTTCTCCTATGTCCGCAGCCATCATCACGGTTGACAACAGCGCGAATAGTGCAGGCCAATACACCGATCTCCAACTAGCCGTTGACAATGCCGCCGCCGGAGATACCTTGCATGTGATTGGCTCGAATACCACTTATGGAAATGTGATAATTGACAAATTGCTAACCCTTATCGGAGCTGGATATAATCCTCCTAATCAGTTTGGGCTACCTACCACCCTCAATTTTGTTTCTATTGGGAGATCGAATTCAGCTAACTCAGCAAGTGGTACGAAACTTACTGGAATCAAGCTTTCAACCATTACCTGGGCAGGGACTGGAGTCCATGACAATATTACCATCGAGCGGTGCGAAGTAATCAATCTGAGCCTCTCCAATAGTTCTGCTGCCAATTGGGTGATACAGCATAATATCATCACCAATATTACTATCGGAAATAATCCCAACTGCCTGATTAGAAATAATATCATCCGAGCATCGATTAACACATCAGATGAGCCGAGTGTGTTAATTTCTAATAATTTATTTGCCTCTACTTCTTCTGCCGGAAGTGTATTCAGTAATGTTTCATTTGCTACGATTGCGAATAACATCTTCTATCAGGGGAAAGACCCACTGGGATGTACCTCCAGTACATTCAATAATAACATAACCTATAATACCGGCAATAATGCCCTGCCTTATGGCAATAATTCAGGAGCAGGTAATTTGGTGAATGTCAATCCCCAGTTTGCGAATGCTTTAACCGGGCCTTTTGATTTTGCCTTTGATTATCGGCTGCAAGCTGCTTCTGCGGGCTTAAATGCGGGTACGGATGGTACGGATATAGGCCTGTACGGAAGCGTGAGTAGCCTTCCCATCGGCGGACCGGTTCCCTACCTCACCAGTCCCATGCCGCGTGTGCCCCAGGTGATAGAGGTAAATATCCAAAATGCCAGCCTCTTGCAAGGAGATCCGCTCAACGTTCAATTCAAGGCCAGAAAGCAAAATTAATCAGGAACCTCTAATACAAATACGATGAATTGGTTCTATCAACTGATACTTGCTTTATTGCTGGCTCCGGGGCTTTCGGCACAGAGCCTGACGGAAATCGAATACTTCTTTGATACGGATCCCGGCGTAGGAAATGGAGCGGGAACTGTAATTTCCCTGCCGCTCGACACTGTCAATGGGACGGCGAGTATTATGACCACAGGGCTGGCACCTGGATTTCACGTCTTGTATTATCGTGCGCGGGATGTGAATCAAACCTGGAGTCTGTACCAACAACGTAGTTTTTATATCGCCGACAGTACGCAGTATAATGAACCTGCCGGAATCTCCCGTCTCGAATATTTCTTCGATACGGATCCGGGGGCAGGGAGTGCGCCTGCTTCTACCTTTCCTACTCCCAATGATACCCTCAATGGCGCAGCAAACCTGGGCGCAAACACACTTTCTCCAGGATTTCATACCCTGAATTATCGAGTAAAAAATGTAGATGGGACATTTAGCTTGTACAAAAAAAGCAGCTTCTATATCCAGGATACCACCACTCTGGATGCCGAGCCGCTCGTAGAGGTAGGATATTGGCTGGACGGCGGGCCAGGCGTATCCAATGTGGACCTTGCTTCCGGAATTGCGAACCTGGATACGGTCGTGCAAACCACAGGCCTCGGATTTGCGCTGACACCCGGCTTTCACACCTTGTCTGTGCAAGCTATCGATCAGCAGTTTGAACCGGGCCTGTATCAAACACGCCCTTTCTTTGTCAGTGACACTACCGAAACCGAGCCAGCGCCACCGCTGACCGGAGTAGAATATTTTGTCGATACAGATCCCGGAGTCGGCAATGGGATATATCTACCCGTTTCTCCAACCGACTCACTGGATTCCCTGTTTGTACTGCCTGTACCCGGCGGACTCGGGATAGGCTGGCATGACCTGGGAATGCGCGTTCAGGATGCAAATGGCAATTGGAGTTTTGTAGAGATAGACAGCTTCCAAATTGCTTCTACCTGCTCGATTCCCGCGCCGACTATTCAAACCTCTGGGAGTACGACCTTGTGTACAGGCGATTCTGTCCAGCTCAGTGTACCCCCCGTTTATGCCTCCTATTCGTGGAGCAATGGTGCTAATACCGCCTCTATCTGGGTGCAGGATTCCGGGAATTATGCGGTGACGGTTTTGGATACAGCAGGTTGTGCGGGTATAACTGCCAGTATTTCGGTCTCCCTGATACCTGCCCCTACTCCTGTGATTTTAGTAATTGGTCAGGCAAATGAATTTTGTGTCGGAGACTCCATCAGCATGATTACTGATGGCATTCACGATACCTACCTCTGGTCCAATGGAGACACCGCCTCCTTTATCTTTGTCAATCAAACCGGCAGCTATTCTGTGACGGTCAGCGAAGAGGGTTGTTTTGCCGATTCTGAACCCGTTTCCGTATTCGCCTATCAACCTCCGACCCCTACAGTCGAGCAGATAACACCGGATAGTTTGCGTTCCGACCTGATCGCAAATAGTTATCTCTGGTATTTCAATGCGACCGTATTGCCGTTCACTACGCGTACCATAAAAGTTACGCAGTCCGGGATATATCAGGTGCAATTATTAGATGAGATCGAATGTGGTTCTGACAAGTCCGAATTTTTCACCTATACGGCCACAGGGATAACCACACTCCCGGGCGGAGGCCTCCTGCGCGTATATCCCAATCCGGGTAGCGGATTGTTTACGATGGAGATCGAAGGCGGAAATCTGGACAATACAGCATTTCGGCTTACGGATGCACGGGGCAGGGAAATTCGATATCGGACATTTGGTCATATAAGGGGCAGTTCTTCTCTGGAAATAGATCTGACCCATCATCCAGCTGGTTTGTATTACCTGCAAGTGACAACAGTTGAGGGGAGTACCGGAATTCCGCTGCATAAGGAATAAACAATGAGCTTAAGTGTGAGTAAGCGAGTGGCAGATTTCGGTCTGCCACTCTTCATGATAAGTACTTGCGAATGTTTTGGGCAAGGATTAACTTGAATTTCACGCATTTCAATGAAGTACGCCCCTCCTTATATCGCATGGTTTGGATGTTTGCTGCTCTGTGCTTCGATCCCGGCAGTCTCCGCATTATTGGGCCGGGGTCGTCCTGGTAAGGGATGTGGAGCCGGTCTTGATAGCTGGTCGTCAGCAACATGAGAAAAAAACCGCGAGAACAAACAGCATTATGAAAAACAGATGGATAGCATTTGGGGCCGGAATACGCGTGCTGATGTGTGCGATCGTTATTGGATGGTGCCAGGTCGGCTACGGGCAAATTCCGGATTCCAGCCTGGCAAAGCAGTATTTTGAATTAGCCCAGCAAGGAATTATTTCAGGAAAAATAGATACCGCAATTCATTATTATGAATTGGCCATTCCTGTATATCGCCGCGCAGAGATGTGGGCAGATTATGCCAATACTGCCAATCAACTCGGGGAAGCCTG
>CAYGTH010000494.1:4624-5720 GCA_964352745.1 uncultured Bacteroidia bacterium
GCGCATCCTCATCTTGCGGCGAGTTATAGCAATATAGGAGCTTGTTATGAAGATGAGGGAGACTATGCGCTGGCTACGGAGTATTTTCTGAAAGCCCTGGCGATTCAGTTGAAAGGACTTGGGCCTGATCATCAAAATGTAGGCACTACTTATACGCATATGGGTGCCTGCTATGGACGAGCGGGTGATTACCCGCAACAGTTAGCCTACCTGCAAAAAGCGCTGGTCATCAGAAGAGCGGCCTTGGGACCAGATCATCCCCGTGTCGCAGATGTGCTGGACCGGATCGGGAATGCTTATGGAAAATTGGGCAAGCCTGGGGAGCAACTTGACTATGCATTTCAGGCAAAACAAATTTGGGAAAAAAAACTGGGCCCCCGCCACTTTAAAGTAGCCTTTGCCCTCACCAATATCGGTTTGAGCTATGGGGAAATGGGGCGACCTGATGGGGAACGGGAGTCTCTCGAAGAAGGCTTAGCCATTCTTATCGAACATATGGGCGAAATTCACCCGGTAGTAGCCAAAACGCACTATCTCCTCGGAAAACACTACGAGCGAAATGGACAGAACCTGGAAGCCCTTACCGCTTATCAACAGGCATTGGTTGCTTACAGCACTGGAATTTCACCATCAACTCTTACCGATAACCCAACGGCAAAGGCTGACTATGCGCTACCCGGAGCGATATCTGCCCTTGCAGCTAAAGCGCGGGTGTACGCGGAATGGAAAACCGGTACGGAAGTAGAAACGACTGCTTTGGAATTTGCTGCGGGTACTTATCAAATCGTAGATAGCCTGATTCGAAGAATGCGGTTGGGACTTCGCGGGGCAGATTCCCGGAAATTACTTTCTGATACCTCCATTCCGATATATGAATCTGCGATTGAGATTTTATTTCGGCTATATGCGTTGACGAAAGTAGAAAAACACTTGCATCAGGCTTTTGAATACAGCGAACGGAGCAAAGCGTTATTGCTTCAGGAAGCCTTGCAGGAATCCCGTGCCCGAAATTATATCGATATGCCCGATAGTGTTTTGCAGGTCGAACGGCAACTCAAAATTGACCTGACATTCTACGAAAAGCAATTATTTGATC
>CAYGTH010000495.1:0-5713 GCA_964352745.1 uncultured Bacteroidia bacterium
TTTTCGAGGCGATACCAGTTCAGGGGATCCATATTATTTTTGTATTCGAATGCCCAATTGTTCTGCATGATTGTCGATTACCCGAACCGAAGCAGACTCGGTAATCTCAGCGACCTCATACCCTATCTGAGTTTCCATGCGCGGCCGGGCTTGTCTGTCCGAAAAGTCTCAATATTCCCCCGGTCCGCAAGGGTTACATAGCAGGTCTTTCCATCCGGCCCACCGAAGGCAATATTTGAAGGTTTTTTTCCTGTTAGCATAACTTCCCGCTTCACTTTTCCATCAGGTGTGAGAATCGCAACCGTTCCTTTTCCATAGCGGGTGATGTAGAGATTCCCGGCTGCATCACATCGAATTCCATCCATTCCGTGATCCGGAAACTCAATCAAAAGTTGTTTATTGCTGATCGACCCATTGGATGCCAGGTCATAGACCCAGACTTTGCGGGAAACCGACTCGGCGACATAGAGGTGTTTCTCATCAGCACTCACTTCTATGCCATTGGTGGTACTCATATTTTCTTCAAGCAAGTGCACCGACCCATCCGGATCGATCCGCCATAGCTGCCCCGTAGATGCTGCCCAATTCGGATCACTGGCAAATAGTTGTCCATTTTTGGCAATGGCCAGGTCATTGGGTTGGCTCATTTTGGGTTCATGTGCAAACACCGTAATATTTCGATTGGCATCTACTTTCAGCACATTGTGTTGAGGATAATCCGCGATGTACATGTTTCCCGCGCGGTCAAAGCGAATCCCGTTCCCCACACTGCCTTCCGGCAATTTCACATATACCTCTGCAGTTCCATCCGGCCGCACGATTCCGATGGTTCCCTGCTCCGCAAAATTGACCGCATATACATTTCCCGCCTTGTCCACTGCGGGGCCTTCGACACCAGATGTAAAGCTGTTTTCGGGCGTGAGATCGGTCGTTTTAAAACGCGTTTCCTGAACAGAAGTGGACTTACATGCCATCAGGCCAAACAAGAAGAGGGTAATATAGGATAGGGATTTCATCTGCTTTGAATTGAGTATTCCTTAGCAGCAATATACGGGATAAATCAGTATTGAAAGCAATAGATATGGAGAGTTTGAGAACCTCAGTGCCACATGTCCCAAACCACAAACAGGGTTTTACCTTATTTGGTAAAACCCTGTTTGTGAGCGAATCAAACCGCTATGCTAACCTTTCAACAAAACCCTTACAATGCTGCTTCCAAATCTGCTTGCATGCAGAGCGTATCGGCGTGTTGCATGATATCATCGAGTTCCATAAAGGAAGCCAGTGCGATCTGCGAATAGTTTTGAGAGGCATTTTTGAACCCCCCGTACTGCGTCTGCCACATTTGCTGAATCAGCCACATTCCGCCATTTACAGGATTGATCTGATCGACTACGCCCCGTACGTTTCCGGCACCTGCATGGTAGGCATGTAAGACCATGAGGCGAAACCAGATATCGGACTCTTCAAATTCAATTTCGTGCTTGCGCAAGATCGATTTGATATGTGGAATACAGCGCGTATCCAAAAGAGAAGCGGCGGCTTGTGCAGATTTTACAAAATCTTCCCGCTCGTCTGTACTATCATTTACGATTAAGCCTTGTTCGATGGCTACTTCACGCATTAACTGAAAGGAACCATAGGCCCCTACCGGAGACTTTAGTGTTTTACCTGGACTTTCGATCAGGAGAATCGCCTGCGCATACCAGGGGTCTACTTCCCGGGATTCAAAAACTTCTATACCCCTTCCGATACTGGGCAGGGCTTTTTCAAATTCGTAAAAGTGATTTTTGCCCGTTGTTACATATACAGCATCATCTGAATCTAATTCATATTCCGTGCGAATGCTGTCTTTATAAATTGCCTGCGTACTGTCTCCCATCGCATTCCATTCGCGGATCGCCATGGTTTCAATAACCGTACGGGATTTTGCGATATTCACAACGGCCGTATCCTTGGGGAGGTTCATGACCAGCCGCCAGAATTTGGGCTGCTGCAAGGTATCCCATCGCTCGACATACAATAAAGAATCCACTACTACCTGATAACAAGCACGTGAAAACACAGCGGCTTCCACATTCTTTGAGGCTGCCTGCATCTCCAGGCGAGTTTCTTTATCAAAATAACTCACGTCGGATACGCTGTCATTATCAAAGACAGAGAACTCCACAAAATTGCGGTACATAGGCGCCAGGGAAACTGCTGCCATTTTACCTTCTTCAAAAGAGGCGCCGGGGGAAATAACCCGGCCTGGAAATACCGTAGCAAAGAGCAAGCTGAAAATCAGCATTGAGGTTTTGTAATACATGCCGCACTGGTTGAAAAGCTAATCCTTCAGGTCAAAGCTTAGGGTGTGTGCGTGGTTAGCTTGTGTATATTACGAAGAAACCCAGGCGTATTTTGAAACACGCTCTCGGATGGTAGATAGTGCCGCACTACCTACCGAAATATGTGCCTGAATGGGAGCGAAATTATTCCATTCCGATGTAGGAGACACTAAATCACAAAAACAGACTATTCAATCAAGTCAAAATTTAAATCCGAATAAGAGAGGCCCTACAAATCACTTCAAAAAAACAAAAGAAACGAACCCAATAAGGATTCGTTTCTTTCATGATTTTGAAGTACCTATTTATTACGATCTATGGGATTATTTCATAAATCCGCAAATAATCAGATCGAATAGTCGCGTTTCCACCCACGTAGAAGCCATGTACATTCCCAAAAAAGTCTTCAAACCTCCCATTGTCAAAAGGCTGCTCATTGAGAAAAAAGAAGTACTCGTTGTCAATCTTACGTACGGTCAGGATATTAAATCCATCAGTAGTAATTGTTTCATCGAGACGAGAAAGAGAAATCCCGTTTTGAAGGTTCCCATACAGGCCAATCGAGTCGGGCGTAAAGCCGTGAAAGTAAGGATTTTCACTCCCGGAAGCGCCCCACATCAGCATCGCAGGTGCCTCTCCGGAGACGACCTCCAGGCTTGTTTCGATCTCAAAGTCCTTAGACGAATCAAAATTGATGGTACGGGCCGCAAATGATGCCCCGCTGATCAACGATTTAAATTCGTAGTACCCATTCTGTATGCTTCGTTGAGATTGCGCTGTTCCGATGAGGTTCCAGTTGTTTCGGTTGTCGCTAAATTCATCTACAAATATTTCCGTTTTTTGAGCCGGTGCAATGTCATTATAGCCATATTCATCTGCCCAATCCGGAGCCACAGCGGTGGAGTCAAATAATTCATCGAGGTAATATTCCCGCTTAAAATTATTGAAGGTCATGCCGTATAACTGCTCTCCACTTGCCCGCATCATTGAGGCCCAATTACCATTGGGAAGTCGCTTATGTGTATGTCGTCGACGGTTCAGTACGCAGTGTCCCAGCTCATGAAAAACCAGTAACTCGCGGGTCTGCGCATTGAAGGTCCAGTTCGTGGAAGTCGTATCCAACTGAATGCGGTTGGGGTTATTTTCAAAATGGCACAAGCCCGCTGCTGCTGCTCCTGCCGAACTCTCGAGATTAGAAGCAAACTCTACGCGCAAATCCGTTATTTCAAGATTAATCCCGCGTGCTTGTGCTTCCAGAATAAAATCATCTATATACGGCTGAATCAAATCCGGCACATCATACACATCCGGCACGACAGGATCTTCGGCACAGGAAAACAAAAAAGAGGCCAGCAAAACCAGGAGGGAAAATCGGAAGCTTCTCATAACTAACAACGGGAATTATCTGTACAGAAAACAAATGCTTCTGCGGTCATGACATATAAGACTAACAACGAATCGGGTAGGTTTATTCCCATACAACGTAAATCTAATAGAATTTGTCTGGAATTAGGGAGATTTTTTTCGCCCCTATCCTTAAAATTGATTGATAAAGCCGATATGTACTTTCCCCCGGGATGGCTGAAAAGGGATATCTTTTGTTTTTCCAATTCCATAACTGATGGAAATAACACCTGCACTTGTTCCATAGTTCATTCCTAGTCCTATTCCCAGCGGACGAATAATCTCATTCTCTACAGCATTTTCCAAATAGGCATAGTCCCCAAAGAGCACCAGATAAGAATCTCGTTCCAGTAGCAATCGGTATTCCGCAGTGAAGAAGGTATAGAAGTTTGTGAAAAACTGATTTTCATTGAAGCCTCGGATGCTACGCGCCCCGCCTACCTGCAGCTGATCATTGCGAAAAACCCGCTCTTGTCCCAGCCAATAGGTATGTTGTGCCAGATGCACCACCTGCCGGGGTAATACCTGTTTGTACCAATGCGCAGCAAACTCCACCTCTCGGGCAGGCAGTTCCGCTGGCAAGTCTGCATAGATCTCTCCCGGCAACCGAAAATTTTCTCGAATACTCCGCTTGCCCAGTCGTACTTCCATCTCAAAAGAAAGCCCCTTGGTCGGATTCAAGCGGTAATCGAGTTTTTCGTAGGTAAACCCTACTCCATATAATTGCTGAGTGCCGTCTAATTGCGGAGGGCCTTGAAGGGTATCATTTTCAAATTCGGTGATGTCAAGCAAACTTGAGTTCCGATTTCGGTAATTAAAACTAGTCGCAAAAAAGGGAGAAAAGGCATATTCCCCGCCTACCCTGAAAAACCGATTCTGGAAATCTTCTTCTTGCTTGAGAATATTTAACTCGCCTTCTACCTGGAAAGGGGTCTGGAAAATATGCGGAATCAACATCTCAATATCCAGTCGATTAGAAGTTGAGGTTAGCTTGTCATATTTGAATTGAAGGATTTCCCCCATTCGAAATGGGCTGACAAATACGATATCGACTGTCCCGGTAAATTGTAGTCGATCATTTGTTTCATCCGGAGGCAACAACCCTACCAGCAGGTCAAATTTTCCGGCGCGCTTGCGTTGCAATTTCAGCTTGACCTTGGCCGTATTCCAGGAAGTAAAGGACACTGCGGGGTTTTGAACCCGCTCATAATAAATCGAATTATTGAGTAAACGGGGGGCATCTGAAATCAATCGCTGCCGATAAGGCTCGCCCGGCCTGATTCGGGTCAGGGCATTCACAAATTCATCTCGCTCGCGATGGTTACCCACAATATTGACACTGTCAATCACAATGAGCGGCCCGGGATCAAATGTATAGACTACAGCCGCGCCCATACTATCGGGGCTGATGGACTGATAGGCAACCGATTTTCGATCAAATGCTGCGAAGGGATACCCTTCATTCTGATATAAATCCAGACAGTAGCGAAGGCGCCCCTCCAAATCCGACCAATTGATCGGCATTTCCTTTTCCAGCAACTGGCCCAGGCCACTTTTTTGCCGATACGTTTCACTGAGTCCTTCTAACCTAAGTGCTTCATAGGCATAAATCGGCCCCTGATGAAAAGTCAAGGTAAGAGACTCACCCGCATGCACGTACTCCTCGAGAGAAAACTCCAGCCGACCTGTTGACTCCTGTTCCTGCGCCCATTTTGTTCGCAGACTCTGTAGACCTGCCTCAGATTTGACTTTACGGGCTTCCTTACGGATTCGAGCTTCTGTTTTCTCCTCCGAAACCCCCAATATTACTACTTCCCGAATTCGCCATACAGAATCCGGCACTTGTCCCCAGCTGGCTGATAATCCGCCAAACAAGCACACACACAGCAACCCATATGCACGAAAATTGAACATCATACTATCGGAAATTCGGGCGGTTCCAAATCTGACGCCCCTCTTCTGAACAGTTTCAAGGTCGAAGT
>CAYGTH010000496.1:0-5699 GCA_964352745.1 uncultured Bacteroidia bacterium
TGGTTGATCGACTACCCATGAATGGCCTGGCTGCCAGCAAGCCGTCGATGCCAACAAGCTTGTTTTGCGGGGTACTGGGAGCTACTCGTTCAAAGAAAACCGCTAATTCTTCGCGAATAATCTGACGAAGCTCCTCAACCGTCAGTTGAGTAAACGTGATCGATTCCATGAAATGAGATTTTTCGATTTATTTGAGACAAAACTTCGGTCAATGAGGGCAATTTTCGTTCCGAAAAAGCCCAAACCTTCCCAGGTGTTTTTGGCGAAAAACCCCAGTTTTCAAGAAGAAATACGAGGTGTTTTTCTGGACGGAAACAGAAGGGACTTTTTTCTGATTTTCCGGCGGAGTGTTTGCGCTTGTTTTTGATAGGTAGGCTGCCAGCAAAAGGGCGGCTTGCTTACTGGATTGTGGTGGAATTAGGGTGCCGGAGATTGGGGCGTTTTGTCAGGTTTTTTGGTATATTATTAGGTCTATTGATTTATAATTCGAGAAAGCTCAAATGAGGAAGCTATCTATTTGACAAATCTTACCCATTGAACAGAATCTTGCATTCGTACCCTGAGTAAATACACACCGCTCGGATACTGATCTATGGAGATAAGCTTAGACAGTGAAGATACGGGAAATTCGCTAAGGGGCCTTCCTTGAAAATCAAAGATTCCAACAGATGTAATTGGCCTTTCAGTGTTTGATTTAACCGTTATTTGATCTTGAACAGGATTGGGATAAACGCTAACAAGATTATTCGCTTTTAATTGTAAATCAGCAATGCCTGTGCCTATTGTGGTGTCTGATAATACGATTTCAATATTTGGCGAAGAATTATTGTGATTGCTTGGAATGCTTCGTAAAAAAGAAAATGAGTTTCCTTGCAGGGTATTCCAATTTCCCAAAATGGGCAGTGTGTCTGGCCCACTGCTCATAAAGGCAACGTCGCAACTAGAGTCAGCAACCCACATGGATCGGAAGGTGGTCAGGGGGACAGTGTCAGTTGGATATCCTACAGAAACGTCAACCAACGCAGAGTCAGTGTTAACATTGGATTGTAGTGTCGCTGTGCTCCCGGAAACATAGAGAACGTTGATAGTAAGATTGGAAGTGTCAATGTCTATACGTTCGATCTCGACATAAGGCCTTGTCGGATTTTGCTGCGCAGGCCCAATGATAACAGAGCTTCCATAACAGACTTTCGTAACGCCAGCAGGAGGATGAGGAATCAGACGTAGATTTCCATCCTGATAAAGGACCAAAAATTCAGGCCATGAAGGCACCTGGTCAATTTTCTGTGCCATTACCATGTAGTGGGCCGCACTTGTGGTTCCATTACTAAGCGCTATATCCATGGTACTATCCCGCCACCAGTTGCTAACAATACACGATTTGATGATATTTACACCATCGTCGTAAATCGTGGCACACTGATCAGGATCTCCTCCGGATCCTATATTGCAGTTAGTGAAATCCGGACTACAGTCCTCATTGCCGAATGGATATTCAGGGTGTCGGGCGATCACTTGGAATTGCTGGATATTGGGCCCATAGATAGGGACGTTAATATTATCTTCCTCCGTACATTGAGTGGGGGTGGAGATATTCAACGCGTAATTGACCTGGGCTAAGAGAAACTTGCTCGGGATTATTATTAGGATAGTAAAGACAAGGAGGATCAAAGGGGACTTATTCATGGAAATCATCATTTAAGTTGGTTAATGGTGATGTGCTTAATAGTAATAGGGTGTAGTTGTCAGGTTATATCTTGACTTGTGTAGACACTAGGAGGCAGAACTCCTTTGTCCCGAAGTAAGATTGTTGCACTGATCATTTCTGTCCATATTAAGTGCAAATTTATTTGAGCTCAATGTTGATTTCTTCAGATTCCTGATAAAAGATACTCTTGCTTGTGAACTCGCTGAAAAACGCATTAAAGTCGGCATAACTTGCCCCAAGGCTACGTACAAAGTCGGCATCTTCGGACCGTACGATAAATGCTCTGACCGTAGCCTCATCACCAGAATTTCCATTAAAAAATATAGCCAGATTCCATGTTTCGGCTTCCTTGCTTGCGGAGCTAGTACTGCCCTGAAGGAATAACCCAGACGCTGTCGGATCAACCGCTGCGAAAACCGTTCCTGTGACGTTTTGTCCGTCCTCACATGGTAGCCTGGTAGCAGTACCCCTAAGTCTATAACCTTGTATGGAGTCTTTGTCGATCAAAATAGTAGTAGTAGGGCTAGGTAGATCTGCGATCACAACGTCATCGAGTTCAGTTATCGTAACATCAGCATCCAGGATAGGGAGGTTGCACGGTGTTGGGGCAGGATCTTCACAACAGCTCAAAACGAAAAAACTAATCATTCCCACGATGGACAAGGTGAATGTAATAGATGGATACAATTTCATAATGCAAGAATTTGTGGTTAAAATGTATATACGGCAATCAAATTGAAAGGCAAAATCATTTTACCTTCTCTAAAGGCAATGCTGGGTAATGGCATGAATGATAAAGCGGTGCTCTTTTGTGGTCTAAGCCATCGATGCCAGTACCTTCTGGTAAGCATAATAACGCCTAAGCTAGCTACTACCCCTGTTGCCCAGCCTGCTTTGCATTTGATCTTTTCGCATTCGTCTTTATAAGTTAGGCTAGGCGGATCCGAGCAAAAGTTATTTGATAAAGCTTTCTGTCGCCAGCTACGAACTCCCCATACTCCACCTACTAACACGCCCAATCCGACTGCCTCCCAAGGCAGGTATTTATTGGGTTGCTGAGCATCGCATACAGGAAAGCCCGGAAAACTGGGTATTCCACGCATGCGATCCAACGATATTTCCTGGGTGTTCGGATTATCTATTGCTACATTTGTTTGTTTATCGCTCTTGTATTTTTTGCGACGTTTTAGTGTATTATCATCGATAATCAGCTCAATCTTTTTGGTATAAAAAGGCAGCTTTAACTCAGCTTCCCCTGACCCATCAGTGAAGGTTGCCCGAAAATCCCCATCGGCTGGGTCGATAAAATTGGCTCTCACCCTAATCCCTGTCAGATTCTGGTCTGTACAAGATGATTTGATTTTCCAACGCATCGTCTGTTCATCTTCAATGGGCAATATAATCGCGTCAGTTTGTTTTAATGGGATCTGTCGCTCAAAAGACTGGGCAAAAAACGCGTCATTCACTATCTGAAATCGCAAATTAGCAGATCCGTGCGCTTGAACGTGCTTTCGTAAGGTACTGTCCAACCGAAATACAAATCGCCCATTTTCATCTGTTTTTCCCTGGTCGATCTGTATGCCTTTATGAAATGCGAACACGTTAACTCCACTTATCAGTAGGGGTTTGGTTGCATACTGAACAGTCACATCATAATTCGGGGGGAGATCTACTTTCTTTGTCAGCCATAACGTATCTTCTTTGACAGCAGTATCCTGGGTAGAGAAAGCCAGCCAGTCTGTACTATTTAGAAGCATATGGTGTGTAGTAGGCAGGTAATCGTCCTGTGTAGCCTGAAAAGTGAAAAGCGATCGGACACTATCTGATAAAATCGAATCAATGGAAACATAGGCAAATCCCGTCTCGGTATCTGTAGGTCCATCGATTAATCCTGCAGGAAAGCTACTTTTTATTTTTGCCCCGCCAACAACGCTACCATTCTTTTTGTCAAATGCTATTAACTTTACTTTTATTCCGGTCCGTTTGGTAAGTATAGGGTTTGGAGGCGGTATGTTATAGCGCCCTTTTTCAATGATCAACTTTGTTTCGCTTTTATCTCTTATTAAGATTATATCCATGTTTGCGATGCCTTTATTTGGCGATCGGGAGAAAGAAATCTTATTATAGTTTGATGGGAGGGGGAGGTCGATCGTCACACCTTGATAACCTGAAGCGCTAATTGCAATAGTCCATTTACTTTTATCAATCCTCCCTCTATTAATAACACCTCTGAAATTAATTTGGCCTGCGGCAACCTCGGTGATTTCATTATCAATCCTTATAACTGGCTGATTATTATCATACTGTTGCTCAACCACTAGCGTATATTGGCCGCGTCCAGGAATGTTATTGGACGTATATAAAAGAGATCGATTATCGTCAGTCCGTAGAGTTCCTGTGATGTGAAATATTTTCTCATCCTGTGCTAAAAGATATCCTGGGATAAAATTCAGGCAGATGAAACAAGCTAATAGGATATTTCTTTCCATTTTCGAAGGGCTTATTCAAGTGTATTGATCAATACATGGTTCCCATTATTTGTCAGGCTCGGTACTTCGTACCGGATATTTTGTCCTCGTTTCACGGGTATAAGAAAAATATCTGCGACTTGATTTGAGGTACTGCTGTCATTACCCTTCGTTAATACGCGTATCTGAAGCCAGGCATTGCGAGGCATGATTTCAGGACCTTGAACAGTATAGGTTCCTCCTTTTCTCACCACAGCGTGATGAATGCCACTCAAAATTCCTGAGCGGTCGGTACTAATGAGTTGTATTTGCGCACCTTCCAGATAATCATCAGATTGGCTAATATCTTTGATCTGGCCACTTAATAAGCTGGGTAGGGGTTTAAGTTCCTCCCTGACTTGGCAGACCTGTAACACAAGGAGAACGGACAATGACAAAGATACGGTGGAAGCAAGTACACAGATAAATTTCCACCACTTAGAGTTTCTCCAATATTGCTTGATTAACTGTGCGGTGAGTTGAATTGACCAGATCAAGCCAACGAGTAACAATCCCATGAGGATGGATAGTGGAATCAGCGGATCTCCCATCGGGAAAAATCTACCGACTAACTTTTCCGCGTTTGCTCCGAAAGCCACAAGCAAGGTTACCACAAACCCAAGCACCTTAACCCACATGGGTACATAGTCCTCCGGTTTAGGTGTTGATGTTTGCATAATCTGATCTTTATCGGTTTCCAAAGCCTATTCGGCTAGCTTTTCCGAATGAGAATCCTCCTGATCTACCGCATTTGCCAATTCTACCGCTGAGACTAATTGATCTGTTATAAAGGTTAGGTTTGTTGGCATTAATACGTTTTCAACCTAGTTAGCGAATAGCTCTAGTTATATCTGGACATCGTAATCTGCTGCTTGTTTTGTGTTTTAAAGAATCATTAAATCAATAGCAGGCCTGAATTTGAAAAATTCTAATTTAGGTGACTACAGATAAATTGTATTTGTGTGTCAGAACTAAGTCTCAAATTTAGTTCTACTATAAACTACCTCGAAAAATCCATTTGCATGAAAATATGCGAATGAAAGGCTAAAAAGTAGTGCTGATTTTTTTTGTTACAAATTCAGTATTTGTAGAAACGAAATCTTAAATTCTACAAATGCCTGATAATCAATGACAATAGAAATGCAACTCCTTACTTTGCTTAATTATAAAATTATTGTTGAATTAGCAAATTGTAATTCCCCTAAAATTTTAGGCTACGGATTAAGGTGATGAATCCACCCTGAAATAGACGTGGTTATGAGCAAAAAATGCAGAGGTTTCTGCAAAGATATCAATGAAAAGCAGTTAAGAGGTGCATCTTTGTAAACATGAGAACTTCCCTCCTCACCCCCACGCCTTCAACATTTCCTCCTCCTTCACCTTGTCGACAATCTTGATATAAGACTTGAGCGTATCATAATCCTTATGCCCGGTGATTTTCATGAGGACTTCCGGCCGTATCCCTTTTTCCAGAGAGAGGGTGA
>CAYGTH010000497.1:0-5689 GCA_964352745.1 uncultured Bacteroidia bacterium
TGGGTCGGCTTTGTGTCTAAGTTCGTGCTTCCGTATTTCTGGTGGCGGCGCAGGAGGAAGCTGGTAAGCGGTACATTCATCTTTCAAATGGTTAGCATAATCGTAATTTTTCTATATATTTGGTTGCAAGCCAATTAACAACGATTATGTTTGAAGCGATCCGCAATTTTTTTGCCCGCCTTTTCGGCTGGGATGATCCGGAAGAAGCAGTTATCTCTGGTACTGGAACTGATCCTGTGAGCGAAGAAATAACTACCGGGATGGAGCGTGTAGGATTTTCCGAATCAGAATTGGAAAATGAAGATGCTGCTTCTATTCCAGAAGGAGCCACCTATGAAACTGTAGTTCCGCCAGAAGCGTCAAGTCGATCTGGAACCAGAGGACTGGATGTCGGAGAAGTCATTGAAGATGATGAAATCGTTGAGGTTCCGCCTCTTGACCAAGTGAGTATCACAACCCCCAAATTTCTGTGGTGCCTGGACAATGGTCATGGGAGTTTGCAGGCCGGAAAACGCTCTCCTGTTTGGTCAGATGGAACCCAATTGCTGGAATGGAAGTTCAATCGGGAGATTGTCAAGCGAATCATGGATAAGCTGGAAGGTACCGGTGTTCAACTATATAATGTAGTGCCGGAAGAATCAGTAGATCACTTTTTGCCAGAACGGGTTGCCAGAGCGAATAACCTGACCTCGGATCTGGGATTGCCAAAAATATTTGTTTCTATTCACGGAAATGCTGCGAGCCCATCTGCTTCAGGCGTAGAATGCTGGTATCATGTCAATAGTAGTGCCGGAGTTCGGCTTGCTTCTGTATTTCAACGACATCTGATCACTACCTTACGCAAAGACTCAGATACCCATATCTGGAAAGATCGCGGAATCATGGCCCATGCAAATCCTAATAGGGCCTTTTATGTGCTGCGAAAAACCGCTATGCCGGCCGTATTGACTGAAAATGGGTTCTATACAAACGAAGAAGAGTGTAGAGAAATGATGAGTGAGGCAGGACTGGACAAAATTGCACTCGCACATGTCAATGCGATCCTGGAGATTGAATTAAGCGGATATGCGAATGCGGCGATTTACAGCCCCAATCGCAAACTTTCTATATAAACACAATCTTTTTTACACACAATCATGAACACCGCCGCGACTTATTCATAAGTCGCGGTTTTTCGTGCCCTTAATAGGAAGGAAGACAAAAAGATTAAGATAGACAAGCATGTGGCCACGAACAATTTCCCCTCCCCTTTGTTTATGTTTTCGATGAGCAGAATTAAATAGTAACTTGCATCCATCAATTCGCCGGATTGCTGGCGTTAATCAGGACATATATTTATGATTTATACAGAAATAACACCGAATCCTGCATCCCTTAAGTTTGTGGTTGCTAACGTGGTCATGCCACAGGGGACAGCGGATTTTCCGGATGTCAGCCAAACGGAAGAGGCGCCTATCGCGCGGAAATTATTTGATTTTAAATTCGTAGAGGGCGTTTTCCTGGGTGGTAATTTTATCACAGTAACGAAAAATGCTGATTTTCAGTGGGAAGAAGTGATCCCTGCTGTTAAGGATTTTCTAAAAGGATATTTCGTGTCGGGTCAGCCATTGGTAGTTGGAAAATTGGCGGAAGTGGTTGAAAAGACACCAGATCCGGAAGATGATGAAATGACTACCAAGATTAAAGAAATTTTGGAAAGCCATGTCCGCCCGGCTGTTGCAATGGATGGAGGAGATATCATCTACGAAGATTTTCAGGATGGCGTGGTAAAAGTACGCTTACAAGGTGCTTGTTCAGGCTGCCCTTCCTCAACGATGACCCTGAAAGCGGGTATAGAAGGTCTCCTCACCCGCATGGTGCCTGGGGTAACTGCTGTTGAAGCTGTCTAGCAAAGCATACCAGAAGAAACATATAATGTCCGGGATCTTCTATTCAGAGGGTTCCGGATTTCTGTTTTTACGAAGGCAGTTCATCCCGATTACTCCTTGCTGGGGATGGCTATCTCACCTGATACGCCTCATTTTTCAAAAACGACTTAAAGAGAAGGGAAAATTCCTACAAGGAATAAGTACAAAACGACAGCCCAGATTAGGGTAATGAAGAGGGCTATTAACAGCGGAGAAGACAAGCGCTTGCTGATACCGAGCAGGAGCAGAGGAATGAGAAATACAATATATACGGCTACCACGAGGATGGGACTCAATCCTTTTACGGATTGGAGGAGCGCCTCATGAAAGGTTGCTGCCTGTTTGGCGAGAATCTGGCGAACGGCTTTTTCCGCATACAAGCCACCTGTTCCAAACATAGTGAGCAAAAACCAGGTCGGAGAAATGAGTACAAGCTCATCTTCAGATAACTCTTTGAAAAATACAAAGTAGATCAGAACAGCAGCGATCAGGCCCAGGGCAAGTGAAGCCTGATAAGGCCGTTTGAGGGAATGAAAATACGCATCACCGGCTAAGGGGTGAGATCGCTTTTCAAAAGAGGTCAGGTGGAGCAGGTAATTGCCGCAGTAGTCGCACTGGGATTTGCTCGGAGGGGTTGCGGCTCCGCAGCTAGGGCAATTAATGGTTATGACAGATGCCTCCATAGGATAAACTTACTTAAAATGAAACGATGTCCCGGGCATTCCCCTTTTGAAGCAGCATGCTTTTTCGTTCGCCATTGACCGTAATATGAACTACATTGGTTTGGCTTGGAAACTCATCCATGAGCAGGCGATTACTGACTTCCAGTTTGGAAACCGTAGAAACATCTGGCACTTCGATATAGCACCATACCACATCTGCATCAAACTCCTTGCCGATAAATTCTCCTGTAACGGGCGTTCCATTTATGGATAATTGAAAATGCCGCTGGAGATACCTGTCGATGTGGGAATTGGCATCAGCGATTTCCCGATCAGTGCCAAGGTGTAAGGCAGGCGTTTGTTCGGCTTCCATGGCTGTCTCCAGGTCATTCGCAAACAACTTGATCGCTATCTCCAGGGTCTTGGCTTCTGAATTATGATGAATTTGGCAAATGCTGATAAAGAATGGATGTGCCGTGAGCTGAAACGCAAGTAATAACGACAAGGAAAGAAACTGCATACGATAAGTCGTTGAAAATCTGAAAGTACTCAGTAGGTAGATGGATAGAGTTAAGTTATGAGGATTCAGGCTATAACCTGCTGATAAACAGAAGCCTAATGTCTTTCGTCTGATGTCTGTAATCTGTTTGCTTACGTCTTTTGACTCATTCGAGACTCTTGGAAAAGAACAAAGACATCGCCGCGGCAAACATGCCCCCAAATGCCACCCAGAAACCGGGCCCAGCCATGGAAAAGAAATTCAAGCTGATGCCTAAATCATTCCCGAGCAGGTAAAAAGTAAGCCATGAAATCCCGGTATAGACAATGGTAAAGAAAATACCCCGTTTGTACTGCCTGCCAGTCAAGCCCCTGAACACATAGCCCAGCGAGTAAAGCAGGAAGATAAAAGGGCCAATTAATACAAAGATAAACCCGATCAAGGCACCTAGTTGTTGGAAGTTTTGGGAATCTTTCCAGCCCTTTTTTACAAAATCAAGCATGCCTTCCCCCGTGTTTCCGGGAACTACTTCCGCAAATTCCAACCCGGTTTGAACCATACTCATCCCACTTATCGAAACCTCCATTTTATAGGCCTCTGTAAAGGCTTTTTTGAATTGAAGGTAGGGAAGGAAAAATGCGGCAATGATGGCGATTCCACCGAGTGTGAGAACAATTCGTTCGAGGTTCATAAGGCTCAGATTGTGTGAGTTGCCATAGTCTTTCGGCGTGACTTGTTGGCTTATATAGCGTATTCAGTGTCAAAAGGTTGGTACTGTCCTTCATTCATGGGACAAGTTAGCAAAAGAAATGTTTATTTTGAGCTGTAGGAAATGCCATGCACGAAGTTGAAATTTTAATCCTTACATATGGTTGATCGCATGCGATTTGGGGTATTGAGTTTATTGATTTGCTGGGGAATTTGTATATGCAGCAACTCCCTTCAGGCTCAGATAGCTTTCTGGAATAAATATGGTGGTGGCTCGGGCTTTGATCTGGGCAAAAAAACATTGCTCACCCCTGATGGGGCTATTGTGTTGGCCGGTGAAGTTTTTTCTGTGGATGGCCTCGGCGAACAGAACCACAGTGAGCAAAGCGATGTCGTGATTTCCCGATTTACAACGCAGGGAAACATATTCTGGACGCGGACCTTAGGAGGAAGCGGGTTTGAACGGTTGAGTGATATGATCCTGACAGCCGATGGGGGATATGCGCTGATCGGTACAACAACCTCTTCGGATGGGGATATCCCCAAGGGAGGCGGTCAGGAAGATGTTTGGGTTGCCCGACTGGATCGGAAAGGAAACATCATTTGGAGTAAATCATTTGGGGGATCCGGAAATGATAAAGGTTTTGCAATCATAGAAACTCAATCGGGAGATTTTATCATTGGCGGTGCTTCTGGCTCCAATCAGGGGAGTATGCGTTCCCCACATCACGGGGCTTTGGATTCATGGATCGCGCGACTCGACAAAACCGGGCATATCATCTGGGAGCGACATTTTGGGGGATCTAAAAATGAAAAAGTATGTCGGATACATGAGCAAGCCCCCGGTGAATTCCTGGTTATCAATACCTCCGAATCCCTGGATCAGGACGTGCAAACCAATCTGGGTCGAAAAGATGTATGGATTTTCAGCCTGGATGAATACGGAAAAATGGGCTGGCAAATATCTTATGGAGGAGAAGATAATGATGATATTCATTCCAGTAAGATAGATGCTGATGGCAACCTCATTCTGGCAGGTACTACTTTTTCCCGATCAGGATTTGTCTATCGACAGCAGGGACGTGGTGATTTTTGGCTGCTGAAACTGGCCCCGGATGGGAATATGATATGGTCGCGAACATTTGGTGGTTCTAAGCCTGACGGTGCAAATGATGTAGCAGTTACCTATGATGGGGGATATGTGGTAAGTGGAATGACACAATCCCGGGACGGCGATGTGAAACTTAATCAGGGCTATTATGATGCCTGGGTACTGAAAGTGAATGGAAATGGAGAGTTACAATGGGCGCGGACTTTTGGGTTCGAGGCCAAGGATTCCTTTTCCGGGATATTGGAAGTGCCCAATGGGGGCTTTCTGGCCGTGGGATACTCTGAACAAGCGGCCGAGGGGACCTTATTGCCCGGACATATGGGCAGTGCAGATTTTTGGCTATGTAATTTCAGCGATCCGAGACGAGCGGGGGTTCGGCCCTATGTTACGCCAGCCTTATTGATTGGGCGGGTAACAGCTGAGAATACAGGGAATCCACTGGAAGCAGAGATTACCCTGACTGACAACATTACGCTGGACTCCATTAATGGAGCCGTGTCAGATCCGGGAGATGGAGAATTTTCCTTTATGCTCCCTACTCATGGGCTGGTGAGTGTGAATGTGTTGACTAAGGGGTATTTATTTTATGGAGCAGATATTTTGACAGATACCTTGCTCTCAGAGACCAGTGTGAAGCAGGAAATTATCTTGCAACCTATTCGAATCGGGAGTTCTTTGGTGTTGAAAAACATTTATTTCAAAACCGGTAAGTGGGATTTGTTGCAGACTTCCTTTGCTGAATTGGAACGCCTGATTTCATTCCTGAACCTCAACCCCCGTGTTCAAATTCAGATATCAGGGC
>CAYGTH010000498.1:0-5689 GCA_964352745.1 uncultured Bacteroidia bacterium
CCCTACATCAGATTTTCAGATTCCCCGATCTTTCGCTTCCTACCCGATGAAAGTTCCGAATTATCCTGTTTATCTCAATAAGGAAGTCTATCAACAACGCATCCGGCTCATTGCGGAGCCCTTCCTCCTCGACGCAAATGAGCGGGCACAGGCACAAGGGAAATCGGCCTATGTCATAGCGGTTGGGTATGGGATTGGGGTGTGGGCACTTCCGGGACTCCAGGAAGTTCAGGCTCAACTGATTACCGAAGCATTTGCAGCGGTAATCGCAAGCCATTCTCTTCCTCATATTTCAGATCTCTGCTTTTCCTGGTATCCGGATAGCTGCACAACATGCGGAGGTGCACGGAATCAGGAAGTCCTCGAACACAAGGGAAATGCAATCACCATTCATTTCAACCGAAAAAACCCCATCGAACAACTCAGTGGCAAGCATGCGGGTAAGCTCCTCGTCGCCAGCTATGCCTGGGATGGCAATTCTTACCCGGGAAATGAATACTGGGAAGGCAGTCTCTCTGCTTCCGGCGATCCGGCGGCGGCCTGCTGCTCGATGATTGCTGAATTACAAAATCCGGATATCAATCCGGCGTACTGTGGGGCGAATACCTGGGTAGCGGGGCCGAATGTGGGATTTGTCCCGCTGCTTGCTGATACGTAGCGGTTGGCAGATCGGGGGAGACATTCCCGCTCGCACTGGCCGCAGTCCTTTCAAAAGGACTTTCCCGCACATCCATTGTCGGAGACAAAGCTTGCGGGCCTCCCTTTGCAAGGGAGGTTGGTTTGTGCGGAGGGATGTTCCCGCTTGGCAGAGAAAACTTTCAAACGCCCAATCAAACCCTCAAACTCTTTCAAACAAGACTTCACAGACGAATGACATTCGTGGTGTTGTTTTGTTTGACCGTTTGATTGTTCGAGGGTTTGAGGGTTGGGGAAAACTTTCAAACGCCCAATCAAACCCTCAAACTCTTTCAAACAAGACTACTTTTTGCGCTATCAGCGCCCGACACCAAAAAGAAGAGACGATTTTTGCTACCCATATTGTGTCCCGCTGGGACACTGCGCTGCGCGCCGATTCCATATGGCCACAGGCGATGAGTGGATCAATATTGGGAGAACCAGGCTTTCCCATTTTGGGGTTTGAGCGTTGAGGGAAAACCTTCAAACTCTTTCAAACAAGACTTCACGGACGAATTTCATTCGCGGCCAGGTTCTGCTTGACCGTTTAGCCTTTAGTGCTATTTCAACGGTACAATTATCTGCTTACCGGGCGTGAGGGTAGTCTGGCTTTTAGGCATCCCATTCAAGTCCCGGATTTCCTGCATCGTGGTACTGAATTTATTAGCAACCGTTAGCAGCCCCTCTCCGGCCTTGACTTCATAATAGCCGGTCTTCCGGGCATTGTTTCCAGCAGGGTCTATTTTATATATCCGGGGACCTTCCGGCGTTTGTACCTGTATGACATCAGGTGAGGTAAGTACTTCTACTTCCACCATTTCTCTTTCTGCCTCTCTAACGTCAATCGGTTGCACATCAACCCCATAGGTAAGTTGGAGTTGTTTGTCTTTGAGCAGATCCGTCAGGACTTGGTCTTCTGGAAACAAACCTGCTAAAGAAATGGTGGTATCCAATTTAACGGGATTGAGGGTTTCTCCTGCACGTACGGATCGTTTACCTAAATCAGTCTGTACAGTAGCATTCCCCCTGGAACCGCCCGTCCCTTTATCACCAAGCTCAGGGTCAATTGGCTGAAGCAGGCTCCGTCCATATTGAATCTGCAGCAATGTAGTCCCTTCTACATTGGCCATTAGCTGACTCGATTGAGTCCGCGCGCCTGCCTGCCCCATATTTCCGATCGGCAGTAACAACTTGAGGGGAACAGCAGTGTCTCTTTTTTCCCGTAATAGCGCTTCCAGCCTCGCCGCGGGTATTGGAATATTTAGTGCCCCGAGGTTCACCTGAAGCGTTTCTCTTTCTCCCATCAATCTTGCATTCTCACTAGAAATCGTATTTAACTTCAGTCCGACCTCCAACATCAGGGAGTCCATTTTCTTATATTCCTCAATTTCGGAAAAGGGCACGCTTATGATCGCGTTCGTATTTCCAGGTCGAACATACAAGGGTTCGGCCGCAGTCAATGTTACCTTCCCAGATCGTACCCGCCCCAGCGAATCATCGATCACATCCACCTTATTCTCAAACAACATCCCCAGGCCAAATAGCAGCAACAGCAATAGGAGAAAATATTTCCCGTATTTCTTAAAAAATAAGGCGATGGCCTCCCGGTTGCTTCTTTCCGCCAAAATCGGCTCTACGAGCGTATCGTGGCTGATTTCATAAATAGGATTTGTTCCGCTTTTGTTGAGTCGGCGAATGAGGCGGGAGTCTTCGAGGCGGTCCAGTAAAATGCCTTCCATGCCTAATATCTCGCGGATATAGGCAGCATCTTTGGAGGTCCGCTGGCGGGACTTGGGCAGGACCAGGTGATTTTCGAGGAGTTTTCGGGCCAATTTTCGGTCCTTGCGCACTTCGAGATTTTTGATCTGGGAAAGGTAGTACCCCCGAAGCACCTGTTCGAGGTTGCCCACGTCTTCCAACTCCAGCGCAAGCGGCTCAATTACTTCCGCTGGCTGATCCTGCAGCATCTCTTCTATGTTCTCTGTTTCGGCGTATTCCATGAGCTATTCGATCAAATGGCCTTTTCTGTTTGTTTTTTTACTTGCTTCCCCCGCTCGATCATCTTTCGCTCGATATGCTGACAGACGATCTGAAGCTGGGAAGGATCTACCCTTCGGGTCAGTTTATCTTGCAGAAACCCCATAATTTCATCCATTACGGTATCGCTGATGGTAAATGGCGGTGATGCAAAATCATCTCCCGTCAGCGCTGCGGGATCGGCAATGGCTCTTCTTGCCTGCTCTCCATCGAAGCTGCGAAGCTCGTAACTATTGAGCATCATTTCCGGCAGGTAAGGCTTGAGTCGATCCAGAAAATGCAGCTTATCGGACCGCATGGAGATGAGAATTTTCACATCCAGTGGCTGATCAATTGTTGCCAGTAATTGCTCGACTTTGGGAGAAACGTCTTCCCCATTTTCAGGAGATTGCTCTGCGTCAATAATATTTTTACGTTCAATCCCCAGCCGCACTGCTTCTGGTTGTATTTCGTGATACAACTCGCCGAGTTGCCGGGCAAATTCATCTACCCGCTGCTCTGGATAGGTAAAGAGTTCTTCAAATTGATCAAATACAAAAACCAGCCGCATGGGGCTGATCGCCTGATCAATGAGCAACTGCTTGGCCGTCAGCCAAAAGCTGTCTTTGGGCATGGGAATGACTTGGTTCCATTCCGTATCGGGGCCCAGGCAAGTGGCAATAAAACGCTCCACGGGATCTTTGACCAAATCAGGTGCAAGTGCTTCTGCCCCCTGTTGTTCGCGCCTGATTTTAGCAAGTTCCGGGTCATAATTTGTCAGGCGAATTTGCACAAGGTGATAGGGAATATTCCATTTCCGAATCTTGCCCAATGCCGGCAAAATGCCCGCATTGATGAGGGAAGATTTGCCCATCCCGGAAGAGCCGTGAAGTATCGTCAGGCTATCGATATCGAGTAGTCGACAAACCGCCTCTATCTCTTCCTGTCGTCCAAAGAAATATTGTTGTTCCTCTGCATCAAAAGGCCTCAGCCCCGGATATCTGGATCGTATTTGGGTCATGTTCATTCCGGATTAAGCGGGAATTTGTGTCGCTACCTGATCTATGAAGGTCGAAAGGGAATTCCTGAGCTGTTGCCACTTTTCCTCCAATTCCTGATGGCTGTAGCTATCATAGTTTTCCCACTCCTTAATCTTGTGATACGTCCGCTGAAAATCCCCTAATTCCCGTAAGAGGCTTCCTTCTTTTCCATCGCGAATAATCATCTCGTCGAGTATGCCCAGGGCTTCTTCCAGGCGATATTTTGCGACCAGGGTTTGGAGATTTTGATAGGGCGAAATCGCCGCTTCGGGGGATTTTTGCCGCAGCATGCCCTCGGAATCACAATAGGCATGCATTTCGGTTACAAAATCGTCAATCTTCTTGTCCAGGAAAGTTACCTGAAAATTGGATTCGAAAAACATCTGATTTTGTTTCCTCAGCCCGGCCGGACCTGGTGGATGCGCATAGGAAATATCTTTCTCATGCACTTTCAGCATGCGAAGTAACAATTTCATATACCAATCATCGAAGGAGAAACCCAGGAACACCAGATGGGTGGCCTGCTGCATTTTGTCCTGAATCACTTTGGGCAACTGCCGCACACCGAGTATGCCAAACAGGAACTTGTACAGGCGATCCAGTGAGATGACCATGGATTCTTTATGGCGAACGCTGCCAAAGAGGTTATAAATCAAAGGACGCTCTGCATCAAAGGGCTCCAGTTTATTCGCCTCCTGTAAAAAGCTATAGTAGTCATATTGGTGGGCAATCTGATTTTCCTGAAACACCTCATGCAACAAGTCAAAGGGATAAGTCGAAAGGATCAGATCAAAGGGAATCTCACTCAGTTGCTGAAACCGGCCTTTCTGCACAGGGCCGAGATCATCGAGTTTGATGTTGGTGAGTTCCATGAACATGCGCTGCCCCCCTGCTTTTTGAATCAGGGATTGAGCAACGGAATAATAGTCGGGGGCATTTTCCGGGGTAGTGCCGGCGGCCCATTTCTTTTGTTCCCGCAGCAATAATTCCGGCAGAAAAGACTCTGCTTCCGGTGATCCTGGCTTGGGTGTTGGTTTGGAGAAGGCATAGTTCCCCAGGATCAATACACATTTATTGGCCTCCATCGCATCCAGAATTTCCAGCATCTGGTAGCGTTCCCACTCCTTCAGATCGTCCCGCATTGCTGGATTCGGCACAAATGCGGTAATCTTTCCCTCCATCTCCTCCAGTTTTGGAATGACAAAACCGGGATTCGAAATGGCAAACACCTCAGTAGGTTCTGCTATATTTTTGAATTGAAAAGTCCCCAGCGACTTTAAAGAGAAATCCGTCTTATTCTTGATGGCATCCCGGATCGATTTGGATACCAGTACCGAACCGGGTACGCCCAGGGATTCTATCCGGGAAGCGATATTAACACCATCTCCGAAAGCATTGTTGTTTTTATATAACACATCGCCCAAATGCATGCCTATGCGAACCGGAACCCCCTCAGCGATAAAGGCTGTTTGTAAGGCAGTCGCCGCGCCGACACTGAGGAAAGCACTATCGAAAGAAAGCAGGCATCCATCTCCAAAATATTGTACCACTTCCCCCTCATGCAGGGGCATCTCGCGCTCCAACGCCGCCTTAAATCGATCAAGTGTGAGCAGCGCTTTCTTCTCATCTGTCTGCATCATCGCAGAATACCCTACAATGTCTGCAAAAACGATGATTGCTAATTTTCTGGACTCAAGCATTTCAATGGCTGTTAAGTTATTCGAAATGTACGAATTTATTTGCTTTTTACTTTCCCCCAAAAGCGGCCTATGGGTGAATTTCGAACATTTTTCGGAATGGCGTAACGGCAATAGCGTTATTGGGGGACGGGAAACCAGCGGGTTCGGGATTGCAAATCCCAAAGAGCGAAATGAAAAAGAAATAGCTTAGCGGGATTTGTAATCCCGTAACAAGCTTCCAAAAAGCGGCGACGGGAAAACAGGGATTCGGGATTACAA
>CAYGTH010000499.1:0-5674 GCA_964352745.1 uncultured Bacteroidia bacterium
CCGCGACCCCATGCGTGACAGGCATGTATTCTAACCAACTGAACTACCGGACCTTTTTTCTAAGGTGATGCAAAGATATGTCCTTTTTTTTTGCGTGCAAATGTTTTTAAAAAATAATTAAAGATTTTTCATTTCCTGCCTTTTTTTACGGTTGGAGGGATAATTCGTAATTTTAGGAGGAACCGTTTGGTAGCATTATGCAACTCACACATATTCAGGTATTTGGAAAAGTACAGGGCGTATATTTTCGACAATCCACCCGGATCAAAGCCCTGGAACTCGGGATAAAAGGATTTGTGCGAAATGAGGAAGATGGCTCGGTGTATATTGAGGCACTTTGCGAAGCCGACCAGCTTGCCGCACTTATTTCGTGGTGCCACGAAGGTCCTCCACACGCGCAAGTGGAGCGGGTAAGTCATACAAACGGAGTAATCCACACCAACTTTCAAGGATTTGAAATCAAATACTGATCACAGACTCTTTTTGGGCGTCGAGTTACCCGATGAATGGCGGCAGACCCTTGCCTCATTTATGGAGACACATCAGGAAATTCCCGGCATCAGGTGGACACCTCTTCAAAACCTGCACCTAACCACCTACTTTATTGGAGCAGTGCCAGCTGAGGTGCTTCCCAATCTCATAGCACTCATACAAATTGGCCTCTCAAGCTTGCTTCCTTTTGACTTGACTTTTTCTACCCTGCAATTTGCTCCTAAAGTCAGCGAGGCCCGGATGATCTGGGCGGGGTTTGAAAAGAGCCCTGCTTTTACCCATACCGTCCTGCATCTGCATGAAACACTTGGCCCTTTTCTTCCCCAACAACAACAGGTTCGCAAAAGTCCCAGGCCTCATATAACGCTGGCCCGGCTCAGGCAATTTGAAGCCTTTGAGCAGGTCGATCTCCACTCCCCTCTTGCGTTACAAATCCTGGAAGTTCGGGAAATGGTTTTGTGGGAATCTATCTCAGGAACAACAGGAGCACAATACAGGGAATTGAGCAGGTTTATTTTATGAAGTTTTTTTCTAAAAAATCTGGATAAATGATTCTGATTCTATACCTTTGCCCGCTGTTGGTTCTTTTCAATTCATTTGAAGCTGATCCACTGCCGCGGTGGTGAAATTGGTAGACACGCAAGACTTAAAATCTTGTGGACAGTAATGTCCGTGCCGGTTCGAGCCCGGCCCGCGGTACGCATTCAGCCCTGCTTTTAGCAGGGCTGTTTTTTTTGTCCTGTTTTTTGTACTAATGGATTACTGCATGAGCATTTTCGTAATCGGATCAGAACCCTGTTCGCTACCTTAAGTTTTAGATATGCCTTGAAGGGAAGCACCTTAATACGGAAGTCCTTTTTGCCGATGGGAGTACTTCTTTGAAACTCATTGATACAATAAATTGCGAAGCACTCATTAGGGTTCTTGTTCTTTTGGAAAGCAGCCAAAAGAACCAAAAACTGCCTCACAGCCCAAGTCCATCACACAATCCGACCCCCGATCACGGGGCTGTGGGCCGGCCCGCCTGCGAGTGATCTGCGATTAGGGATAAACTTTTCAGTCCCTGAGGGCTTTTCCTTTCAGTTCCCGAATACAAAATCCCTGTACGGTTGCCAGGAACTTGCATCCAAAGTCACCGGATTCCCATTTGCATCTGTAATGGGCAACTGCGTTCGTACAAACCACTGCTGAAGAATTTGCCCTTGCTGCTCGGGGTTAAAGACATCAAAATCTCCGGAAGCAGCATCCAGTGCGGCTTCTCCATCGATTCCGAATACAGCGCCGATACTGATGATACGACCCGTCGTCCCCTCATAGTCCAGCGGAATGATGAATTGCTCCTCATCTGCAGCGTCTTCCTCCCGATATCCATAATTATACCCGCCTGAGCCGATCACCGGGATTTGAGCATGGATGGCCTCTGCAAAATAAAAGGGGCCTTCAAAAGTGTACTGCCACACATGGGTCAACTCATGGATAAGGGTGTGGCGAAACAGGTCTTCATTTACGTCAAAATTGATGAGGGTATTGGTTACGAAAGCTCGGGAATTGGGGTTTTGATTGATAAAATCCTGAATCCCAAAAATAACGTCATTGGTCAGGCTCTCCATTGACAGATAGATATTTCCGTACTCCAGAGAATTGCCAAATACCGTTCGGGCATCCTGAATTTCCGCCTCCGACATAGGGCGGTAAGAAACCAATGTTTTGAGAAAAACCTTCACGACCTGATCAATAGCTGCCTGCTTTATAGATTCAACTCCCGCTAAAATATCCGGTATGGACTCGCCTATTCTATTTAAGGTGAGCACCACTTCTTCAAACAACTCACCCGTAGCATCGACAATCACCGCCTGAAGAATTTCGGTGATCCCTCCCTTGATTGCCCGAATTGCCAATAACAAATTGCTTAGGGCATCACCCGGATTTTGAACAGCTTCAGTCAACAATGCTACCAGACTCGCCCCCGTATCGAGCAATGCCCCCGTAGCTCCTCTGATTATTTCCATGCTTTTTCCTATCATCCACCTTACCAGGTCGGCTACTGCATAGCCCGCATTAGCAAGCCCTCTGATAAAAAGAAAAAAGCCTTCCTGGAAGCTTTCCTCCAGGTAATTCAAGACATAATAGACCGAATTGCTGATATTCGCAGTAGCTTCTCCGATGTATTCCCATATCTCAAGCCCTACTCCACTAGCCCACCTATACACCTCCAGCAAAGGCTCTTCTATGCTTTCCCAGGCGACCAATATAGCTTGTATGACTGCTGTCCCCTTGTCCACCATCCAGTCCAATACAGCTGATAAGGTCCCACGTGCATACCGAATCACGAGTACTACCCTTCGCCAAAGCAGGCTCCCAACAGCATCGGCCTTTTCCCTCACCCAATCCAGTATTTCCACTATCGGACCACCCGCCCGAAGAATGCCATTGACAATCCTTCTAAAGGCCCAGTAGCTTCGCTCGGCTACCGGTTCCAACAATGCTGCAATCCGAACTCCAACCTGCATCGCTGCCTGCACAAATCGGGTAGCAGCTGCGTAAGTCCAGGTAAACACATCTTCCATAATCTCTCCTAATTCAAGGCCCACATCCAATAAGGCTAAAATCAGCTCCCTGAGTTGCTCGACAGTCCAGGAAACTGCGGCCCGCATTAGTTTCGCGACGCTCATGCCTGCTTCCTGTATCGCATCGAGCAGGGTGCCTATTTGCCCCAATATTGCATCTGCGCCTTCCTCTATTGTATCCAACACCCAATTCGCAGCATCCTCCACGATATCAGCGGAAGCAGCAGCTAAACTCCTGGTCCTGACGCGACGCTTTTGAAGCACGCTTCCAGCAAGTCGCAGCCATTCTGATATGGCTTCAATTGAACCTCCTTCATTCAAAAAATCCCGCATGAAAGGTCTGGCCTGCGGAGGTGTCATTCCAGAAACTTCCTGAATGAGAAATACTTCAGATAATAATCCGCCCTCCTCCATTAATCCCTTTGCTATGATCTTCCGCTCTGTCTCTCCGGCATCTTTTGCCCAGTTGATGAGTTCATGTGCTTCAGTACGATATTGATCGCGGCTACTGGCAGTGGATAGAATTCCCTTTGTCAATTGAACTGCCTGGGATACTGAAAGGGAAAGGGCTTCGGAAATAACTGAACCATATCGAGAGAGTTCGACAGCTTGTGCCCGAAAGGAGCTGCCTAGCTGATGATGTCCATTGTCCGAAAAGTCGAGCGATTGTATAGGGGAGGTTGAGGTCTTCATATCTATTTGTCCTGCAATACATAAAAAATGTTACCGATGAGCAGGCATTTAGGCGATACATTTTTTGGCAGACCCAAAATTTTCCGATATTCGGCTGTGATACGCGCAATTTGGCATCTCTTCTGGGCACTTTTGGACGCTGGTTGGCTTAGGCTAGTCCTTCTCTTTCGGCGAATGCGCAGAAAGCAGATTCCCCCACCACAAGGTTCGCAGGAAGCTCCTGCCCTGCCCTTTCCCAATCAGGGAGAGCCTCGCTCTCCTATCTATTTTCAGGCCTTACCTGCACACAATGGGGATGCCCTCCTCATCGAATACACCGGAACAGATGACCTGTCGCATCGCATCTGGATAGATGGGGGCCTCGTCAAGTCCTATGAGTCGCATGGGAAAGCCATTATGCAGGCTCTCCAACAACAAAATGAGGCAATCGACCTCATGATCGTAACGCATATCGACCAGGACCATATTGGGGGAATTCTCGCCTTTATGAAAGATAGCAACATGAGGAAAGACCTCGTTCAACACGTTTGGTTCAATTCCAGCAGGCTGCTTTCTCAGCATTTTAGAACTACGCCCCAAAAGTCTCGCGAAGTGGGTTTGGCGCCCAACCAGGGGGCAACCCGCAGTCTCGATCAGGGCGACAGACTCGAAGATGAATTGATGGAACGGGATATTTGGCATGACCACCTCATCTCACGATTGCAGCGCTACGAGCTATTTGGCGCAGTGATCACGATACTTTCCCCGGATGAAGAGAGCCTTGCCCGCCTCAATCGTGAATGGCAGGACGAATTAGACCCTGGCCAAACCTCACGTGGCTGGGGCATGACGGATCATCAGGATTCCATCGAAAGACTTGCCAAGAAAAAAGAAGATGAAGACGATGCCATCCCTAATGGAAGCAGCATTGCGTTTTTATATGAATACCAGGGGAGGCGGATTTTGCTGACCGGCGATTCCCATCCTTCTGTCGTGATTCGATCTCTCCGCGAACTCGGCTATTCCCGGGAAAAACCCATTGCACTGGACTGCATGAAGCTCTCCCATCACGGCAGCAAGGGCAGCACCACTTATGAATTATTGTCTTTGGTCAATTGTTATCAGTTTGTGGTCAGCACCGATGGAAGTCGTCATCATTTGCCGCACAAAGAAGCGCTTTCCCGGATTATCATGGACCCCACCCGGGATTTTAACCGACAGTTGATTTTTATTTTCAATCACGATACGCCCCTGTTACGCGGCATTTTCCCCATAGACGATCAGCAGAAATACAATTTTACCTGCAAGTTTCCGGGTCGGGGGAATAAAGGGATGCTGATGGAGTTTTGATGGGGTTCAGTTTCTTTTCTTCCGCTCAATATCCTGCATTGCTTTTCGAATACTGAGGGGCCGCATATCTGTCCAGACTCCTTTGATATAGTCCAGGCATTCCTGTTGGCTGCCTTGCTTGCCTTCAGCCGCCCAGCCTTTTGGTAGTTTTTTATCCACAGGCCAGATTGAATACTGCTCTTCATGGTTAATAACTACCCCATATTTCGATTGGGCCGAAAACTGATGCCGACGGTGGCTTAGGGGTCGCATATCCGTCCAGACTTCTTCAATGTATTTCAAACATTCTTTTTTTGTCCCGCTCATCCCTGTAGCTTTCCATCCCACTGGCGTTTTGCGATCACCAAGCCAGATGGAGTATTGTTCTTCATGATTGATGACTACAGAATAGGCTCCCTGATCATCCTTGATTTTCCCTTGTGCAAATACCGTAGTACTAAAACCAAGGCCTAAAACGAGGGTCATTGTGAGTAAATATCGAAGGATAATTTTCATTGATCCGTGGATTTAGTGGATTATTTCGTTGTTGATATCCATTGGTTCCCCAAGGGCCGGAATTTGTAACCTTACAGGGAGGTCATTTGCCTCAGGGT
>CAYGTH010000500.1:0-5671 GCA_964352745.1 uncultured Bacteroidia bacterium
GTTTGAGCGTTTGATTGGGAGTTTGAATGTTTCCCCTAACGCTCAAACCCTCGAATCGTTCTACTTACAATCGGCCTTCTCCACACGAATTTCGCATTTTTCGCCCTTCGCGCATAGACACCGAAGTTCTTTTCGGGGTTGAACCTTCTTATCACCATTTCGGTCATACCAGGCAATTTTACACGATTTACAATCACAGCCAAACTGATAACAGGCCCCCTCATACTTCAGGGTAATGGGCTTGGAAGAAATGCGTGTCGCGCGGGGCACTGAAACCTTCTTTGCCTGAACAGCCGTGACGTGTACAAAGACGCTTTTGGCAGCAGGGGTAACATTAAATGCCAGAGAAGGCGGCATCCCTATGTTAAATCCTTTGATATTATCATTAATATCGAACATCGCATCTTTATTAAATACGAGCATGGTGTCGTTGAAAACACGCTGAGCTTGAGCGTTTATGGCAATTCCCATAAAAAGGGCGATGCAGGCTACGATAGAAAAGATTTGAGATTTCATGGTTTTTATGTTTGGAATATGTCAATGATTAAGTGTACAGCTATGAGTATCTTCAGGCCCAAAAAATGTAACATGAAATCTGTATTTTCAGGATCCCCGCTATAAGCCATATTCCTCCTTCATGCTGTTGACCACTTCTTCCGTATCAAAAGGCACGCCTACATGACTCCCAAAAATCTGCTTGCAGGTCTTTTTCCAATGAATCCGATCAATCAGCATGCGGACAATATTGCGGTCTACCTCTCCTGCCTGCATCGCCTCGATGACAGTTGGGAACCATTTCTCCTGATAGGTAATTTCACCGCCATGTTCCAACATGAGGCAAGCATAGCTCATATACCGTTTGCCGACGAGGCTTTTTCCGGGATAGCCGTATTCGGTAAAAATACGCTCCATTTCCCCTTGGATTTCTTTGTCCAGCCGCGTTTGCTCGGCCCAATTGGCATCATAATCTTCGCCTATTTTTCGGTAGCGCTGGTCTTTGTCCATCAATGCAATCAAGCGATTGATGAGGGGCTCGTTCAATCCAGTCAGATCGAGTGCTGCTTTTTTCTCTTCGTCCTCTGATCGGCTATAGCCAGTCGGGTGAATTGTCTGGCAAGGTTGGATCAATTCGAGAAAATCATCCCCGAGGGTGGCGTACCATTTTGTATCCTTCGGCCCCTCCTTTTTTTCCATCATAAAACTCACAATGCTACAAAAGTCTTCTGTGTCCATTTCCTGAGAAGTCTGCAAGGCTCCCAGGATGCTGTCCCGCTGAACGCCCATCAGTTCGTAGGCGACCGCGACATTCCAATAGTCAGCATATACCCAGTTGTTTTCATGCTCACGAATCGACTGATAGGTATTGACGAGAAAATACTTTCCGCGTTGGTAGTCTTCCTTCGAGGTTTCGGGCTTATGTCTGGGAATAAAATCCATTTCAGCAAATTGAGCGAAAGAAGAGGTGCCCATCAGGCATGCTGCGAATACAATCCATAATTGCTTTTTCATGAGATAAGAGATTAGGGTAAAATCCCTGCTGTCAGTAGGAGCAGGTGATGAACCCAAGCTCAATCTTTCGGGGGTAGGAAAGGCTTAAGACAAGGCGAAAGCAGCCGAATGAAGAGTTAAAAATCTTAAGGAAAACTTAAAATTGGGGGAGTAAGCCCTATTCTATTGTAAATTCATTGTATGAATCGAATTGCCAAACGACCTGCATTCCGCATGGCTCTTGCTTCGGCAGCCATTCTGATCCTGTGCCTGTTTCAATTGAACTGGCTGGTTAAGGCGTGGGAATTTAAGCAGGAATATATCCAACGCGCCCTCGATGACCTGGCCACCCGGGTTGCTGTCCAGCTCGATCTCGACACCCCATTTGGCTCTCGTAAATTTTTGGATGAATCAGGTCAGCTGATCCTGACCCGTGCAGAAGTGCAGCAAGTCCTTAGCAATGCCATGGAAGCGGAAAAGGTTACCGACGAGGTCTTCTTCGCTGTATATCAGCAAAACCCGGAAGGGGTATATCTGGCCGATAAATTCGCCGATGAAACGGCCCTTCGCAACAGCCCGCACAAGGTATGCCTCTCCTGCATCCTGACCCTCCGGTTTGTCAGGGATACTGCTACCGTACAAACCCCGGAAATGACCTTTATCCGTTCCGTTTCGGAATACATGGCCCTTCCCAATAGCCCGGAACCCGAGGACATGCTCTATCTCAGCCTTTATATGCCGGCGCTCCAACAATCGGTATTCTCTGCCATGTGGACCTTTGCCCTGGCCAGTTTGCTCCTTACAGGCATACTCCTGGCAATTTTTGGCAAAACGATCTTTTCGATCCATACCCTCACATCCCTCAATCGCCTCCAAAAAGACTTTTTCACCAATATGACCCATGAGTTCAAAACGCCGCTGAGTTCGATCGGGCTGGCTGCGCGGATGTTGCTCAAAGATGAGGCTGAGGTACGAAAACAAGGCTATCTCCAACTCATTCGGGATGAGAGTGTCAACCTAGAGCATCAGGTGGATAAAGTTCTGCATTTTGCTCAGGCGAATCGCGAATCCATCGAATATGAAAAGCAAGCTGTCGCCGTGAATGCCCTCGTAAGGGATACCCTGGAAAGGTTGAGTCTGGTCATTGAATCCCGGCAGGCCCGTATCCATACAGCAATAGCTCCCGAAGACATCGCCATCTTGGGGAATAAAAATCACATCGGCAATTGTCTCTATAATCTGATCGAAAATGCCCTGAAGTATAGCGATCAGCCTCCCAGCATCTATATTGGCGTACAAAAAGAGGGGAATTCCGTACGAATAGCGATTCGGGATACCGGGATCGGGATTCCGCCTGAGCACAGCGCTTTTATATTCGACAGGTTTTATCGTGTTCAATCAAATGATCACTATACGGGCAAAGGCTTTGGAATCGGCCTGACCTACACCCAATCCGTGATTACGGCCCACGGCGGTACCATCCAACTCAACCCTGCCTACCTAGAAGGCGCAGAATTCATCATTCATCTTCCATCCCATGCCTGATATTCTCCTGATCGAAGACGACGCCAGCTTTGGCTATATCCTCTCGGAATACCTGCGCCTCAATGACTTTGAAGTCATGTGGTGTAAACAGGTAGCTGAGAGCAGGGAAGCGCTGGAGCAGCATACGTTTCAAGTCGCAATCCTCGACATCATGTTGCCGGATGGCAATGGCTATGAATTGGCTGAATTCATTCGCCAAACATATCCCGATTTGCCCTTCCTCTTTTTGAGTGCCAAGGTCCTGAAAGTGGATAAACTCAAAGGCTATAAACTCGGAGCGGATGATTACATTACCAAACCGGTAGATGAAGAACTCCTGCTCGCCAAACTCCGTGTGATTCTGAATCGAAAAGCGCCTCAATCTGAGGCTGCAGATAATTGGTTGACAATTGGCATGTTTCAGTTTCACCCGGGTTTGCAGCAATTACAGCAGGATACGACTCAGTTTTCGCTGACTCGTCGTGAGTCTGAACTGCTCCACCTGTTGTACCGCCACAAAGGGCAATTACTGCCCCGAAACAAAGCCCTCGCGGAGATATGGCATTCGACCGACGAATTCAGCCGAAAGAGCATGGATGTCTTTATCTCCAAACTGCGGCGCTATCTGGCTGCAGATGCGACCCTTGAAATCCGCAATATTCATGGCAAGGGCTTTACGCTGATGGTAAAGTAAACCCGACCAGGAAACCCCTCCTATTCCCGCTGCCATTTCCAATATTGGGGCATAAACCCTGTTCGTTGAATCTGGAGAAGATATAAGCCCGGTGGGAAGTGCGCCAAATCAATCTGATATTGTTGTTGTGGAGAGATTTCTTGAGAGAACAACTCCTGCCCGGTAAGGGAGAATACCCGAATCTGCAAGGGGAGGAGAGAGGCATTGGTTTCTTTAATCCTTAATTTCCCATCGGGCGAGGGGTTGTGAAGGAGGCTGAGTCCTTGCAGGTTCGGCAATTGGGGAACTGATAAGGCCTGATCCCGCTCAAACACATACACCGCGCCCCCATCTACTGAATACTCCCCGTCCAGGGTATCCGCAAGCCAGGCGCCAACCACTACGGTTGTACCGCTTACGTCTACCGTTTCCCCAAACAGATCATTTACGGCCCGCTCCGTGCCGGAGAGTTTTTCCACCTCCTGCCACTGTCCATTCGGCCGCAATTCGAATACATAGGCTTCCCCGGCTCCCACCAGCGAATTGCCACCATTCATATCTTCCCGTGCAGTGCCGGCTCCGATTACGCAGACCGATCCATCAATTCCAATAGCTCGACCAAACAGGCTGTTGACAGCAAAATCTGAAGCATATACTTTTTGCTTTTCGACCCAAGTCCCATTTTCCCAATGGAAAAAGTAGGCAGAACCCGTATTGCTTGCAATCCCCCCGCCAGGCTGATCAGGTTCGTTACTTTTTCCGATTACTACCCATTTCCCGGAAATCGCCACATCCCAGCCAAAACCCTCAAAATTGTCCTGATCCGACGCTGTGATTTTTTGCAAATCAGCAGAAGTAACATCGTCATAGCCCCAGACCAGGAGGGAATCATTGCAGTAGGCCCCATATGCCGCGCCTACCCCAAATTGCAAACTGCTGACATTGTCTGCATCAAAGGCGCCGATCATCAGTCCCAATTTGTCGATGTCCAGGAATTTACCAAAATAGGCGTCTTCCTCCCGGTCAAACGCAACCAGTTTTCGGATCAGGTTCCAATTCCCATTTGACTGTCGCTTGAATAGATAAGCGGCACCTGAAGCATCCAGAAAATTATCGCCGATTTCATCATAGCTATTTTCATGCGCACCGATCAAGGCATAGCCATCCGTCAGCGCAACCGCATAGCCAAATAGATCTCCCCCCTGGCCATCGGGAGCCACCAGCCGGTTTTTGAGCAACATGGTATCGTTAAAGCCCCGTTCGTACACATAGACGACGCCTGCATTTCCCACTCCGCCCTCGTCTTCATTAAAGGCTCCCACCAGTGCATACTTCCCTTCCAACGCTACGTTGAATCCAAAATAGCCCAGGCTTTCCGGATTGGGAGAAATGAGTTTTTGGACTTCGAGCCAGGAACCGTCAGGTTGTTGTTTGTACAGATAAGCTGCACCCGCACTCGTAATCGGAGTCGTCGGATCTCCGTCTGCCCACCAGGCACCGGCGAGCATAAAGGAATCTGAAATGGCAGTGGAAATACCCAGATTGTCGGCAGGAGATTGGTCGGAACTCCCCAGCTTTTGGGTCAGGTTCCAATTTTGGGCAACGGCATGTTGTATGGAACATGCAGTGAGGAGGGCAAATAAGGCACAGATGAATTTCATGGATAGAGGAGTTTGGGGATTGATTTTCCTCAAAACTCTCACCATCCGGGGTGGTATCCTTCACCCGAAAGGGTGAATTTATGTAACTACTTAGCCCTGCAAGGGCTAATGCTTTAGGATCGAAATAATGATCTGTTTTCTATCTTCTTGTACTTTTGGAAGGTGCCAAAAGTACCAAAAGCACCCTCGCAGCCTAAGGCCTCCCGCATTCCGACCCCCGCATCGAGGTGCGGGGCAGGCTCCCGACCACGAGGCTGCTGGGCCTGCCCACCTTGGCGTGATCTTCGATTGAAAATTCTTCTTTCTTTCTTCTTCCTTCTTCCCT
>CAYGTH010000501.1:0-5663 GCA_964352745.1 uncultured Bacteroidia bacterium
GGCTGGATTCAAACCATAGGGTAGGGAAGTACTCCTCCAATGAATGATACTGGGAATAGGCATAGAAATACGCCCCGACGATAAGCAGAAACACTGCCCCTCCTGCAAAATGCTGCCAGTAAAACAAGCGACGAAATTGCTTGTAATAAATAAAAACAGCCAGGAGAGAGCTGCCCTGAAATACGATAGCGGGGAGCCCCTTGCACATGAAGCCGATAGCCGCGAGAAAATATGAGACCATAAAGAGCATGAGCCAGTTTTCCCGGCGCATATAATGATACATGGCCATAAAACTCATGAACGTGATCCATGAGTAGAAAATGTCAATGTGACCAACAAACGAAGACATGATCAGCATTCTACCGCAAGTAACAAACATGATGGCTGCGAAGAAGGCGATTTTCCAATTCTGAAGCTGTGTCCGGACGAAATAGAAAATAGTCAGGCCATAGGCCAATAGGAAAAATACTACCGGTAAGCGCACTGCCCATTCAGAAGTATCTCCTGTTCCCTGAAAAATAGCTACCAGGATCCAGTTGTAAAATGGCGGCTTGTTGTAGTAATACTCTCCGAATATGGTAGGGGTAATATAATTCCCCGAAAACATCATTTCAAGGGCAACAATGGCGCGAGTCGGTTCATCCATCATGATAGCCCCGAGCCCCAGATTGATAAGGAAAGCTGGAAATAATAATCCAACACATACCCAATAGAGGATAGTTTCGTGTGATTCGAGATACTGAACGAGTCTGGAAAGCATGTAGGGCCGCTTAACGTTGCATCATGAAAGCTGCGAAGTTAAGGGGTAAATCCTTCTGGTTCCAAGTATTTCAGGAAAAGGAATTCAGGGACGCTCTGCAGGACAGATGTATTCACACTCCATCGTTACGATTCTGTCCAGTTCTATCAGGGAAGCCAGGGCTACCTGTGAATAGTTTTGAGAGGCATTCCCAAAGTTTTTATACTGGGTTCTCCAGACACGACGAATTAAATCAGGCCCACCGCGACTCGGTGCAATTTTGCGAATTACACCTGCTACATTTCCTGCACCTGCATGGTAAACATGTAAAACCAGTAGTCGAAACCACATATCCGTTTCGCGGTAGCGAAGGCCATAGGGAGCAAGCATAGACTTCGCCTTGGGGATACAGGTGTTCTTTATGAACCGCGCTGCTGCTGCTGCTGACTTTTCGGGATCTTCCCGTTCGTCCACAGTTTTGTTGATGGTAAGGCCGTTCGCAATCCCGACCCCTTTTAGCAATTGAAAAGAACCATAGGCTCCGGCTGAAGAGCGTGCGAGTTGTCCCGGGCTTTCAATAAGGAGAATTGTCTGGGCATACCATGCGTCCGTTCCTTGTTCGTCAAATACCCGAATCCCCTGATCAATGACGGGGAGGGCCTTTTGGAATTGGTAGTAAAAACGCTTGCCTGAGGTAACATACAATTGTGTCTCCTTTTCAAGGGAGAAGCGTTTGACAATGCTGTCCTTAAATGCCTTCCGGGTTTCTGATTTCCAGTCATCATAGGTTTCTGTATCCACATAACCAACCACTTCTCTGCTCGCGGCAATATTTACCAGGCTGGAATCTTCCGAGAGCTTCATAACCCGATGCCAAAATCGAGGCTGGGGGAGAGTGTCCCAATATTCCGTGAATATCCCTGGGCTATGTAACACCCGAAGCAGAGTAGAATCCTGATACATGCGCACCCAAATCACTTCCTCGTCCTCCGGCAGGGGGGGAGAGGGGGTTTCAATGTCAAGTGCTACAGCAGGCGCGGAGTAGGGCGGAGTGCCGTGTAGGCAGAATATTGCGACAGCAATGATTGAAGCGAAAAGGGAAAAGCGGGTCGAAGGCATAAGTCTCTGTTTTCCTTAAAAATGGGACAATAGGAAGCGGGTTCCTGCTAGGGTTTGCGTTAGTGATCAGATGTATAAGTAATGGAAAATTTAAATTATGAATTTTAGTTCAATTAGTTGATGCTCAATGTGAATTTTTTCATTTATTTCGGTGGTTTTTTATCTAACGGTGTTATTTGAGGTCTTTTCGAAAACTGTTTACATATATACCGGACTAATTTTCAGGAATTTTGCTTCCAGTAGACAAGAGATCGGAATAAATGGAAAAATATCCTAGCTGAAATGATCATTCGTGTATACTCGCTGGATATTCGGATAATACTTCTTAATTTTGCGCCCAAGAAACAGTAGAATATTCATATGAGCATAAAATGTGGAATTGTCGGTTTACCCAATGTTGGAAAGTCGACAGTGTTTAACTCACTCTCCAGCGCAAAGGCAGAATCCGCCAATTATCCATTCTGTACAATCGAACCGAATGTCGGCATGGTGCCAGTTCCGGATCCACGGCTCGACAAGATTACCGAGTTATATCGCCCCAAGCAGACAATTCCGGCAGTTGTTCAGATTGTAGACATTGCTGGACTGGTCAAAGGAGCCAGCAAGGGGGAGGGGCTTGGGAATAAATTCCTGGGAAATATCCGGGAGTGCGAAGCTATCATCCATGTATTGCGCTGCTTTGATGATGAGAACATTGTGCATGTAGAGGGAGGTGTCAATCCGATGCGGGATAAAGATATCATTGATACGGAATTGCAGTTTAAGGATCTTGAACTATTGGAGCGCAAGCTCGATCGTGTCAAAAAAGCTTCAAAAGGCGGGAATAAGGAAATGATGAAGCAGGCTGAAATTGTTCAGCGGTTCATTGACCATGTAGAGCAGGGAAAAAATGTGAGAACCATGACTGCATCTCCAGAAGAGTTGGAAGTAGTAGCGGACATTGGTTTGCTTACAGGCAAAAAAGTGTTGTATCTCTGCAATGTAGACGAGGAGAGTCTTGCTGGCGGCAATCAATATGTCGAGCAGGTACGTGCCGGTATCGCGGACGAGGATGCGGGAATGATTATGCTTTCCGCTTCCTTGGAGGAGCAGCTCAGGGAGTTTGACGATCCGGAAGAGATGGCCGAGCTATTGGAAGCAATGGAATTGAAAGAGCCAGGCCTGAATACACTCATTCGGGCAGCCTATGATTTGTTGGGCTTGCAAACTTATTTCACTGCCGGAGAAAAAGAGGTACGCGCCTGGACGATAACAGAAGGCATGCGCGCCCCACAGGCTGCTGGTGTCATTCACACTGATTTTGAGCGGGGATTTATCCGGGCTGAGGTGATTAAATACAGTGACTTGATAGAGCTGCAATCGGAGCCTGCCGTAAAGGAAGCCGGTAAGATGCATGTCGAAGGGAAGGAATATGTTGTGGAGGATGGTGATATTATGCACTTCCGTTTTAATGTATAACAATAGAAACAAGTATCAAAGTATAAGACTATGGATATCAGCGTACAAGAATTGAAAAAAAGACTAGATGCAGGGGAATCGCTCATTATGATCGACGTTCGGGAGCCACATGAATGGGAAATGGATCACTTGGAAGGCATTAGCAAGATTTCACTGGGTGTCTTACCTGGGGAACTGGCAGATATGGCTGAAAAGAAAGATCAGGAGATCATCATGATCTGCCGTTCAGGAGGCCGCAGCGGAAAAGCAACTGCATTCCTGAAAAGCAAGGGATTTACGCAGGCGCGCAACCTCGCAGGGGGAATGCTTGCATGGAAGGCAAATATTGACCCCACTTTCAACGTCCAGTAGGGCAGAGGAAGACTGATATGATCTCACACGAAACGCAGATCCGGGTTCGCTATGCCGATACGGACCAAATGGGCTACGTGTATTATGGAAAATACGCTGAATACTTTGAGGTAGGCCGGGTAGAGTTGATTCGAGCCCTGGGATTTACCTATAAAAGTATTGAAGAGCGGGGGATCATGATGCCAGTAGCGGATATGAAGATCAAATATTATCAGCCCGGGAGATATGATGAGCTACTAAGCATCAGGACGATGATCGTGGAGTTTCCGCGTGCGAGTTTCTTAACTCAATATGAGGTAAGGAATGAATCTGGAGAATTGGTGGTAAAGGGGGAAGTTAAGCTTGCTTTTATCGATAAGGAGCGATTGCGTCCTGCCCGTGCACCCAACTATATCAAAGAGGCAATCGAGGCCGTATGGCCCGAAGAAGGGAGGTGAATTTACTTTACTTCAGGCTCTCCAAATTCCTTCAATCCATTTAGGAATAGCCCTACACCACCTACCAGTAGTACAAGAATGACAATGAGTTCAAAAGCAGTCATTTGGCGAAAAGAAAAATGGATGCTTGCAATGATGCCAAATATCAGCGCAACTAATGAGCCTCCCGCAAGGAGCCAGCCCAGAACGTTTTTAGCATTATAAAAAATGATCCCAACACCAAACATAAAAGGGATAAGGACCATGCCAGAAGTGATTGAAAATGAACCCATGGAATACAGATTATGTCCCCATCTGGGCATCTGATCTACATGGACTGCATTTAGGAAAAGATAGCCTCCCCCGATCATCATAATTACCCCAACGAGAAAACGGACTGCTCCTCCATTTGTTCCTCCAGCTCCCATATAATAGTTTAGTTTGGTTTCTTGTTCATGCCAAGCAACAGATTTTACAGGAGTTTTGCAAGGGCGTAAAAAAAACCGAATTTTAAGACATGGAAAAGTTGAAGGCGGCAATCAATCGCCTGATATATAAGTTGTTCATATTTTTGAGGCAAAAAACCCGCCTGCCAGGTTTTCAGGGGATGGGATTATATGATGTCTTGAAGTTTATGATTCGCGCAATGACCGATAGCAAATTTACTTTGCTCGCCGCTGCGATGGCCTACAACTTCTTTTTTGCCTTATTCCCACTTCTATTCCTTGTATTTACGCTACTCCCTTCGATTATTGGAGCAGACATCGAGACCCAGTTGATGGGATATGTGGATCAGTTTGTACCAGGAAAAGGACTACATATTGTCAAGGAGATAATCGACGATTTTTTTGAAAAACAAGGTCTGGGGCTCATCTCCCTGAATATATTCCTGGTGTTTTTTGGAGCAATCCGTGGGGTAATTGCCATGATGAAGGCGTTCACTAAAGATTCAGAAGAGCAGGACATCTTTAAAAGAAGGAACTTCATCCAGCTTTATGGAACCGCATTTGTGATTTTAGTTGTTCTGGTAACCTTGTTTTTCCTCTCTGTTGGCGCACTTACTGCAGGGAAATATGTGATTGATTTCATTTCACCCGGAGAAACGATTGGTACCTACGCATTGCGGGGACTCAATATCTTGATTTCCCTCATTCTGCTGTTTTTTAGTATCTCAGCTATTTATTACCTGGCCCCTGCGACTCAGCAGCGCTGGAAGTTGATTACTCCCGGGGTAATCTTGAGCGGGGTTTTGATTCTGCTTACCCTGATTGGATTCGGGTATTTCTTTGCGGGGTTTGGAAGCGGGGCTTTCAACCGGATTTATGGAAGTTTGGGAGCTATTATCCTCCTGATGATCTGGTTCTATTACATCTCACTGATTTTATTGGTCGGGTTTGAACTCAACGCTGCAATTGATCTGGCTTATTATCACAGAGGACAGCCTCGGATTGAAGATCGAAAACCAAAAGATCAACTTGACTCAGGGAATCCAGAACCTGAAAAATAACAGATTGCCTAAGTTTGGCTTTCGCCATTTTCAACATTATTTAGCTGCCAGATATGCTTGAAATAGGGCAAAG
>CAYGTH010000502.1:0-5659 GCA_964352745.1 uncultured Bacteroidia bacterium
TTATCCATCCGATCGTTCATTTCATGATTGTTTTCTCACCTCATTTAGGGGAGAATAATCCAATTAGTGGATAGCTGAAATATCAAAAGACAGAATAGCGGGTGACTTTGTCTATCACTGCCAAAAGCATCGATATGGAATTCGGGTGTGCTGTGTAAAACAGTTGGGCCGTTGGGAGACAAGGGTATAGCGGGCAACTGTGTGCCTCACTCCGCCCGAAAGCAGGCATTCAGTTTGTGTTCCAACTCTTCCCGACTGAGGTTTTTGCCGATAACCTGGTGGTTTTGATCCAATAAAAAAGTGGTGTGGGTGCGGTCGATTCCATAGGATTGCGAGACGGGAGAGGCAAATCCCTTGAGGTCGGAAACCTGTATCCAGGGCAAGCTATCCCGCTCGATGCCGAGTAGCCATTGGTCGGAAACACTGTCGAGCGAGACGGCGTAAATTTCAAAATTCTGACTTTTGTAGGCATCGTATATCGGTAAGAGATCATCGCAATTTTTTTCGCGACATACATTGCACCAGGACGCCCAAAACTCCAGGAGGACAACCTTTCCTTTTAGAGAAGAGAGCGCAACGGTTTTTCCCTCGGGAGATACGAGGCTGATATCGGGCAAGCGATCCGCTCCCTGTTTCGATGCATAATCGTATCGGTAAGTCGCCAATCCCACAAACAGCAACAGAACCAGGATCACGGCACCGCCGGAAAGCCAGGAATATCCCTTCCGTGGATTGGAATAGAGACGGGTATCCAGCCCAGCCCATATTTCCGGACCGGGCTCTAAGGTATCTAAGGCTTCTTTATGGTCCTTATACCATTTTTCGAGGTTGTCCATGATGATGCGTATTGGCTAATAAAATTCTGATTTTTTGCTTGGCACGGCTCAGTTGGGAAATAGAAGTCGAAATACTGATTCCCAGCACCTCGGCGATCTCCGCATGGTCGTAGCCCTCCAGTACGTACAAAGAAAATACAGTTCGGTATCCCGTCGGCAATTGTAGCAGGGCATTCTGCGCCTGTTGTACCTCCAACTCCAACTCTTCGCTGTCATAGGGCGTATTGGCATCGGGAACATCATGTATCTCTTCGTCCAGACCGATGTATAACAATTGCTTCCGTTTGAGAGAATTAATTGCCTGATTGATCACAATCCGTTTGAGCCAGGCCCCGAATTGCGCCTCAGCGCGAAAGCCATGCAGGGACCGGAAAGCCGCAAGAAACGCTTCTTGCAGGATATCCTCTGCCTCCTGCCGATTGTTGACAATCCGGTAGGCAGTGTTGAGCATGGCTTTCGCATACTGATGGTACAATCGACGCTGCGCCTGGCGGTCACCCGCTACGCAATCGGCAATCAATTGGCTATGAATATGTGAATCGGCCGTAGGCAATAGGAATTTGTAAGGATGCTAATATTGTATGTATTGAGTGTTTGGAGACTAATTTTCATATTTCGACTCAATATGACTCGTTCGGGATGACGCATTCCACAAGGTCCACAAGATGAATTTAACCTGACTCCCGACCCCTCTTTCCAGACCTCTCTTCCCCGCTAATTCAACACTTCTTCCAATTTATTCCACAAAGCCTGCCCCCGCAAATCAACGGCAATCACCCGGCCTTCTTCATCCAGCAAAAAGGAAGAGGGAATTTTATTCATGGGATAGTCCCGCAAAACAGCACTTTGAAAACCTTTCAGGTCAGAAACATTGACCCAGGGGAGTTGTTGGGAGCTGATGGCTTGTTTCCAGGCGCCTTCCTGATTGTCGAGAGAAACGGCATAGACCTCAAATCCCTTGTCCTGGTAATGCTTGTAAGCAGGGAGCACAGTTTGGGCAATTTCCGCACGGCAAGGTCTGCACCACGATGCCCAAAAATCCAGTAATACGACTTTGCCTTTCAAAGAAGAAAGCTTGATGAGTTCGTTATCGGGATTGGTGAGGGCAATCTCCGGAGCCATTTCGCCAGGAGTCGGAGCATGACTGACAAAACCGAAACTACTCCCGAGGGTAAACATTAGTACAATCAAAAAAGTCTTCATAATCAATAATCGTTAGTGAATGATAGATAGGAGTCGAGCCCTTGATGCTGGCAAATCAGCACCGATGTATTGACGCTTCCCTGATCTAAAGACACGGGGAGGTTGCCGATAATGCATGGGGTGAGATTTTTTTTGAGAAATTGAATGAGCTTATACCCTATTTATCCCCCATTTCCCGCAATTTCTGTATCTTGAAAGAGCATATGAAACTACTTGCTACAATACGGAATATGGCCTGCTGCCTGGGCCTGATGTGCGGGCTGTCATGCTCGGTGGAAATGCCCCCTGAGGTAGAGGCTGCCTATGCCGATTTGCCGGAAGAGATTGACTTCAATTTCCACGTGCGCCCGATTTTGTCGGATCGCTGCTATGCCTGTCATGGCCCGGATGAAAATAGCTTGGAAGCAGAATTGAGGTTGGATACGGAGGCAGGCGCTTTTGCGGCCTTGTCTAGCGGTGCAGGGCATGCGATCGTCAAGGGAAATGCGAATAAGAGTGTATTGGTCGAGCGAATTCTAAATGCTGATCCGGAAATACAAATGCCGCCGCCGGAGTCTCAACTCCAGTTGACAAACACGGAAAAAGCCCTACTCATCAAATGGATAAACCAAGGTGCGAAATGGAAAAAACATTGGTCCTTTTTGCCACCGGAAGCCCCCACGCCGCCGCAACCGACACCGGATGGAGCGCATCAACCCATTGATCGGTTTATTCGTGCGAGTTTGTTGCAGCAAGGATTAACAGCTGCCCAGGAGGCCAGTTCCGAACGTCTCTTGCGGCGGGTAACCATGGACCTCACGGGTCTGCCGCCCACACTGGAAGAGATCGCGGCGTTTCTGGCAGATACCAGCACCGGCGCTTATGAGCGAGTGGTGGATCGATTGCTCGAAACCGACGCGCATGCCGAACGAATGGCCATGGACTGGATGGATATCGCCCGCTATGCCGATTCGCATGGATTGCATGCAGATGGTTACCGGATTATGTGGCCCTGGCGGGATTGGGTGATTCGGGCTTTTCGGGAAAATATGCCTTATGATCAGTTTGGGGTTTGGCAATTGGCCGGTGACCTTTTGCCGGATACGGGCGATTTTGAAAAGAACCAAAACCGGAAGCTGGCAACTGCCTTTCATCGCAATCACCCCATGACCTCGGAAGGAGGAGCCATTCCCGAGGAAGGTCGCCTGAATCACGTATTTGACCGAACCGAAACCACCGCGACTGCCTTTATGGGCCTTACGTTGGGCTGCGCGCGCTGCCATACCCACAAGTTTGACCCGATTACCCAGGACGAATATTACCAGATGGCTGGGTTTTTTAACAATGTAGAGGAGCTGGGCATGTCGGGGAATGACGGGAATTTTGGACCATTAATGTCGCTGCACGATGCGCGTACTGAAACGGTGCTGGATAGCTTGCAGGGAGAAATTGACCAGCAGGAACGCGGCTACCGCCTGCATCGGGATTCGATTGCAGCGCAGCTGGAATTTGTGAAGGAGATCACAGCATCATTTAAGCCCAAAGATCTGATTCACCACTATCGATTCGATCGTTGGCACAAAACCAAAGAGAAGATTAAACCCAAAAAGGGAGAGGAAAATAAGCCTGTGAAATACAGAGACATCTGGGTCTTTGATCAATACCGCCCGAGCCGGGCAAATGGGGAGCCTGTGTTGGCGCCAGGGAAAGTAGGGAAAGCGATATTGTTTGAGGATGAATACACGCGTGTTGAACTGCAGGAAGCAGGGCTATTTGAATTGACCGATCCTTTTTCTGCGGAGGCATGGATTCAGACGACCCGGCCCAAAGACGAACAGACCCAAACGATCATGGGCAATACCGGGAATAAAAACCAATGGTGGCGGGGATGGGATTTGAAATTGGATACGGAAAATCGCCTTCAGGTTCGGTTGATCAGTTCTTATTTTCATAATTCTATTGAGGTACGTACCCTGGATTCCCTCTGTCGCAATGAACCCGTGCACGTAGCGCTTACTTATGATGGCTCTGGGAAAGCTGCCGGGATTGGCTTATATGTGAATGGAGAGCCCAGTGAATTACACATCGTCCGGGACCAACTCAGTAAAAGTATATTACCCCTCAAATATGCCTTTCAGGGCCCAACCGACCGACCGCTCCGACTGGGGAGTTCCTATAGTAGCGCCAGTGGAGACAATGGGGTATTTCAAGGCTGGATAGATGAAATTAAGCTGTATAAACGGGAACTGGCTCCTTTTGAGGTGGCAGCTGCTGCCGGATTGGAGCCCAATCCGCATCCCGAAGAATGGGCAGCCTGGAAAGCCCGGGCGGATCGAACGACCCGCAAAAAATGGGAAGCGCTCCGTGCAGTCCGAACAGAAAAACTCACCCTGCAAGACAGCCTTCCCGTGATGATGGTCATGGAAGAGATGCAAGCGCCCAGGCCAATGTTTGTCTATAACCGTGGCGAATATGATTCGCCGATGCATGAAGTATTGCCCGGTACGCCAGCAGCTTTGCCGCCTTTTCCTGACAGCTTGCCCCGCAACCGGTTGGGACTCGCCCAATGGCTATTCGATGGCAAGCATCCCCTAACCGCACGAGTAACGGTCAATCGATATTGGCAAATGCTATTTGGAAAAGGCCTGGTAAAAACGCCCCAGGATTTTGGCTTGCAGGGCGCACTGCCTTCTCATCCGGAATTACTCGATTGGCTGGCTGCTCGATTTGTGGAAGAAGATTGGAACCTCCGCTGGTTACTCAAGACCATCGTGATGTCGGCAACCTATCGGCAGTCTTCCGCAGTGAATCCCACTGACCTGGAAAAAGACCCCGAAAATACCTGGCTCGCAAGGGGACCGGCCTATCGCCTGCCTGCGGAAATGATTCGGGACAATGCCCTTGCCGCCAGTGGCTTATTGGTACGGGAAGTAGGCGGCCATAGCGTGAAACCCTATCAGCCAGATGGCTTGTGGATTGAGAAAACGAGCTTCTCGCCCAAACTCCTGCGCTACAAAATGACTAAAGGGGACAGCCTCTACCGAAGAAGCCTGTACACTTTCATTCGACGAACGGTTCCACATCCGGTGATGACGGCCTTTGATGCCCCCAATCGGACGGTGTGTACCGTCAAACGCGAAAATACAAATACGCCGCTTCAGGCATTGGTCTTACTCAATGAAACCCAGTTTGTAGAAGCGGCGCGCGCTATGGCTGAAAAAGTTCAGCGAGCAGGGTGCGAAGACCCCGAAGCCCAGATTGAATATGCTTTTGTGTCGATTACAAGCCGTTTCCCTAAACCGAAAGAAGTAGCTCTGTTAAGCAAATTCTACGCAAGCCAGCGCAGTCATTTTGGGCAACACCCCGCCGAAGCAGACAGCCTCATGCAAGTGGGAGAATTACCATTTAATAAAGACCTCGAAGCAGTCCAAACGGCAGCTTTGACCATGGTTACCAATACGATATTTAACCACGACGAAGCGTATATGAAGAGGTGAGAAGAGGGGGCAGGGGAGAGAGGGGGCAGGAGTCAGGAGAGAGGGAGAAAGAAGATCGAAGAAGAGAGGGAAGGTGTCCCCAGGAATTGTGTCCCCCACGCGCTGGCTTGGAGCGCCGGACGGTGGGGGACAGCAAGCGCAGCG
>CAYGTH010000503.1:0-5642 GCA_964352745.1 uncultured Bacteroidia bacterium
TGATGGAGATCCTCGGTAGGGTTGAACAATTGAATTGGCGAAAGTCGAACTTAGGAATGGTCAACAAATAAAACCGTCATTCCGGAAATATTTCATTGCGTAGCTTTGAAATGTTATCCGGAATCCCCCAGCCCCAAACAGGGTTTTGAGCAAAGCATAGAAGATTCCTCCGCCACCTGTTTTCTCTTGTCCGGGCGAAGCATATTCTGTAATTTGCTCCCTAAGCCTCTATTCCCATGAAAAGAAATCTCCTCTTTCTATTGTGCATCGGCATCAGCAGTCTGCCCGCCCAAATTGCTGAAAATATGCTCCTGCTTTCCAACTATGATGACAATGCCCTCCCTTCCAAGTCGGGTGGCCTTTCCTATAATGACGTGTGGGGGTATGCTAATGACGAAGGCGAATATGCCATTATGGGGACGCTGGAAGGCACTATGTTCATAGATGTTACTGACCCGACTAATCCCATCCTGATCGATCACATCCCCGGCGGCTATACCAATAGCCTTTGGCGTGATTATAAAACCTATAAAAATTATGCCTACGGCGTTGCGGATGAGACGAGTAACAAAGGGAAAAGTGGCCTTCAGGTATTTGATTTAGACAAAATGCCCCATCAGGTATCCCTGGTGCATGATGATCATACCTACTTTCAGCGAGCACATAATATTTTCATAGATGAGTACAATGCGCGGATTTACCTGCCCGGAACCGATACGCGTAACAATGGCCTGATCGTGATGGATTTGTCAAGGAATCCCGCCAAACCGGAACTCCTGTCGAGCGTTGCACTGCCAGGAGGCTACGTACATGATGTGTACGTGCGAAACAATATCGCTTACTGCTCTCATGGATTTAATGGCCTCTATGTCTATGACTTTACGAATCCGAAAGTACCCGTCCTGCTCGGGAATATCACTTCCTATCCCAACCAGGGCTATAACCATAGCAGTTGGTTGACAGACAACAGCGACTTTCTGGTATTCGCCGATGAAAGCCATGACCGCCCTATGCGGGTGCTTGATGTAAGCGACCCGACGAATATGGGCATTGTGAGTACTTTTAAATCCACTTTGCTGGCCCCAGCTGTGACCACTTCAATTGCACACAATCCCTTTATTCGGGATGATCTGGCATTTGTATCCTATTACCACGACGGCGTACAGGTCTATGATGTTTCGGATCCCTTGTTTCCAAACAGAGTAGGGTATTATGATACGGAACCCGGCAATACCGATTATGGGGGGTATAAAGGCTGTTGGGGCGTGTATCCCTTTCTGCCTTCTGGAAATATTCTGGCTTCAGACGAGGCGCATGGGCTGTTTGTCCTCCGACTCGATAACTGGGTGCCCGATGGTAATAAACTGGCGGAAACGCCCGGCCTGCAAACGGCTACTCCGAATCTGACCCCACAAGGCACTGCTCAGCGCCTCGGCCTTACTTCTTTTTCCGCTTACCCCAATCCTGTCGCCCGAACCGGGACGATTTGGACACAATTCCTCGGTACGCAGGAACGTGTTGTACAAGTCCGGATCATAGATGCAGTAGGGCGAGAAGTATTTCGGCAGGAAAGGCAAGAAGCAGCAGGCCACACCCAATGGGAAATCAATATCCCTGATCTGCCTCCCGGCACTTACTGGCTGGAGGTAGGAGAACATCAGCGTTCGCAAATATTGGTGTATTAGGCCCCTCTTTATCTCACGCAAAGTCGCCAAGCCGCGAAGGAGGTGTCGGGTATTACCACTCAGCCACTGAGCTCACAAAGGAAGCACTAAGGAATACCACATTCGGAGCTTCCGCTTAGTGTGTACTCCGTGCCTGAGTGCCTGAGTGGTGAAAACAATCCCCCAAAGGAAGAAGAGCTTTTAATTGAATTTGCCTCTGTGTCCGTGCCTGTGTTCCATTTCGAGAAGTCCCGCCACAGGTGCTTTGCTTCTTTGTGTTCAATTCCTCTTTTTCTCACGCCAAGCCACCAAGCTTTCTCTGCGCCTCCGTGTCTCTGCGTTCAATCCGCTTTGTCTCTTGCCAAGGAAGAAGCGTTTTTTATTGAAATTGAGCTTGAACCTTGAATTTGAACTTGCCTCTGTGTCTCCGTGCCTCCGTGTTCAATCAGGCTCCTCCTACATTCACAACCTCTCAATAAACCGTATCAACAACTCCCGCACCTCCTCAAATTTAGAAAACTCCAGATTGGCAGGGGTGTCATTGACATCATGATAATGAGGGGGACCGCCGAGGGTATAGATAAAGAATCCTGGTACGCCCTGCTCCAGAAAAAAATAATGGTCACTATTCGGTACATTGGCGCGGGACTTGACTTTAGGAACTGCCTGGATTTCTTCATTGACCGCGACTAATTGATCAAAATGTTTTGGATAATCCTTGCCGCCTACGGCCGTGACCCCATCTATCCCATTTCCCATCAGGTCGAGGTTGAGCACAAAATGGGTGCGTTTTATCGAAATACGGGGATCATTCTCTACATAATACCGCGAACCGGCGAGTCCGGTTTCTTCTGCACCAAACGCTATAAACAAGAGCGAATAGCGAGGTTGATTTTCCGGCTGTGCGAAATGCTCCGCCATAGACAGGATCATCGCGATCCCAGAAGCATTGTCATTCGCTCCAGCGAATACGGCTGGTCCGAGTTTTCCCAAATGGTCGTAATGCCCGCAAATGACAATGACGGTATCCGGAGAAACGCTGCCTTCGAGCATCCCGATCACATTTTGCGTGCGAACCACTTCAACTGAGGCGGCTGCAGATAGCTTTGCCTGCTTATTTCCTTTTTGATACAAGTCCTTTTTGAGTTCCAATACCGGGAAGGCGAGTTTGTCAGACCGAAAACTGGCGGTAAGTTTTTTCTTCAGCACGATAATGCCTGCAGGTTCATACGGAACCAGCGCTGCAATTCGGTCGGTTGTCTGCGCCATGCTGCTGTACTTGGCTTTTTTGCCTGTATTATTCGTGAATTCTTCCGGCCAACCATCCCGAATGATGGCTACCTTTCCGCGGACAGAAGCCTTCGCTTTCAGGCCATACCCCAAATCCTTGATTTTGTAGGTGCCTTCTCCTGCTCCGCTCAGGGCGTTTGCGATAAAGTCGTCGCCGGGCGTGTAGGTCGTATTGCCTAATTGTAAGGTCGCATCTGAAACCAAATTGATCCGAATCAGAAAGGACTGCTGGTAAGGCGTCTGATCCGCACCACTGCCAGGCACTTCTGTCAACCCAATCTCCTGAAATCGCTCAGAAAGGTAATCGGCGGCCAGTTTATGTCCGCCATCCACATACCCGCGACCCGCCATCTCTTCGGTACATAAGGCAGATACTTCAGTGCGGGCTGCTTCTACAAGGGGAGATGGGGATATTTGCTGAGCAGTGAGGACTGAGATGTTTAGACTGGCAATCAGAAAAATCAGTTGAATTTTTTCCATAGGAGGCAGAGGATAATCAGGACTTTGCTTATGTTAGTAAGGACAAATTTACATAAGGAATCCCATAATGACCATAGGCTATGCACGTTCTTGTGATTGACCATTTTCCTGAGAAATTCCTGAATGCCCTGCGCCAATTGCCGGTGAGCATGGAGTATCTGGTAGATGCGAGCCCGGATGAGGTAAGCTCTCAGCTCGGTCCCTGCGAAATTCTGATCATGAATAGCAAAATTCGTATGGATCGGGAGACGGCCCCATTGGCCCCCAACCTAAAAATGGTCATACGCGCCGGGGTAGGGATGGATCATATCGATGTGGAATACCTGGAAAGTCAGGGCATTCTCGTTCGCAATACAAAAGGCGGCAATGCAGATGCGGTGGGGGAGCAAACCCTCGGCATGCTGCTGGCCCTGCGGAATAACATCCACCTCACGGATCGGCAAGTACGCAAATTTGAATGGAAGCGAGAGGAAAATCGCGGCAGTGAACTCACCCGTAAAACCGTAGGTATTATTGGCTATGGCAATACCGGCAGTGCGGTGGGGAAGCGATTAGCTGGATTTGGCTGCAAGGTGCTGGCTTATGACAAATATAAATCAGGATTTGGCCATGACCATGTGGAGGAAAGTACCCTGGAAGGCATTTACGAACAGGTGGATATCCTGACGCTGCACGTACCCCTGACCGACGAAACCCGCCATTGGATCAACCCGGAGCGCATTGCGGGATTTGATAAACCTTTCATGCTGCTGAATCTTGCAAGAGGCCCTGTCGTCGATTTCGATGCGCTGATTGCAGCGCTAGATAGGGGTCAGATTACTGGCGCAGCCCTCGATGTCTTCCCTAATGAAAAGCTACACACCCTCACGCCCACGCAGCGCGGACAATATGAAAACCTATTCGCCCGTGAAAATGTCATCCTTTCACCCCACATCGGCGGCTGGACCCACGAATCGCTGGAGAATATCAATGGGATGATTCTGGAATTTGTGCGGGGAATGGTGGAGTAGGGAAAAGGAGTCAGTAGGTAGGTGTAGGTGTCAGCCAAGCCGGATATCATCTCGAACGCAATACAATGGAGTGAGAGATCTCATTTTCTTACTGTCTCGACTTATCCTGGATTCGCCCCCCCTCTTGAGTACGTACTTCGAATGAAGTGTGTGAAGCTTTACCCATTGGCCAGGCGACTCTCGGTAGCATCCATGAGTCGCCTGGCCAATATCCAGGCGACTTCTTTAATGCGCCTCCAACCAGTTCTGTCCCGTCCCCATCTCCACTTCCATCGGCACGTCAAAGGCAACTGCATTTAGCATGTTTTCCCGAACGATTTCCTTGAGTTTCTCGAGTTCGGAGGTATGCACATCGAAAATCAATTCATCATGCACCTGCAAGACCATTTTGGATTGCAGTCCTTCATCGGCAATGGCAGCAAAAATCTTGATCATGGCGATCTTGATGAGGTCGGCAGCCGTACCCTGGATCGGTGAGTTGATGGCATTTCGCTCCGCAAAGCTGCGGACAGTTCCATTTTTGGAATTGATATCTGCAAGGTAGCGGCGGCGACCAAAGTAGGTTTCTACATAGCCTTTTTCGCGTGCGAGTTCGATCGACTCATCCATATAGGCTTTGACGCGGGGATATTGTTCAAAATAAGTATCGATAATATCCTTGGCTTCCGTCCGGCTGATGCCCATGCGCTGGCTCAGGCCAAAAGCGGAAATTCCATAAATGATCCCAAAGTTGACCGTCTTGGCGCGGGAGCGTTGTTCGGAAGTAACCTCCTCCGGGTTGACGCCAAATACCCGTGCTGCCGTGGCCCGGTGAATGTCCTCATGTTGCTGGAAAGCCTCCATCATATTTGGGTCCTTGCTCATGGTCGCCATGATGCGCAGCTCCACCTGAGAGTAGTCAGCAGAGAGCAGGACATGGTTCTCATCTCGAGGAATAAATCCCTTTCTGACTTCCCGCCCATCCGCAGTCCGGATCGGAATATTTTGCAGGTTGGGATTGACCGAGCTCAAGCGACCCGTTACGGCGATATGTTGTCCATAGGTCGTATGCAAACGGCCTGTTTTGGGATTCACCAATTTAGGCAGGGCATCGACATAGGTAGATTTAAGTTTTTGCAGGCTTCGGTACGCCAGAATTTGCGCCGGAAGCTCGTGCTTGAGAGCGAGGTAACTGAGGATTTGTTGGTTGGTCTGGTAC
>CAYGTH010000504.1:0-5610 GCA_964352745.1 uncultured Bacteroidia bacterium
TGTCCTTTTCCGCGATCATTTCTGAGCAAACGCGGGCTGAATAGCGTCTGCTTGAGGTCCATATCCTTAAGTTTGGAATAGTTACCGGGATTTGGAGGTTGATTCAGGAGAAATAAATCCAAATCCCCGTCTTTGTCATAATCGAGAAAAGTAGCATGGCGGGTACGGTGATCATTTGCGATTCCGTAGGCTTCTGCCTCTTCGCTGAATGTCATATTCCGCTGATTGATGTACAGGAGGTTTTTGCGGAGGTCTCGCTTGTCGTCATACAATTCCCGGGTAACGTAGATATCCAACCAACCATCCTGATTCACATCCGCCATGACGACAGAAGTGGACCAGCCGCCATTGGCTACGATGCCTGCGCTCGTTGTAACATCGTCAAAATGGAGGTCTCCGGTATTTTTATACAATCGATCGGGAACCATATTGCCCGCAAAAAACAGATCCTGCAAACCATCATTGTCAAGGTCGCCAATTCCTACTCCCGCACCGCCATAAAAATTAGAGTAGATGAGAATATTGCGGTCTTTTTCATCAGTAAGTTGGTTGACAAAATCGACGCCGGTTTCTTTGGCATTCAGGAGCTTAAACCGCTTCCCTTTCTTACCCGCCTGTGCCTGTGCATGGGGAACGCACAAAATAATGAGTATCAGAATGGTGAGAGGAAGTTGAAGTAGTTTCATGTTCGTTGGGTTTCTTCGAATCATGTTTCGCGACAATGGGTAGTAGTAAGATAAGAAAATGTTAGAACCCTTTTCATCCTTCCGAGTTATGATTCTTGATGAATTCGGGTCTGCCATATTGCAATTTACAAAAAACAGAACAGGTACGAATACCTGATTGGTATCTTGTTTGATGAATACATACAGGTTACCAGTATTATTTCAATAAATAATCAATTTATCTATGATGGGGCTAAATCAGTTGAGGCCGGTTGAGGAACCAATCTACCTGCTCGCCATGAGACCTTCGCTTACATTTTTTGAATGAGCACAAAGAAAACCAAATTATATGATTCGTTCGGGAAAGGCGAACATTATTGATCTAACTTGTGGAAAAAACCGGAAAAAAGGGTAATATTTGCCGAAGTAGTGATCCGAAAAGAAGTTCATTTTTTACGCATTTCATTACCCGCTGATATAAATGGAGTTTGCACATTGATTCATTACCGCTTGCTTGCTTATAACGGTTCCACATGAAAAGTGGTGTGCCGAATCTAATCGAAACAATCTAATTAGGATATGACTTCGCGAAGGAGATTTCTCAAACTAGGGGCTATGGGAGCGGCACTTTCCGCAGGTCTGCTAAAGGCTTGTGCGCAAAAACCGGCTTCGGGGAAAGTGAATAAACCTTTGGTAATTTCTACCTGGAATCATGGAATTGCAGCGAATGAAGGAGCCTGGGAAGTCTTACAAAAAGGAGGACGCTCATTAGATGCTGTGGAAGCTGGCGTACGCGTAACGGAATCAGATCCTGAGATGCGCAGCGTTGGGTTTGGTGGCAGGCCTGACCGGGAGGGGAATGTGACCCTTGATGCCTGTATTATGGATGAAAAAGGGGACTGTGGATCTGTAGCCTTCTTGCAACATATCAAAAATCCGATTTCCGTTGCCCGAATGGTGATGGAAAAAACACCGCATGTCATGCTTGTAGGGGCAGGGGCTTTGCAGTTTGCAGAAGCAAATGGATTTACCCGTGAAAACCTTCTGACTCCGGAATCTGAGGAAGAGTGGCGGAACTGGCTCGAAAAGCAGCCGGAGTCTGTCAAGATGGAGATCAATGTCGAAAACCACGATACGATCGGAATGCTGGCGTTGGATGAAGCAGGCAATCTTTCGGGTGCCTGCACAACGAGTGGGGCAGCCTGGAAACTCCACGGAAGAGTAGGGGATTCGCCGATTATTGGTGCAGGATTATTTGTGGACAATGAAATCGGAGGCGCTTGTGCCACCGGTTGGGGGGAGGCGGTAATTCGGGTAGTCGGGTGCCATCTCGTAGTGGAATTGATGCGGCAGGGACATTCACCGGAAGAAGCATGTCGCCTGGCAGTAGAACGGGTAATCAGTAAAAACCCTGATTATAAGGAGATACAAGTCGGATTTCTGGCACTGAATAAGCAAGGAGAATACGGGAGCTACTGTATTCAACCCGGCTTTGATTATGCCGTGTACGATCAGGAAGGGGGAAACCGAATGATTAAAGCAGGAAGCCGCCTATCATAATAGGGAATAAGTAAGTAGTAGGACAGATTTAAGTAGTGAGATGGCATGCTGTTGATTATCTAATAGATATGGCCTATGATCTTTATACTCAAATCTGTCTGTTTATTAATTTCAATTGAGATAATCAATTTTTGTTGGAAAAGGCATACGAATCAAATACAATGGCGGATTTTAGGTTGGAGGTCTGTATTGACTCAGTTGCTTCTGCACAGATCGCCGAAGCCGGAGGCGCACACCGGGTAGAGTTATGTGATAACCTCGTCGAAGGCGGAACCACACCCAGTTGGGGAATGATAGAAACGGTCTGTCGACATACCCGATGTGATGTCATGGTGATGGTACGGCCAAGAGGAGGCGATTTTTTGTATGACGAATTGGAATTCGAGACCATGGCTGAAAATATTCAGCACCTCCGCAAATTAAATATTCGTGGGATTGTGTTGGGCCTGCTTACAGCCGAAGGACACATTGATGTAGCCCGTACCCGAAAGTTAGTCGAATTGGCAGGGCCATTAGAGGTAACCTTCCATCGGGCATTTGATATGGCAGTTGAGCCCATACAAGCGCTGGACGCTCTGTTACAAACAGGCGTTCACAGACTACTGACTTCCGGACAGGAGGCGACTGCTTATGAAGGCCGGTCCCTGATTCGCCAACTCGTAGAGCGAGCCGGAGACAAGATATCCATTATGCCGGGTGGCGGCGTAAATGAAGAAAATATCAGGGACCTGATTACCTTGACCGGGGTAACAGAATGCCATGTCAGCGCTCGACATAATATCGCGAGCGGGATGAAATTCACGAATCCCCGTGTCTATATGGGCACACCGGGACTCCCGGAATATGAACGAAAAGTAACCTCGGAAAAACGGGTGCGAGATTTGCTGCTTGCGGCTCAAAGCACAGATGTTAACCTGGACTAAATATTTGCTAGCTAACCAAGAGGCCTCATGCGAGCCCCAATACTCACCATATTACCCATTTTATTGTCGACTATGCTTGTTTCCTGCACGTCAACGCCATTCTCTGCTACGCTGGAATTAACCGGCAATTGGAAGTTTAAAAAGAAGGGGGACAAACAGTGGCAGCCTGCTGTGGTTCCTGGTACCGTACATCGGGCCTTACTGGAAAATGGCAGTATAGAAGATCCTTTTTATCGGTCCAACGAGGACACCCTACAGTGGATTGAGAAAGAAGACTGGGAGTATTATACCACTTTTGAGGTGGATGAGACTTTATTGGAGAAGCAGCACATTGAGTTGTTATTCAAAGGCTTGGATACCTATGCGCATGTGTTGTTGAATGAAGAGCCCGTGCTCTCTGCAGACAACATGTTTCGGGAATGGAAGCGGGAAATCAAGCCTTTTCTCAAACTGGGAGAAAATACCCTGCGAATCGAATTTCCCTCGCCGATCAAAACGGTGCAACCCGCATGGGATGCCCTTGGGTATGAACTCCCAACTGATATGCGGGTGATGACCCGAAAGGCACCCTATCACTACGGATGGGACTGGGGCCCACGTTTTGTTACCTCCGGAATTTGGCGGCCTGTACTCCTGGAAGTATGGGACAATGCCCGGATTACCAATCTCCACATCCGGCAGGATAGCCTGGACCGGAAACAAGCTTCTCTGAAAGCTATTTTTGAAATAGAATCTACCCTCGAGCAGACTGCTACGCTTCGGATTGATGGCAAATTTGATGAGGCAGAAGTTGAGGTGCTCCTGGCACCGGGGATTCATACCTACGAAGTGTTATTTGAGATCAAACGCCCCCGGAGATGGTGGCCCAATGGATTGGGAGATGCCTATTTGTATGAGGTTACTGGAGAATTGTGGGTCGAAGATCAAATTCAGGATCGGACGACTGATCGGATTGGCCTCCGGACTATCGAGTGGGTTATTGAACCCGATGCCGAGGGAGAAACCTTTTTTGCACGGGTCAATGGGGTACCGGTTTTCATGAAAGGCGCAAACTATATTCCGCAAGACAATCTCCTGAGCCGCGTTACTCAGGAAAAATACGAAGACCTGATCGCCGATGCCGTTGCAGCAAATATGAATATGCTCCGGGTATGGGGGGGCGGTATCTACGAAGAAGATATCTTTTATGACCTCTGTGATGAGAATGGACTGTTGGTGTGGCAGGATTTTATGTTTGCCTGTGCGATGTATCCCGGAGATTCTGCTTTTTTGGAAAATGTAAAACAAGAAGCAGTGGATAATATCCGTCGATTGCGGAATCACCCTTCGATCGCTTTGTGGTGTGGAAATAATGAAATCGACGAAGGCTGGCATAATTGGGGCTGGCAAGATGCCTTCACCCAAGCGCAGCGCAAAAGTATCTGGAATGACTACCAGAATATTTTCCATAAGGTGCTGCCCGAAGCAGTAGCTGCTCATGATTCCGGAGCCTTTTACTGGCCCTCCTCTCCCCGCTATGGTCGTGGCGATGCGCGTAGCAATACAGAGGGAGATTCACATTATTGGGGGGTGTGGCATGATGAATTGCCATTTGATACCCTGTTGGAAAATGTGCCTCGTTTCATGAGTGAATATGGCTTTCAGTCATTTCCGGAACTTGCGACGATCAAGAGTTTTTCCATCGAAGAAGACTGGGATATTGAATCTGACGTGATGACCACGCACCAGAAACATCCCCGGGGCAATCAACTCATTCGTACCTATATGGAGCGGGACTATCAAATGCCCGATTCCTTTCCGCATTTTCTCTACCTGAGCCAATTATTGCAGGCAGAAGGCATGAAAACGGGGATAGAAGCGCAGCGGCGGGCCATGCCTTATTGTATGGGAACCTTGTACTGGCAGCTCAATGATTGCTGGCCGGTAGCTTCCTGGGCAGGCAGAGATTCGTATGGACGCTGGAAAGCACTCCATTATTTTGCCCGGAAAGCCTATGCCCCTGTACTGGTCTCCCCGCTGGTCAAAGACGATACGCTTCAGGTATTTGCGGTCTCTGACTTGTTGAAAGAAATACCCTGTGGGATTACCTTACGCATCTATGATGTCGTGACGGCCGATACGGTGCGGGAAGAAATGATCCGCCTGAATCTGGCTGCGAATAGTAGCCAGCTGTATTGGGAAAAACCACTCGCCGAGTTGGTTCCGGACCAGGAGCTGTCCCGCTACGCAGTGCAGGTCATTCTCCGTCATCGCAAAGATGAGCTGTCCCGAAATTATGCCTACTTCGCACCGCCCAAGGAGTTGGAATTATCTGTTCCACAAATTGAATCCAAAATGATCCGCACCAGTGAGGGATGGATCATTGAGTTGACCAGCGATAAATTTGCCAAAAACGTGTACCTGACCCTGGAAGGAGAAGAAGGGCTGTTTTCGGATAATTATTTCGATATGGTGCCGGGAGA
>CAYGTH010000505.1:0-5584 GCA_964352745.1 uncultured Bacteroidia bacterium
CGTATAAATCACAACCGGGCTGTAATCCTGCTCTGCAATATTGGGGGGATTGGTGCGGCTCTCATTAGAATAATTCAGATTTCCGGAAACCGTGAATTTTTTAATTTTCTGCGTAAATCCCACGTTGATGGTCTTTCTGTTGAAGTCCGAACCCGGCAGAATAGCCGTAGCATCCATGTTTGCAGCGGAAAAACTAATTCCTCCGTTTGCCCCCCCCGTTGCCACGGTCAGGGTATTCATGAAGGTGGTACTGTTTCGGTAATAGTCTCTGACTTTTCCGGGAGTAGGGGTATAGGGCACTTCGATTCCATCAAATAGAATCTGCGTCCCACCTACGGGCTCACCAAAACTCCAAACGCCAGAAGTGGGGCCGGGTGCATTGGGCCGTACGCCGCCTTCTCCTTGTCCGTATTCGTATTGGTAATCAGTAAAATCCAGCGGAGTGCCGTGGGTGAAATTCGAGTTATAGGTTACTTCTACTCCATCACTGTTTGTCCCGTTTTTGGTTGTGATCATGATGACTCCATCCTTAGCGCGGGCTCCATACAGCGCAGCGGCAGCAGCTCCCTTCAGGATGGTCATGGACTCAACATCGTCAGGATTGATACTACTCAGGCCATCCCCGCTGTCCGACCGTCTGTTACTTCCTACTTCCGACACATCTCCACTGACTCCAAAGGAGGTATTATCTACCGGGATACCATTGATCACGATCAGAGGTGAGTTGTTATTTCCAAATGAGGAAACCCCTCGTATCCTGATTTTGCTACTACCCTGGGGACCTGATCCCAGACTTGTTATATTGACGCCTGCTACTTTCCCCTGAAGGGCGTCCATGAAATTTGGGGTTCGGTTCACATTAAACTCACTGGGGTCTACTTTAGAAGTAGCATACCCCAGGGTTTTTCGGTCTCTTTCAATACCCAGGGCAGTTACAACCACCTCGTCAAGTGTTGCGGCGCTTGCCGACATGACAATATCAATCACCGAGCGTCCTCCGATTTCGACTTCTTGTGTGGCGTAGCCGATATAAGAAACAATCAGGGTTGTGACTTCATCTGATACAGTAAGGGTGAATTTTCCCTGATCATCGGTAAGGGCTCCCTGATTGGTTCCTTTGGCACGAACAGTAGCCCCTGGCAGGGGAAGCCCTTCTGTATCGACGACCGTACCCGATAAGGATTTCTCCAACGTTTTGGTGGTGATATACTCGGCAGTTCTTTTGAGTTTGCCGATCGTTCCCACATTTTGAGGACTGATATTCAGGTTGCCTTTACTTTCCAGCTCCTGAATCCGTTTAATATTTCGCGTTAGTTTTTTAACATCCCGAATACCGTCTTTCGTTTTCTCGAAGACGACGAAATATTTTTCGCCATAGGTTTCATAGGCAAAGTTGGTTGTTCCCAACAACCGATCCATAACCAGATTGAGCGATTCCCCTTCTCTATAAGTGAAATCAACCGTAACGTTTGTCAACAGGTCAGCATTGTAAGAGAAAAACACCTGATATTTCTCTCCCAGTTCTTCCAGTACATCTGCCAGCGGTTGATCCTGAGCGTACCGAATCTCCAATTTTCCGGCATCTGCACTCACAGAGATCGGAAACATTAACCACAGAAACAGGATAGCTGGCAGCACCCTGAGAGGTTTGATAGTAGTAGTAAGTTTCATAAATTTGAGATTTAGTTTTAGTGTTTATATTCGATGACTGGGACAACACTGCAATGTTGTTCCAGCTTTTTAATAGACGATTAAGTGCTTTCCCTGCTGTTTAATACGGGTTCCAAGGGTTTTTTCGAGAATGGGCAGGGCAATCTCCAATTTGTCCATGGGAATACGGACGGTGGTATGAGACTCCAGCAACCGGGAGTCTTTCACCTGAAATTCAACTCCATATATTTCCGCTATTTTATCAAATATATCCCGGACAGAATTCTCCTGTAAAATCAAGACCCCGTCTTTCCACGAACTGGGAAGTTCATTTACAGCTTTTCGTTTCTCCGTGATTTGTTGTTTTTCAGCGGAGTATGAGATAAAATCTCCGGGGCACATATAGGTCTCCTGCCTACCTGCTTCCAATCTGATTTTCCCTTCCTCCAAAAACACCTCTGTTTTTTCTCCCCGGCTATGTAGATTAAAAGAAGTTCCCAATACCTCAACTGATACATCAGTGGTGATCACATAGAACTTAGCTCCTGTGGCTGGTTTTTTTTCTACTTCAAAAAATGCCTCTCCTTTCAACCAAACTTTCCGATCACTTCCTTCCTCCCAATTTTCCGCAAATCTCAGTGCTGAATTTGCATTCAACCGAGCAGTAGAACCATCAGGCAGGTTTACCGTTTTCCATTCCCCATAAGCTGTCGAGTACGTTTCGTAGGTATTCAACTGGCCTAACCAAACCCAGCCTATCGATCCGATTAACAACAGGATCGAGGCTGCTACTGCCAGTTTTTTGAATGAGAAGAGGGGAGTAACTACCAGAGCCTGAGGTTGGGCACCTTCATTATCTACTCTGTGGATAACCTCTTCAAAGTAATGTTGCACCTGAAGGGAATCCGTAGTTGCTGTATCAAAATAAGTATGTACGCCCTGAACTAAGCCTTTTGCCTCGTGAATAAGCGGTGCGTTATCGGGATATTTTTTGATAAAATCCCCCCAATAAAGACACGTCTCAGCATCAGAATCCAAAGCCCACTTCCGAAAGCAGGGATCAGCAGCAAGTTCTTCCAGGGAGTAAAATTGATACGGTTTATCCATTTACTAATTTGTTAGAGGTAGTAAGAGGACAAGCGTATCCTATTTGTAATACCTGTTTGTATTTTTTTTTTAGTACAGAATCCTGAACGGCAGGGGAGGCGGGTTATAGAAAAAATGAAAAAAGAAAACATATCCCTTTCAGCGGATGGCGCTTTCCATTTTTCCGAAGTGACTTCAAGGCGCGGAAAACACTATTCCGGACTACCTGATTGCTTACAGAAAAAATCTCCGCTATTTCATCGTAGGACAGATTTTCATAAAACCTGAGATAGATCACTTCCCTTTGGTGAGAAGAGAGTTGGTCCAGTTGATGGGTAAGCCAGGCCGATTGATTTTTCAGGTTTTCTGATTCGATCAGCCTGAGTTCTACAGATATGTCCTTTTGTGAATGTTCCTGAAATAGCTCGGCATTGTTTCTGTGTTTCCTTTCTCTTTGCAGGTTGGAACTCATATTTCGCCGCAGGCACTTAAACAAATACGTATCGAGATCATCAATAGATTCCAGTTTTTCGGGATGCTGAAGCAGCCAAACAAATACATCCTGAATGGTATCGTGCACCAATCCTCTATCATTCTCAATACTACATCCATACCTGATCAGGCGATCGTAATACCGCCCATAGATTTCCTGAAGAGCTTTTCGCTCTCCCTGATCAGCCCTATTTAACAGGTTGCGAATATGTAGGAAGCCCTGTCCCATTCCATATTACTTTGCGAGTCTTTATCCTAATATAGTTTTTTTATGGGAAAAATACATATCTGTCGATGAGGAGGAAATGCATTTCTTCACCGTCCCAGTTATTGCTGAACAAGCGAAAAATTGAGAAAATGAATTTGAGAACGGGTGGCCTTCCATCATGTTAATTGTCCCCATAATCAGCTAAAACAAGGAGATTTGCTCAAGTATTCTCATGCTACTGATCACGCTTGAAGGAGCAAATAACCAAGTCGACTCAGTACTTTCGGAATAAATATGCAGCCTTAAGATCAGATCGCTCAATAATTCGTAATCTCTCAGAAATAAAATAGTTACGATAAACCAGGAAAAGGAGACTAATAAGTACTCCTGACAGGCCGATTCACAAAAGAAACAAAAGGTTTCTATATGCTTACATCGTTTCTCAAACAGGAATGTTTTGGTGTACTTTTATCATTCCCATTTAATTATCAATTCCTTATCCACATGAAACACCTTCTGACAATTGTCCTGCTTGTTCTTACCTCCAGTCTGTTTGCTCAGAATTGCCTGACCGGCTGGACTTATTATCGCCCCATTTCTGTCAACAACCCCTCTTCTGATGCCTTATCCGATTGTCAAGTCAGCTTTGTACTCAATACCGGCGAACTGGTAAGTGCTGGAAAACTGGCTGCGAATGGAGCAGATTTGCGCATTACGGATGCCGCTTGTAATGTGCTTCCGTATTTTATGGATAGCCTTGCGACCGATACCGTCAATGTGATTTGGGTTCGTGTCCCCGCTGTTTCAGCAACTGATACGCTTGAGCTACAGCTATACTATGGAAATGAGATGGCAGATTCTGTAGCAAATGGCGATAGCACCTTTATCTTTTTTGATGATTTTGCTGCCGATACCGTCAACCCTGCAAAATGGGAAGCCGTCGGTGGTTACACGACTTTTGAGCCCATTGAAGGCGTCCTGAACTATTCTAGTAATGGCATGAATCCCGGTCCCCGCTTCAAATTTGCCAGAACTGCAATGAAGTTTTCAGACCAGGTGTACTTTGATTTCCAGGCGAGGATTTCCAACTCAAATGGATTGGGATTCAGCAGCGGCGACTCGACTATCCAACGCATTATCTTCCGCCAGTCATCCTTCGGATTTGATACGCTGAATCAGGTTGCATTGATGCTCGATACCGTATCAAATGGGATACAGGTAGAAGGATTGTACCCCGTGATTAGATTTCCAAGAAACCAGCTCACAGCCGGAAGCATTCGCGCGGGTATTCAGGATACTTTTCTGACCTTGGATCATTTTGCGAATCTGACCGATAACAGTAGCACCGACTCTACCTACCAGCTTACGCAAATCAAGATGAACAGCTTTCATTTCATTGTTTCCTCGTTCCTCGGTAGCCAAACTATTTTCCTGGATTACCTGCGGGTGCGGAAGCCGGTTCCTGATACAGTGAGCGTGAGTTTGGGAATGGAAGAAATGCTGATCGCCAGTAGCCTGGAAGAGGAGACATTCTCTTTACAACTGACCTTGAGTCCTAACCCGGCAAGCCACCAGGTACACATAGAAGGCCTGCCAACCGGGACTTTTCGGGCAAGTCTGATCAATGCCCAGGGCCAGGTAATTAATCAACAAAAACTGACTTCGGTATCGGGACAGGACGCTTTACTAACAATCCCGACAATCCCTTCTGGCTTGTACTGGATTTCAATTCAGAGTCGGTCTCAGCAAGTGTTTAGCCAGTCAGTCCTGATTCAGCAAGAATGACCCATGGTTCAGGGCATAATCGTGCAACCTTTCCGGGCATAATCCTGTCTATAAAGAGCACACTATCTCATTCACTGTGCCTAACTCCTATTCCATGAAACAATTCACATCTCTTTCTCTAAAGACGACGTTCGCATTTGCCGTATGCCTGACGATGCTCGGCTACCTGGGTATTGCTCAATCCGGCAGGCCTACCTTCACAGAAAATTTTTCCATGAATCAGGCAGGCAACCTGCATGTCAGCACTTCCGGCGGGGGGATTGTTGTTGAAAGCCATGACCGCAATGAAGTTGAAGTACAAATGTTTGTCAAACACAAGGGCAAGCAGATTTCAAGTTCCGATGCTTTCTTTTCTGAAATGCG